>CAKUJM010000021.1 GCA_934661755.1 uncultured Lentisphaeria bacterium | reverse complement strand
GCGGGCGTAGCTCAGTTGGTAGAGCGCTACCTTGCCAAGGTAGCTGTCGACGGTTCGAATCCGTTCGCCCGCTCCATGTATTGCCCTACGCCCCCGACTGGTGTCGCCAGCCGGGGGCGTTGCTTTCCGGGAGGAGCCGCCAGCCGCCGCCACCGCCGCATTATATTACCTCTTACCTCGCGAATCCATGCCGTTTTCTCATGCAGGATCCGACCATGAAGAATATCTGCCAGAACAAGAAAGCCTTCCATGACTACACGGTGCTTGAGAAGCTGCAGGCGGGGCTGGCGCTTACCGGCACCGAAGTCAAGTCCTGCCGTGCCGGCGGCATGTCCCTGACCCAGGCCTATATCCGCTTCGACCAGCATGGCAACGCCCGGCTCACCGGCGCCAACATCGCCCCGTATGCCATGGGCAATATCAACAACCACAATGCCACCCGCGAACGGCAGCTGCTGATGCACAAGCGCGAATTGGCGCGGCTGAAGCGCGCAGTGGAGGCCAAGGGGCTCACTGTCGTGCCGCTGTCCGCCTATTTCACGGACAAGGGGAAAATAAAGCTGGACATCGGCTTGGCGCGCGGCAAGAACGCGCATGACAAGCGCGATGCCATGAAGGAGCAGATCGACCGCCGTGAAACCGAGCGGGTCATGAAGGGCGGGCGCTAGCGCGCCCCTGGACCCATTGCCGCCGGCACACGCCAAGCCAGTACTACCACCGGATGCCATGCTAGTCTCGGACTTCAATTTCGAGCTCCCGAAGGAGCTCATTGCCCAATATCCGCCGATCCGGCGCGACGCCGCCAGGATGATGGTGGTCAGCCGTGCCACCGGCGAGCGCACGATTTCGGATTTCCGCCATTTTGCCGACCATCTGCATCCCGGAGACTGTCTGGTGCTCAACGACACCAAGGTGATTCCCGCCCGTTTGTGGGGGCATCGCCCCGGCAGCGGCGGCCGGGTCCAGGTGTTCATGCTGGAAAGCCGCGGCGGCAGCCGCTGGCAGGTGTTCCTGAAACCCGCACGGCGCCTGCAGCCCGGCGCCGAAGTGGCAATCGACGGCGCTGACGCCACTCTCACTGTCATTGAGAAGGCCCCGGATGGCGCCTGCATTGTCCAGTTCGACACCGAGGACATCCTGGGCCTGCTGGAAAAGCATGGCAGCACCCCGTTGCCGCCGTACATCACCCGCGCCCCGGAGGAGTCGGACAAGGAGCGCTACCAGACGGTCTACGCCGTCAATCCCGGATCAGTCGCCTGCCCGACCGCCGGATTGCATCTGACCAGCGAGATCCTCGCCCAGCTTAGGGAAAAGGGCGTGCGCATCGCCAAAGTCACCCTCCATGTCGGCGCCGGGACCTTCAAGCCGGTAGAGGAAAGCACGGTTGAGGCGCATGTCATGCACGAAGAGCGCTACCATGTGAGCGAAGAGGCCGCGGGGATCATCAACGACACCCACCGCAATGGCCACCGGGTAATCTGCATGGGCACGACCTCGGTGCGCACCCTGGAGAGCTGTGTCATCCCCGGCACCAACCTGGTCCATCCCGGTACGGGCCGCACCAAGATCTTCCTCTATCCGCCATACCGGCCGCAGGTCCCGAACGCCCTGCTGACCAATTTCCATCTCCCCCAATCCACGCTTCTCATGCTGGTATGCTGCTTCTGCGGCCACCGCCATGTCATGGCGGCCTACCGCGACGCCGTGGAAAACCACTTCCGCTTCTTCAGCTACGGCGACTGCATGCTGCTGGAGTGACCGCACCGCTGCCATGGCGGACGGCTGGCGCCGCGAAAAAGCCGGAGACCCGGAGCCATGACGCTGGCGTTTTTTTTGCGTCAGAACCCGGGAATTTTGAGGCGTCCGCAGAAGGGGGGGGGTGAGGGATGCGCGGAGGCAAAAAAAATGACGAAATTGCGGCGCCGGGGAGCCAGCTTCACGGATTCAGGGATACATTAACCACCGTGCCGCAGTGTGTTCCGCACACGGACGGCTGAAAAAGCAAATTCATACAGGGAGCCATAGCGTTCATGCATATCTTCGTCGCGGGAGGCGCCGGATACATCGGCAGCTGCACAACTGAATACCTTCTGGACCATGGCCATCAGGTGACAGTGTTCGACGCCCTGCTCAATGGGCATCGCGCCGCAGTCGATCCGCGGGCCAGCTTCGTCTACGGCAATCTGGCGGATTACCAGGCCCTGGACGACGCGATCCGCCAGGCCCGTCCGGACGGCATCATCCATTTTGCGGCCTTCATCGAGGTCGGCGAATCGATGAAGGATCCGATCAAGTACTTCCGCAACAACACCGCCAATGCCATCAACCTCTGCGAGGCGGCCAGCGTGAACGGCGTGCGCAAGGTCGTCTTCTCCTCGACCGCCGCCACCTACGGCATGCCCAAGCATGTGCCGATCCGCGAGGACGAGGAGAAACACCCCATCAACCCCTACGGCGAGTCCAAGCTGATGTTCGAGAAGATCCTCAAGTGGCAGCACGAGCTCAAGGGACTGCAATATACCGCGCTGCGCTACTTCAATGCCGCAGGCGCCACTGCCATCCATGGCGAGGACCATCACCCGGAAACCCACCTCATCCCGCTGATCATGCAGGCCGCCACCGGCGAACGCCCGAAGATCTGCATCTACGGCGATGATTATGACACTCCGGACGGCACTTGCATCCGCGACTACATCCATGTGCTCGACCTGGCCCAGGCGCACCTGCTGGCCCTGGAGTCGGATTTCTGCGGCAGCCTCAATCTCGGCACCGGCGACGGCAACTCCGTGCGCCAGGTCATTGACACCGTCCGCCGCGTCTGCGGCCATGACTTCCCGGTCGAAACCGCCCCCCGCCGCCCCGGCGACCCCGCCCGGCTGATCGCCGACTCCACCGCCGCACGCACCATCCTGGGCTGGAAGCCCCAATACGAGAACCTCGATGACATCGTCGAATCCGCCTGGGCCTGGAAGCAGGCGCATCCCCACGGCTACGAGGACTAGCGGCAGCCGGCGGCAGGACGCTGTCCCGTAGGCCTTGCCGGCTTTTCCCGCCTTTAGGGGCCAGGCTGGCGCCGACGCCTCATTGCGCTACGCACTGCCTGCGGCCGCATTTTTTTGCCGTCCCGCCTCAATGCCGGACGCCACGCCCTGACGCCACCTGTTCGAACACTGACGCCAAAGACTTTTCCCCCATGCCGTCGTCACCCCATCGCTGGTTGCCGCTGCTGATTCGCGCCGCGTTCATCGCGCTGGCCGCGGGGCTGCTGTATTGGACCTGGCGGAACACGGATGCCGACGTCCTGGGGGCATTGCGCAATTGCGCCATGCCGGTGATGGCGGCGGCGGTGCTGCTGTACGGCCTGGCCCAGGTCCTGGGCGCACTGCGCTGGAAAATCCTGCTGGATGTCCAGGGGCTGCGGCTGGGATTGTGGACGGCGCTCAAGCTCACCTTGGTGGGGAACTTCTTCAGCCTGATCATCCCCGGATCGGTCACCGGCGACCTCATCAAAATCGCCTGCGCCGCCCGGAAATATCCCGGAAAATCGCCACAGCTGGCGCTGGTCGACATGATCGACCGGATCATCGGCCTTTCCGGGATCTTCTTTGCCGCCGCACTGGCGACGCTGCTGTGCCTGCAGGAGCTGCTGTTGCTCTTCCGGTCGCAGGACGCCTGGCTGCCGGCGCTGTGCGTCGCCGCCATCAACGCCGGATGCCTCGGGACCATCATGCTCTACGTCATCTTCCAGACCAAGCCCTGCTGGAGCCGATGGCGGCCGGTTCAATGGCTCCGGCAGACGCTGTCCCGGCGCCTGCCGCCAGCCATGGCGTCGATTGCCGGCAGGATGCATGACGGCATGGAGCTGTACCGCGGCCACCGGCTGGCCCTGCTTCTTGCGCTGGCCATCTCGATCGCCATCCACCTCACCGTCTCCGGGACCATCTTCTGCATCGGGCGTTCCCTGGGCGAAAGCGGCATGACGCCGCCTCAGTACATCCTCACCACCCAGCTTTCCAATGTCACCGGGCTGCTGCCGATTTCGCCTGGCGGCATCGGGTTGCGCGACGCGGCATCAGCACGGCTGCTGCAGTTCTTCCAGGCCGCGCCGGCCGGCGTATGCGGAGACATCCCGCTGATCAACTCGCTGGTCATCGTCTTCTGGGGATTGGCCGGCGCCCTGTCATACGCATTTTCGCCATCGCTAAAGCCATCATTGGCCGTCGACACCGCCCCGTCGGCTGGCCACGGCCAATGAACACCTCATATTGACCATGAAACACACCCCCATTCGCGCGGCGCTGGAATGCCGCGATTTCGGTTGCGACCTGACGGTCTGCGGCTGGGTCAGGACCCGCCGTGACTCCAAAGGCGGCTTCTCCTTCATCGAGCTCAACGACGGATCCTGCTTCAAGAACCTGCAAATCGTCGCCCCCGCGACCCTGCCGAACTACACCGGCGAGGTCCTGAAGCTCCATCCCGGCGCCGGCATCGCCGTGTCCGGCAAGCTGCTGGAGAGCCCCGCCGCCGGACAGGCAGTCGAGCTGCATGCGCAAAGCCTGACGGTCTTTGGCAACTGCGATCCCCTTTCCTACCCATTGGGAAAGGGGCGCATCTCCTTTGAGCGCCTGCGCGAAGTGGCGCATCTGCGGCCGCGCACCAACTCCTTCGGCTGCGTGGCGCGGATCCGGAACTGCCTGGCGATGGCGACCCACAAGTTCTTCCAGGGGCGCGGATTCTATTATTTCAACGCGCCCATCCTGACCGCCAGTGATTGCGAGGGCGCCGGCGAGATGTTCCAGGTCACCACGCTGGATCTGGCCAACCCGCCACGCGATCCGGAGACCGGAATGGTCGATTTCAGCCGCGACTTCTTCGGCAAGCCGGTGAACCTGACGGTGTCCGGACAGCTGGAGGCGGAGACCCACGCCTGCGCCCTGGGCAGCGTCTACACCTTCGGCCCCACCTTCCGGGCCGAACGGTCCAACACCACCCGCCATCTCTCCGAATTCTGGATGATTGAGCCGGAAATCGCCTTTGCCGACCTCAATGACGATGCGGATGTCGCCGAGGACTACCTCCGGGCGCTCTTCACCGCCGTGATCAACGAATGCCCCGAAGACCTCAAGTTCTGCGACCAGCGCATCGAAAAGGGGCTTCTGGAGCGCCTCACCCGGTTGTCAAAAGCCAAATTCGCCCGGATCACCTACACCGAAGCCATCGAACTGCTGGAGAAGAACAACGGCAATTTCCAGTTCAAGGCCGCGTGGGGCGAAGACCTCCAGAGCGAACACGAGCGCTATCTGGCGGAGAAGATCTTCGACGGACCGGTGATCGTGATGAACTACCCCAAGGAAATCAAGGCCTTCTACATGCGCCAGAACGACGATGGCAAGACCGTGGCGGCCATGGATGTGCTGCTGCCGGAAGTCGGTGAAATCATCGGCGGCAGCCAGCGTGAGGAACGCCTCGAGGTCCTGGAAGCCAAGATCAAGGCCATGGGCATGCCGCCGGAAAACTACTGGTGGTATCTGGATCTGCGCCGTTTCGGCAGCGTCCCCCACTCCGGATTCGGACTGGGCTTTGAGCGGATGGTGCGCTTCTGCACCGGCATGGCCAACATCCGCGATGTGATCCCCTTCCCGCGCGCTCCGCGTGAAGTGGAGTTCTAGCGTTGCTTCCCGCAAATCCGCCAGGTTTTGCGGGAAGGCCGCACCGGCATGCGATCCAATTGATTCAAGTACCCCCGCCCCTTCCGCCTTGCCAATCCCGCCATGACTCCGACTCCCAACACCGATATCAATCCCGATGCCGTCCTCAAGCGTGCGCGCGAGGTGTTTGACATTGAAATCGAGGGCGTGAACCGCGTCCGGGAAAGCCTGGGCAAGGATTTCATCGCGCTGGTGCGGCTGTGCCTGGACACCTTCCGGCGCGGCGGAAAGCTGGTGCTCACCGGCGTCGGCAAAAGCGGCCACATCTCCCGCAAAATCGCGGCGACCCTGGCCTCCACCGGCGCACGGTCGGTATTCATGCACCCGGTGGAGGCCATGCATGGCGACCTGGGGATTGTCTCGCCCCTGGATGCCGTCCTGGCCGTGAGCTATTCGGGATCCACCGACGAGCTGCTGCGGGTGGTGCCGGCGATCAAGCGCATGGGCGTGCCGATTGTGGCCATCACCGGAGTGCCCGGCTCCAAATTGTCCGAATTTTCGGATCTGACGGTGCCGATGACCATTCCGCGCGAGGCCTGTCCGTTCAATTTGGCGCCGACCACCTCCACCACCGCCCTGGCCGCCCTCGGCGACGCCCTGGCGATGGTGCTGCTGGACTGCCAGCACTTCAATCTCGACGATTTTGCCCGCAACCACCCCGCAGGCGCCATCGGCAGGACCATCACCCTCACGGTCAGGGACTTCATGCGCACTGGCGAACATGCCGCCGCAGTCCACCCCGGATGCACCGTCCGCGAAGCGCTGCTGGCCATGACACGCGCCCGCTCCGGCGCAGTCGCCATCGTCGACGACCACAACCTCCTCCTGGGCATCTTCACCGACGGCGATTTCCGCCGTGCCATCACCGCCCGCGACGATGCGCTCCAGGCGCGAATCGAGACAGTCATGACCGCCAATCCGGTATCCATCAACCAGAACAAGCTGGCGGTCGAAATCCTGAAGATCATCGAACACCGCAAAATCGACGACGTGGTGGTAGTCGATGACGCGGGGCATTTCACCGGCATGGTCGACATCCAGGACCTGCCGAAATTCAAGGTCATGTAGCCGCCACTCGGCGTGGCCCGCATCTGCAAGCAAAGCGCTTTTCCATCGCATCCCACCATGTCCTCATCCCTGTCATTCCGGCAATGGCTGCCGGTGATCGGCATCACCGCCTGCATTTTCCTTTCCAACACCTCGGAGTTCATGCCGATGGGGCTGCTCTCCATCATCTCCGAGGATCTGGGCATCACCCCGGCACGCACCGGAGTGGTGATTTCGGTATATGCGTGGGTGGTGGCCATCGCGTCATTGCCGCTGATGTTGGCGGTCTGCCAGATGGAAATGCGCAAATTGCTGCTGGCGCTGATCGGCTTTTTCGCCTTCAGCCAGTTCTTCACCGCATTTTCCAGCGGATTCTACACCCTGATGGCGGCGCGTGTATGCGTCGCCTGTTGCCATGCCATCCTGTGGTCCATCGCCACCCCGATCGGGGCGCGGCTGGTCCCGGAGGAACACCGCTCCAAGGCCATCGGATTGATCGTCACCGGGGCGTCGCTGGCCACCATCGTCGGACAGCCATTGGGGCGGACCATCGCCCTGCTGGTGGGCTGGCGAATGACCTTCGCCAGCATCGGAACAATGGCGCTGATCGTGCTGGCCTGGCTCTTCGCCGCCCTCCCCGCCATCCGCGGCGAGGGGAAATTCTCCCTCGCCGACCTGCCACGGATGCTGAGACGCAAAAGTCTGCTGGGGATGTTCCTGCTGGCGCTGCTGTTCTCCACGGCCTACTTCACCAGCTTCAGCTACTTCGAGCCATTCCTGAAGGATCACGTCCATCTCCATCCCCAGAAAATCACCATCGTCCTGGCGCTGTTCGGCATCGCCAGCCTGGCCGGCTCGGCGATCTTCTCCTTCCTGTACAACCGCTTCCCGAGGATGATCTTCAATGGCTCAATCCTGCTGCTGGGCGCCTGCCAGCTGCTCATCAAGCCGCTGGCGTCATTCCCTGCGGCGCTGGTGGCCGTATGCCTGCTGTGGGGAATCTGCGGCATGCTCTTCAATGTGACCTCGCAATCGCTGACCATCAGATTCGCCGGCGCCACCGCGGCCCCGATCGCCATGTCGATCTACTCCGGCATCTTCAATGTCGGCATCGGCTCGGGAACCATGTTCGGGGGCATTCTCTCGGCCCATGGCGCCCTGCCCTATATCGGCGTGGCCGGCGCCATCCTGACCGCGCTGGCCGCCATCTACAGCATCGCCGTCTTCCAGGGGGCGCTGAAGGAATGACCGCGACGCTGCGCTTTTGCGCCTTCAAGTCATGAGCGTGTCCTATCACATCTGCGAACAGTGGCGGCTGGCGCTGGAATCGGCGGGGCTTGGCGTTTTTGACGCCGCATTCGACTACGACAACCGCCAGCCGCTTAGCGCCAAAAGCCACAGCCTCACCTATGGCCACC
This sequence comes from uncultured Lentisphaeria bacterium, assembly GCA_934661755.1. GTDB lineage: Bacteria > Verrucomicrobiota > Lentisphaeria > Oligosphaerales > Oligosphaeraceae > CAKUJM01. Next base: position 40,835 of record CAKUJM010000021.1, on the reverse strand, counting down.
GCCTGGATGACGGCACACTGATCTTCATCAAGCAGGATCGCTGGACCGGCTGGCGTCCCATCGCCCGCGCCATCATCCGCGGCCAAAAGCCCCTGCCGGCTGTCGGGCGCGAGCGCGAAAAGATGCGCCGCCTGGCGGAGATGGGCTTCCATACCGCCGAAATCATCGCCTACGGCGAAAGACGGCGCCTCGGATTGCCCCACCAGGCGGTCATGATCACCCGGTGCGTCCCCGGCGTCTCGCTGGACAGGCTGCACTCCGATGCCGCGGCCTCGCCCCAATTCCGCCAGGAGGCGATATACCAGGCCCGTGCCGTCATCCGCGAGCTGCAGCGCACCGGCTGCGACTGGGGACGCGACTGCAAGCCCGAGCACTTCTTTGCCACCAGGGAGATGCGCATCACCCTGATCGACGTCGAACGCATGAAATTCCGCCGCCGGCCGCTGGACGAAGAGACCTGCAGACGGCAATTTGCACGCTTCGATTCCCTGCTGCCGCAGTAGGTCGCCCCGCCGCCGCCCCTCCGGAACCATCACGCCTTCCTGCACCCGATGTCAAAGCTCTATCTCATTGCGACGCCAATTGGCAATCTCGGCGACATCACCGACCGGGCAAAGGCATTGATCCCCACCCTGGACATATTGTGCTGCGAGGACACGCGCCACACCGGCAGCCTGGTCAGCCTGCTGGGCATCGGCCGTCCGAAGCTATATGTGGCCAACCACGAGCACAACGAGCGCGGCATGTCGGCACGCATTGTCGCCTGGCTGGACGAAGGACTGCGGGTCGGGCTTTGCAGCGATGCCGGCTATCCTGCCGTCAGCGATCCGGGCTACCCCGCAGTCACGGCGGCAATTGCCGCCGGCCATGAAATCGAGGTCCTCCCCGGCGCAAGCGCGGTGCAGGTGGCGCTTCTGATGTCGGGGTTGCCGCCGTCGAGCTACCTTTTCAAGGGATTCCCGCCGAAGAAGCCCGGCCATCGCCGCGCCTTCCTGGAGGAGGACGGCCAGTCGCGGCACACGATGATATTCTATGAATCGCCATACCGGATCGGCAAGTTCCTCGAAGAAGCGCGGCAGGTGCTGGGCGACGACCGCCCGGCCGCCGTCTGCATGGAGCTGACCAAGCAATTTGAACGCGCCATCCGCGGCACCCTGTCGGAGCTGGCCGCCCAATTCAAGGACAAGGCGGCCAAGGGCGAAGCAGTAATTGTGATTGCGGGGAAAAATGAATAGCCACGCCGAAAACATCGCCATTTTCCTGCAGACGCCGCAGCTGCGGTCGCTGACGATGAGCGACCGGCAGGCCACGCGGCTGGCGGCGTTGCTGCCGCACTGCAAGGTCGTCCATTGCCACTCCGAACCGGAGTTTGTCCAGGCCCTGCCGGAAGCCGCCATCGCCCTGACCTGGATCTTCCGCCAGGAGTGGTTTGCGCTGGCGCCGCAGCTGCGGCTGGTCTCCACGCCGGCGGCCGGCAAGGATTACTTCAGCGTGGAATGGCCGGCCGGAATCGAACACTGGAATGGCGCCTTCCACGGCCGGATCATGGCGGAAAGCGCCGTCGGGATGATCCTGGGGATGTGCCGCGGCATTCTTCCGGCATGCACCACCTTCCGCAATATCGCGTGGCCGCGTCCGCAGATCGACGCCATCTGCGGCACGCTTTACGGCAGCACTGTGGCCATCTGCGGATTCGGCAGAATCGGCCGCGCCATCGGCGAACGGCTCAAGCCATTTGGCGTCAGGATGTTCGGCATCAGCGCCCATCACGGACACACCCCGCCGGAGTATTTCACCGACGGCGACATCCTGGCGACCGGCGAAGAGCTGCCGCGTCTCCTGCCCCTGGTCGACCACCTGGTGCTGGTGATGCCCCGCACTGCGCAAACCGACGGCTTCCTGTCACGGCGGCGCCTCGCAATGCTCAAGCGCGGCGCGACCGTATGCAACCTCGGCCGCGGCAACGCAATTGACGAGCAGGCGCTGTGCGAAGCGCTGCAAAGCGGCCATCTCGCCGGCGCCTGCTTGGATGTGGCCGCCACCGAGCCGCTTGACGACGCCTCGCCGCTGCGCCACTGCCCCAATCTGTGGATCACGCCGCATTCGTCGGCCTTCACCGCGCAATATATGGACTTCTATATCGACGAACTGGTCGGCAGGCTGTCGTCCTACTTCCTGAAGGCATAGATGAAACGCCGGATGCGCCGTCCGGCCTCCTGGCTGCCGCCCCACCGGGTGAAGAATTCACGCCAGGCCTCGGCCGCCGCATTGCCCTGGCCGCCGCCGTCCCCGGAGGGCTGTTCTTCAATGCTTTCGCGCACAATCAGCGGCGAAGTGGCCTCCACCGGGATATACTCGATCCAATGCACCGGGACATTGTGGCATCTGCCATCGCCGCCGCAGGTGCTCACATAATCCACCCGCTCGACGCCGCGATAGCCGTAGGCCGTCACCGCCAGCTCGGTGGATCCATCCTCCTGCGGATGGGCGCCGGTGATCTTCAGGATGCTGTTGGTGATGCACTGCGGATGCTTGAACTCCGACACGTCATAGCTGTTGGCCATCGACTCATATTCCCAGAACGACCCCCGCCAGTCGTAGACATCCTTGTAGATCTCGGCGTCGGACTGATATTGCTGGAAAAGCGGGATCGACAAAATCGGCGCCAGCGCGAAGTAGAGCGCCCGGAAATAGTCATTGACGTAGGCATTGAAGAACTTCTCCATGCCCTCCAGATTCCAGGACCGGAAGTAATCCGGATCCGCATCCACTTTGAGCGCCTGCAAATGCTCCGGCATCAGCAGGCTGATCTTCCTGGACTTGGTATAGCAGAAGTCATCGCCATAGCCGACCTTGCGGTCGCGGAGCAACGCCATCATCTGCCGTTGCGCCACCGGGGTGAACAGCAGCCGGAACTGTGTCTCGTTGTTCCGGTCCAACGCGTTGAACATGGCGTCGAACTGCTCGTTGGACATCATCATGAAGGAGCCGTTCTCCAGGCTCTCCGCCTTGAGCTTCCGAATCGCGGCCTTCATCCGGCGCCGGGCGAACCAGCCGTTGCCCAATTCGGACAAATCGGTCGGACGGCGGGAAAAGGACAGCTCCGGCGCCGCCTCGCTGCCAAAGATCAGAAAACGCTTGTAGTAGTAGTATGGCGCGGGCTTGACGACCGTGGCGGTGAGCACCTGGGTGCGATGGACGGTGCGCGAACGCAGATTGCCCTTGGAGTCGACATAGCTTTCGCGTTCCGTCCAATGGATGGTCAGGTGGCCGGTGTAGGTGGCGGTGCCCATGGTGGTGGTGAGGGCATTGGCCAGCACGAAGGGATTGCCGTTGATCGAGCCGCTCTGGCAGCTTTCTATCGAGCGGTCGTTGTTGAAGTCGTCGCTCCATCCATATTGGCGCCGCAGCTGGTTGAGCCGCCCGTTGGAGAAATAGGGGTCGAAGTTCAGCAGCGGCAGCACCTCATGGATGATGTCCGTCACCGTCTGCCAGGTGAAAAGCCGGTTCAGCGCCTCCAGCTGCTGCCATCCTTGCTGCTTGAGTTCGCTGACCGTCTCTTCCGCCTGGCTGATCTTCCTGCCGGTTTCGCGATGGTTCTTCCAAAGCGGCACCACGGCGCCAATCGCCAGAATCACCGCCAGCGCAATCCCGCTGATCTGATAGAGCAGCAGATCCTCGCCATGATAATGCCGCGGCAGCCCATAATAGCAATAGCCGCCGCCGGCAAGGCAGGCGATGATCACCAGCGCGATCCAGAATTTGAGCCATCCGGAATGCCGTCGCAGCGACTCCAGCTGCCGTTCCAGCCGGCGGACCCTCGACACCACGTGGTGGTTGGCCGCGGCATCCACTCCGGACTGATCGACCAGCTTTCTGAAGGTCTCCGCCGCAACCCGCTCACACTCCCCCTTGAGCTGGTCGCGGTAGGTTCCGACTGGATCGAAGAGTTCTTCCATCTATAAGGGTCGGGATGATGGAATTGCCGCTAGCTGAAGAAGACCTGGCGGGCCTGCTCCTTGATCTGGGCGGTGGTGGTGAACGGGATGCGGGTCGTGTATCCGGCGCGGGCGGCGACGATCTGCATGGTCGGCCAGCTGAAAATCGAGGTGTTCCACAGCGTCACAGTATCGTTGTACAACTCGCGCGCCGCCGTGATCTCGCGCTGCAGGTAGTTGTTCTGGCGCATCGCATCCGCGATCGCCGCATGGGCCTTCAGCTCCGGGTAGGCCTCCACCTGCGGAAAGATGCGGCCGATCGTCTGGTCGAGGCTTGCGCTTACCTGGTTGCGCTCCTCGTCGGAACGCGGCGCGCCGCTGCGCAGCGCCGCCACCGAGACCATCACGTCCTTGTCAAGATTTACCGCCTTCTCCACCAGCGGCACCACGTTCTGCAATATCATCACCCGCTGTTCCAGATAGTTGTCGATCTGCGAGGCCGCTCCCTGGATCTTCTGCTGGAGCTGCTGCAGGCGGTTCTTCGCGCCGATCTTCATGAAGAGGAAGACCAGCCCGGGGATGATGCCGCATACCCACAGCATGACCTCGAAGAAGACCGACCCGGCACCGATGGTGACCGGGATCTGCTTGTTGATGACATTGATGTCACGTCCCTCGGCATTCACGGGACCAGTCATTTCGTCAAGTTCATTCGCCATGGCAATGCGCTCCTGTTCTGGAAGTGGCCTGGAGCCGCGAAGGTGAGGTGATTTTGCGTCAGGATGAGGATTTTCGAGGGAGCGTACCGGATGTACGCGCCCGAAAATGGCGAAATCATGGCGCAAAAGGGCCAGCTTCGCGGATTGGGGAAGCAAGATATCTTGCGCGATGGCGGATTTGCGGTGGCGCGCCAGCCGTCCGCCATTGCGGTGATACGCCATAATGTAACGCCGCGAGGCCGCAAGACAACCGCCGGCGGCAAAAAAACAGTCCCACCCCACTCCCGCCCCCCCCGCCGCTGCGGGCACGGCCTCGCGATTTGCCTCATGGCATGCAGGCCATGGGCGGAAGCGCGATCCTGCCGGCGGCGCCGACGGTGCATACGGTCCCGCCATCCCGCAGGATCGGCGCAAGATGGCATTGGCGGAAGGACGCCGACGGCTTCTCCAGCCATTCCAGCGCCGTCCGGCAGATCTCATCAATCGGCTGCACCACGGAGGAGAGCACCGGCGAAGTCGTCTCACCGGCGCGGATGCCGTCGAATCCGACCAGGCTCATGTCCCGGCCGACTGCGATCCCGAGCTCCTCCAGGACCCGCATGACCGCCAATGCCCCGGCATCGGAGATGGCGAAGACCGCGGTGAAGTCATGGGGAAGCGCCATCCGCGCCATCATCGCCTTTCGCACCAGCGTTTCCCGCTGGTCGGCGGTGCGCACATGGCAGTCGATGAGTTCGACTTTTCCGCCGGACAGCTCCATCACATCCATGAATCCGCGGATGCGCGCCCGGGCCTGCGGCATCAGCGGCTCGCTGACCACCACCGCAATTTGCCGATGGCCGCGTGACGCCAGCATGGTGGCGGCCAGCATCCCGCCGCCGCGGTTGTCCGTGGTCACATTGTTGATCGCGACATTGGAAAGGTCGCTGTCCAGCACCACCATCGGCCGGGAGTCGATGCATTCCGACAATTCGCCGATGATGGCGGCGGGGAATGGCTCGGCGGGCGGAAGATAGACCACCGCATCGGCGCCGGCCGACGCCGACGCCAGCCGTTCGGCAAATTCCTGGTGGCTGGCCACAGCGGTGCGGCCGCAACGCCAATTGCGCGTTTCCGCCTGGCTCTGCAAAGACTCCAGTAGCCAGCACCCGAAATTCCAATCGGCGTCGCCGGGTGAGGCCGGGGCAAAAATCTGCAGGCGCCGCCGCTGCGACTCGGCCAGCAGCCGCCCGGCCTCGGCAGTCAGGTAGGTGCCGGAGCCGCGGATGCGGCGGATGAACCCCTCGCGCACCAGGTCATTCATCACCAGCCGCAGCGTACCATAGCTGGCGGTGATTTCAGACGACAGCTCGTGGTCTGTCGGCAACCTGGTTCCGCCCTTCCGGATCAAATCGGCGATCCGGCCGATGACATGCCTTCTGGTTTCGTTGAAAAGACTGTCCATCAGCCGTCGATGCCTCCGCTGGAAATTGTCATTCTGGTCGTCATGGCAGATATTATAATTTCCGCCAGGCGGATTTCACCGCCCCCCCCCCACGCACGGCAGTGAAGACGGGGATGTTGCGCCATGGATGGAAATCCCGCAGAGGGCCTGCAATGGCGGAGGCGTACACGGAATGCCTTTCCCCCGCTATTATCCCCGTCCCCCCATGCCGAGGGTGCATTCGCTGAAGCAGACCGGGCGGGTCTGCCGATAGGCCTCGTCCGCGATGGCTTCCAAATCCAGCCCCTGCATGGGGATGATCGAGATGTGGTAGTCATGCTCGCCCTGGTCGGTGACCGCGTGCATGCTGGTGTCCGGCGCCGCCGTCGGTGCGTGATGGGCGTAGTACGGCGAACGCAGCAGCGTCAGGCGAATCGTGCCATCCGGCTGCACGTCGGCGCCGAAGACATCGGCGCTGACCACCGCCAGTCCTCGCGATTGTCCGGTCAGCGCGATGAAATTGAAGAACGGATACTCCTTGCCGTCAAGCCGGCGCGGGACCGTCCCGCCCTGGCAGCCGTCAATCCGGTCGCATGCCGCAAAATCCGGCCGGATCAGCAGCTTTGCAATCCGGTGCAGCCCCTGCCAGCCAAGCCGCAGATGAAGCCGCAGGACGGGACTGTCCTTCTCCGTCGCCATGGAGTAATGCAGCGCGCAACCGCCACCGGACATCACTGTGAAGGACGAGTTCAGCAGCTGTCCGCATTCCTGGTGAATCCAGCGGCCGTCGCCGGAAAACTGGAATAGCCCGGAGGTGGAATACGATGTCTGACCATGGCTCCAGGTGTCGGAGGCGTCTTCATACACCGCGACCGCCACTGGCGAGGCCAGATATTCACGACCCGCGGCCGTCAGCGACGAGACGCCATCGGCGGCTCCGACGGCCCGGATGACGCCATTGCCAATGCAACTGGCGGCGGCGTCCCGATCACCGGCAAGACGCACCGGCGGCGTGGCGCGGCCATGCAATTTCCTGAGCAGCAGGATTCTGCGTCCTCCTGCGGGGATCGTCAGCTGCACCGCAAAGGCGTATACCGGAGTCAGCGCCTCCTGTTCCACACGCTGGCAGGGCACCGCCACGCCATTCTCATCCTCAAGGCGGAAATGCGGCGCATTGGCTTCCTCTTCCCAGGCAAATCCCAGCCATGGCTCGACGTGGATGCAGCCGGTGAAAATCCGTCCGCCCAGGTTGTCGAAAATCAGCCGCTGGCATTCATTGCCGGGCAATGACGCATTGCGGATCCGGATGGCGCCGGTGATCAATTCCCTGGCCGCCGACCGCGCATACCCCAGGTCGTCATAGATATCCGCCATCGCGGAGGCGATGGCACTGCCGGGCAGGATGTCATGGAAGGTGGCAAAGAGGACCTTTTTCCATGGCTCGTCCAGATTCGCCTCCGGAACCGCGCATTGCGCCTGGCTCAGCAGATTCTCCGCGGCGCGCAACTCGCGCTTGATGCGGCTGGCCGCGCTATGGCATCCGACAGCATGATGCTGCAGTTCGCCCTGGTAGACCGGCAGCGGAAATGACGAAATCGACTCGAAAAATGCGTCCGGATGGCTGAACTGCAAGGTGACGCCCGGCTTGTAATCCAGATGATCAAGGACCCAGCGGATTTCATCCCTGGTCGGTCCGCCGCCATGATTGCCCACCCCGACAAAGCACATGGTCTGGCCCATCCCCGGCGTGGCCTCCGCCAGGGCCTCCTCGATATTGGTGGCAATATGCGCCACCGGATCCGGCCCGCTGGTGCAGTAGCTTTTGGCAATCCGGAAGACCCGCATTTCCGCCCCATGCTGGGATCGCCACCGGAAGACGTTCCCCGGCAAATCCGGCTTCTCGTCACGGTCCGGACGCATCATCACATAGTTGGAGATGCCCGCGGCTGCATAATAATCCGGAAGGTTGGCGTTGTGCCCGAAGCTGTCCACATTGTAGCCGGTGTTCACCTTGACCCCGAACTTCTCCCGGAAATACCGCCCGCCGATGCGGCCGTGGCGCAAATAGCTCTCCGGCGATGCATGATTGCAGTCCGGCTGGACATACCACCCGCCGACAATATGCCAGCGCCCGGCGGCCACCAGCGTCCTGATGCGCCCGAAAAGCTGCGGGTCCAGCCGCTCGACCGTCTCGTAAAACCATGCCTCGCCTCGGGTGATGTGGATCTGCGGGAACTCCTCCAGCAGATTGCAGGCGGTGCGGGCGGTGGCGATCACTTCGTCAATGCCCTGTTCGCGACGCCAAAGCCAAACCGGATCAAGATGGGAATTGAGGATGATGTGAATGCGCATATTGACTTGTATGAGCGCAATGGGGCGCTCGTTGTTGAATCCCGTCCTGAATGCCGTGAAGCGGCTTCCTCTGCGCCATGATTTCGTCATTTTTCAGTCACGTACCCCTTCCCCGCACGCGCCCTCAAAAATCATCATTCTGACGCAAAATCGCCAGCTTCACGAATCCAGATCCAGTGTCTATTTGGGCAGCACCGGTTCGCGGATCACCTTGAAGCCGGGGTTGTCTTCCAGCCTGATCTCTTCGCAGGCCTCGCCGATGACCAGCCGCCCCTCCTTGCCGGCGCCGCTCTCGTAGCGATTGCCCGCCATGAAGACCTCCCTGGCACCGGCGATTGTCACCGCATTCCTGGTCCAGAACAGCTTGCTGCCCCAGGTCTCATGCGGGTCAAGCGAGGCATCGCGAATCACATTTCCGCGGATTTCACAGCCGACGACCGAGGCGATGGCCAGCGCGCTGTTGTTGGTGCGGTTGATCTGATTGTCGGCTATCAGGATGTTTTCATGCGGTCCGTCCAGGCAGAGACGGCCCTCCGCGCCCGGGAAAAACGGATCGCGCAACGGCGCGTTGACCTCGATTACCGCGGTGCGGTTGGCGGTGCGTTCCATGCAGTTGCTGAAGATGTTCCCGCGGATGATGACATTGCGGGCAGGCCCGGCCTCGAACCACGGCATCAGGCAGGTGGTGACGTGAATTGCGCTGTAGTTGGTTTCAAAGCGATTGCCCTCGATGACCGCATTTCCGGCCTGCAACACGATCCCCCGTCCCCGACGCGACCGGAAGAAGCTGCCGCGGATCTCGATTTGAAGCCCCTCGTTGTTGAATGCAATCAAGTCCTTCCCCGCAGTGAAATCCGGCAGCTCCCGGTCAAAGGTGACCAGCGGATGCTTTTCGCCAGGCGCCCGGGTGCAGGAAACCACCCTCAGCGTGGCATAGGCCTGCAGCCGGTCGTCCAGGAAGTCAAGGCGGTCGCCGGGACGCAAAGCCGGAATCTCCTGGGAATTGGCCCGCTCAATCCCCAGATAGGCCGAGACACGCGAGACACGCTGCTTGATCGTCCAGTAGAACGACTGGCTGAAATTGATGCCGTCATCCAGATTGCCGTCGATCTCGCACTCCTCGATTGACAGCCGCCCCTTGCAGGAATGGGCGCTGAAGCCGTCGCTGGCAATCGAATACGGGCAATTGCCGCGGGCAGGCGACGGCACGAAACGGACCTTGCGGGCAGTGAAGTTGGCGGTATACTGCGCCACTGCGCCCATCGACGGCGCGGAATGAACCGTCAGATTCTCCAGCAGGATGTTGCGGCAATGCTGGAAGCGCATGAGATTGCCGTCATACAGCTGATGGCGCAGCAGCAGCCTGGCGCCGTTCTTCAATTCCGGATTCAGCGTCTGCTTGAGCGTCACCTGCAGCATCTGCGGTGCGATCATCTTCGAGCCGGCGACGACATAATGCGCGGCGATTCCGCCATTCACCGGCAGATTGTCATGGCGGCCGATCTCCAGCAACGCCAGGATCTTCCGGCCATCCTGCACCGGATACTCGCGGTCGACCTCGATCTCAAAGCTGCGGCCGTCCTCCGCCACCCGGGTGACAGTCCCCAGCGAGAAATGCGGGACCTCGTAGTCCATCGTCAGATTGCGGAAGACCAGGTTGCTGGAGTTGTCCGCCCACACCAGATAGGTATTGCCGTGGAACAGCAACTTCGTGCCCTCCGGCGCACCGCTTACGGTGAGCCCCTCGGCGCCATCCAGACGGAACAGGTAGGCATGGTGCGCCGGATCCGGCTGGAAAAAATCATATTGGCCCTTGCCAAACACCAGATGCTTCAGGCCATTGGCGCGAAGATGCGCCATGGCCTTGCGCAACGCCATCGTGTCGTCCCGGCCATCTCCGGCAATCCCTCCGAAGTCATCAATGCACACCGCACCACCTCCGGCGGCGGCTGATGACAAAGGGGAGTGCGCCGCATGAAGCCCAACGGCCAAAAACGCCGTGCCAAGGCAGACGGCCAGCATGGATGAAAATGCCCTCATGATTTCACGTCCTCCCTATGGCTTGGCGATCTTCTGCAAATTCCATCCCGCGTCGGCAAAACGGACCGACGCGGCGATCACCGCCGCCATCTGCACCGGCGTCTCGCTGCGGACACTGCCATCCGCCATGCCGGAGTTGATCCGCCCGTCATGACGCTGATGCAAAAAGCCCTCCTTGCCGCTGGCGACCCGGCTGACACAGAAGAATGGCGACTGCCAGCGGTCGGCCGCGTCAATGCCATTGATGGTCTCGGACATGATGTACAGCGTCGAGGTCATCCTCATGGCCTGGGGAATGAGCACCCGCCAGGTCTTGCCGTCCACCACGACGTTGCGGGCATAGTCGCCATACTTCGGCTTGATGCTGTACTCCCAGGACTCGTCAAGATTCGGACCCATGTACATGCCGAAGCAATTCTTCCAGACCCTGTCGTTGTCCACCGTGGAATGACGACCGAAGGAAGGACACTTTGCCACGTCCAGGGACATGTATTTCAATTTGTGGAGGTAGTACCGCCATGTCCCGCCGTCCGGCTGGCCGCTGGTGGTCAGATAATAGCCGTAGTCGTCCATGTACAGAGTCTGGAAAAGCACTCCCTGCCGCATCTCCGACACGCAGCTGACGGCACGGGCCTTGTTGCGGGCCTTGCCCAACGCCGGCAACAGCATGCTGGCCAGTATCGCAATGATCGCGATCACCACCAGCAACTCGATCAAAGTGAATCTCCTCATCGAAATAGTCCTCCTTTTCGGGGTGATGAAAAAAAACGCCAGTACAACCCGGTAAACACCCCAAATATACACTTTGCGACAAAAAGTGCTAATAATCGAATATCATAATTAACACTTTTATTTTTTCCTGCCGCCCCCCCCTATCGTCCGCGGAAGATGAAGAACACCGCGCCGATGACGCAAAGTCCGGCCCAGAGGAAGTTCCAGTTCCACCGTTCCTTCAAGTACAGCAGCGCGAAGGGCACGAAGACCGACAGCGAGATGCACTCCTGCAGGATCTTGAGCTGGGCGACGCTATACCCGGTCACTCCGATCCGGTTTGCCGGCACCTGCAGCATGTATTCGAAGAATGCGATTCCCCAGCTCACCAGCACGGCGACAACCACTGGCTTGCCCCGCAGGTTGCGCAGATGTCCATACCACGCAAAGGTCATGAAGCAGTTCGACGCCACCAGCAGCAGGATGGTGATCAGCAGTCTAGGCATAGCGAAGTTCGGTTGATTGCCGCCGCACGCACCAGCAATTATAGCAGATGGTGACGAAATATGACGCCGGATGTCGGCTGCGGCTGCCGATTTTCACGTCCAGCACGGTGCATTTTCCGCCCAGTCCCATCGGGCCGATCCCCATCTGGTTGGCCTGCCGGATCAGTTCTTCCTCCAGCCGGGCCAGCTGGGGGCTTTCACTTCGCTGCCCCAGCGGCCGGAGCAATTGCAATTTGGCTTCCTCGCAGCCGCCGGCACGGTCGCCGCCGATGGCGACTCCGACCACCCCGGGCGCGCAGCCCATTCCCTGCGCCTGGTACACGGCATCCAGCACGCATTTGCGTACGCCGTCCAAATCGCGTCCCGCGCCCAGCGCCTCGTCCGGCAGGGTGTATTGACGCCCGACATTTTCCGATCCGCCGCCCTTCAGCAGCACCGTCACCCTGGCCATGCCGTCGGTGCGGTCGCATTCCTGCCAATGGAAGACGGGATTGACGTATCCCAGGTTGTCGCCGGTATTGCGGCCGCTCAGGCTCTCGACGCAATTCTGCCTCAGCACTCCGCGGGCGGTGGCCTCCACCACCGCCCGGCAGGCATCATCGCGGAAGCGCCGGCGCGGGAAGTCATCCGCGCACTCGACGAAAAAGTGGATCGTGCCGGTGTCCTGGCACATTGGCAGGTGGCGGTCCCGGGCCAGGTCGATATTCTCCAATATGGTCGCCATCACCGCCAGGGCGGTCGATCCCAGTTCCTCGCGGTTGGCGGCTTCGCGCAACGCGGCCTCCACATCCGCCGGCAACTGTGTGGAGGCCCTGCAGATCAATTCCAGGATTGGATTGTAGAAATCGGTCATGGCTGTTCGCGCTCTGCGGCGGCGTCGAGTTAATCCATGGGCGTTTTCGCGCCCCTTTCGGCCAGTTTGACGCAAAAAACACTGCTCAAGCCGTCGGCGGGGCGCTCCCGCATTTTCGCCTACCCGCCCCTCGAAACGGCGGCGAGGCTACTGGTGATTTGGCGGCGCGCCGTCCTGCATCTCCAGCGGCAGGTGGTACTTCTTGCGGCTGTTGCACTCCTTGCAGCAGGGCACGATATTGCCCTTGGTGCTTTTGCCGCCACGGGAAATCGGCACGATGTGATCCATGGTCAGCTCGCGCGGCGGGAATTTCCGCTTGCAATAGTGGCAGATGCCCTCGGCGCGCCGGTTCTTCCACCATTGCGAATTGCGCAGCTGGCGGGCCTTTTCCTTCTCGCGCCTGATCTCGGCGGCGGAGGCATGGCAGTAGTCGCCAAAGTCGTCGGTGACGCCGAAATCCTCCAGCGTCGCCGGCTCTCCACGATCATCGAATTGCTGTTCTTCGTCCCGCACAGTTTCAAGTGCCGCAACTAAAAAAACATGTCCTCCCCGCCACCCATTCCGGCCAGCCTGGCGCAAATGCAACTGCGCGTAAACTGCATTTTGCGCCAAGCTGTCCCATGAATGCCGGCGGCGCGGCTCCACGCGCCCTAGCAGCCGCCGTGGAGCTTGGCGTACGCCTTGTGATACACCGGGCCGGTGAATTCGTTGAACGGGAAGCCGCCGCGCAGCGCCGCCTGCAGGAAGTCATGCGCGGTGACAAAGGCGTTGCGCACATCGGCGCCCTTGGCCAACTCAGCGGTGATGCAGGCCGAGAAGGTGCATCCGGCGCCATGGGTCCAGCGGGTGTCCAGGCGCTGGCTGCGAAGCCAGTGGAATTGCTCGCCATCATAGAGCAGATCGGCGGCGTAGTCCGGGAAAATCCGCGCGGCCTTGACGACCACATTCTTCGCGCCCAGCTCATGGATGCGCCGTGCCGCCGCCTCGCAATCCTCCGGTGTGCGCAAATCGCCCATCCCCGCCAGCTGCGAGGCCTCAAAGGCGTTCGGAGTGACGACTTCGGCCACCGGCAGCAGCGACTCGATCATCGCCAGGGTGTTCTCCGGGAAAACCGGCACATTCGTCCCCTTGCAGACCATCACCGGATCGATCACCACATGCGGCACATGATGCGCGGCGATCAGCTCGCCGACGCCGCGGATGATCTCCACCGTCGGGAGCATGCCAGTCTTGAGGGCATCCACGCCAATGCCGTCCAAAGTGGTCGCCGCCTGTTCGCGGATGGTCGCCATGTCCACCGGATGGATATTGTGGGACCAGGTCTTGGGATCCATGGAGACCAGCACCGTGATGGCGCACATCCCGAAGACATCCCGTTCCTGGAATGTCTTCAAATCCGCCTGCAACCCCGCACCACCCGAGCAATCCGACCCGGCGATGGTGAGGACCTTCTTTATCGTATCCATAATCACCAACAGAAGCAATTGTTGTCTAGTGGAACCTGGCTTCATAAAAAACCAGTCGAAAAAAACGGAGAGCGATCTCTCCGGGCATGACGCAGAATATAACCCCTCCGGCATGGTCTGGCGGCGGAGGCCTGCCCTGGCGCATCCCCCTTTCGCCACCAGCCAAAAATTGCGCTTTTTTTGAAAAAGTGCAAAGTTTTCACAAAATAATCCATTTTTCATTATCGTCGCTTTTAGTATAATTATGGCAAACTATGGATAATCACCAAACAAGTAAAAATGCAATAATGGCGGAAGACAGGGGCAATTGGTTCCGCAACGCCCGCTTCGGGGCGTTCGTCCACTGGGGGCTTTACAGCATCCCGGCGGGCTTCTGGCATGGCCGGGACTGCGGGCACTGCGCGGAATGGATGCAGGCGCGCCTGCGCATCCCCGCCGCCGAATACGCGAAGCTGTCGGCGCAATTCAACCCCCGCGCCTACGACCCGGACCAATGGTGCCGGATGTTCCGGGACGCCGGGATGAAATACGCGGTGTTCACCGCCAAGCACCACGAGGGCTTTGCGATGTTCCGGACCGCCCACTCGCCCTTCAACATTGTCGACTCCACGCCCTATGGCCGCGACGCGCTGGCGGAATTTGCCGCGGCCTGCCGCAAATACGGCCTGCGCCTGGGGATCTACTACTCGCATGACCTGGACTGGCACGAGCCGGACGGCGGCGACCCGGGCCCCGGGGCCGAGAAGAATGTCGGCGGCGTATCCTGGGGCAACGACTGGGATTTCCCGGATCCTGGCCGCAAGGACTTCTCGCGCTACTTCAACGGCAAGGTGCTGCCGCAGGTGACCGAGCTGCTGACCAACTACGGCGAGGTCTCGCTGATGTGGTTCGACTGCCCGAACAGCATTTCAGCCGCGGACAGCCGCAAATTGCGCGAGACGGTCCTGCGCCTCCAGCCGCAATGCCTGATCAGCGGGCGCATCGGCAATGGCTGCGGCGACTTCGGATCGCTGGGGGACAACCAGCTGCCCGGCATCGCCGCCACCGGATTGCTCGAATGCCCCGCCACCCTGAATGACACCTGGGGATACAAGCGCAACGACCACAATTGGAAGAGCCCGCACGAAGTCGTCGGCCAGCTGCTGGAGCTGGCCGGCAAGCATTGCAACTACCTGCTCAATTTCGGCCCTGACGCCGAGGGCCACCTGCCGCAGGAAAGCCAGGAGGTCCTGCGCGAGGTCGCCCGGTGGTGGCACGACAACGGCGATGCCTTCGACGGCGACGCCGGCAATCCCTTCCACCAGGAGCTGGATGGCCTGCGCGTGCTCGCCGGCGAAGGCCGGATGGGGATCTTCCTGGACCACGCCCGCCCGCATCTGGAGCTGTGCGGCCTTGAAAACCGCATCCTCGCCGCCAATGTGCCGTTCCGGCAGGACGGCGACGTGATTTCGCTGGACACCGCGGGGCTTGACGGCCTCTGGCCGCAGGCGCGGCTGCATTTCGACGGCGCGCCCGTGCTCTCCGAAGTCCCGTCGCCAGTGGACGGAGTGCTGGAGCTGCTGCCAAATGGCAACGCCGAAGACTGGAACCACCCCGGCCGGCCGCTGGCCTGGCGGATCAGGCTGCCGCATCCCGGAAGATACCAGGTCGCCTGCGTCTCCGAAAGCGCAAGGCACTCGCGGCCATGGTGCGGAGAGCGCATTGTCGAATTCGGGGTGGACGGCCTCAGCAAAAGCGCGCGACTGCAGGCGGATTCGCCCGCCAGCGGAAGGTACTACCAGCGCTGCACCAGCATCATCGGCGATGTCGAAATCGCCCGCCCGGGATTGATGGATGTCACCTTGCGCACCACCCGGCTCCTCGCCCCCGAGGCCGAGCGCATGAATTTCATAATGCTGAAAATACAACGGAGATGACCGTATTTCTTCACCCCAAAACAGGAGGAACCACATCATGAACAGCCGTATCACGCATCAAAGCAGCCGCTTCACCCTGATCGAACTGCTGGTGGTCATCGCGATCATCGCCATATTGGCCTCGATGCTGCTGCCGGCGCTCTCCAAGGCCAGGGAGAAGGCGCGCAGCACCTCGTGCATCAACCTGCAGAAGCAATGGGTGCTGTCGTACCTGCAATATACCATGGACTACGACGACTACGCGGTCATAAACTGGGGACATAACGAGAGCTTTGTAAAGCCGATATCGGGCGCCATCGACTTGAATTCCCTCTGGGGGCCACGCGTCACCAGGTCCATCCTCTGCCCGAACTCCGCCGCGCAAAAATTCCGCGACCACCCAAGCGGATACACCGCGCCGGATCTGGCCTATGGGATCTCATTGTATTACAGCGACAACAGTTATGCCAGATACGCATTGACGTTCAAGATCTCGCGGGTGAAAAGATACGCCTTCTATCTGCTCTTCTGCGACGCAACTGACGGCAATGTCGTATTCACCAACACCATTGCCAAATACATGGAAGCCGGTGAAAACTGGGGTTCTGCCCGCTATGCCCTTGCATACCGCCATGGCCGGCGCGTCAATGCCGGATTCTATGACGGCCATGTGAGCAGCATGGGCGAGGAGGCCAGAAAGCACAAGGTCGACACCCTGGAGCAATTCCAGTAGGGCAAGCCTGGCGCGGCGTCCCGCATGCACGCTCCCTCAAAAATCCTCTTCACGACGCAAAAGTACCAGCTTCACCACGGAATCCAGTTACCATTGCCTGTCCACAACACCATGAAAAACACTACACTTGCCATGGCCTCCCTGCTGGTCGCCGGCGGCATTGCGGCTGCCGCACCCTCGAGGAATCTGCTGGGCGCCGGCAGCGGCTTCGAAGTCGGACCGCATAATTTCATTGCGGTATCCGAGCAAAGGCATCTGCTTCGTGACGGCGAATCGTCATTGTACGACCCGGAGAATCCGCACGAGGGCGAATACAGCCTGCGGCTGGTGAAGGATGGCATCTGGAGCCTGCCGCCAATTCCCGGACGCGAGGACGCGCACCTGGTCACTCCCGAGACCAGGCATGCCGACTCGTCCCGACGGGGATGCCTCTACTTCAACCTGGTGAAGCTGGAGAAGGGGAAGAGCTACACCCTCTCCGCATGGGTGCGTGGACAACAGGCGCAGCAGCCCTTCCTGATGGAGGTGAATGAACCGGTCGCCGACGGCAAGAGCAACGCCGTGACGCGCAATTGCATCGCCACCCCCGACTGGCAGCGCTTCGTGCTGACCTTCAAGATGGAAAAGTCCGAGGTCACTGATCACCGTTGCGTGAAGATCTGGCTGCCGGCATCGGAGAATCTGGCAGTCCTCTGGATCGACGCCGTGCAGCTGGAAGAGGGTGAAGCGGCCACCGCCTACCAGGCGGAACCATTCGAGTTCGGCGCCGTCATCGAAAAGCCCGGCCGGATCTTCCGCGAAGACGAAGCCGGGGAGGCCAAGGCCACGCTGCGCTTCCGGAACAATACCGGAGCCGAAGGACAGTTCGCCATCCGCTACACCATCAGCGACTACTGGTTCAAGGAAGTCAAAAGCGGCATCGTGCAAAAAAGCGTCGCGCCGCATTCTGGCGCCATGGAGACGCTGCCGCTGCCTGCCCTGCCCTGCGGATACTACCGGATCGTCTTCGAGGGCGACCATGGCGCATATGACGAGGCGATCTACGCGGTATACCGCCCAATGGAATACCGCGGACCGCTTCCGGACTACTGGCCGCTGTCGGTGGAGTCCGGGGACCACCTGCATGGCGAGGGCACCAGCCCGCTCCAGCTGATACGCGATCTGGGATATGGCTGGCTGCGCGGAATCGTATATCTGCACGATGTGGCCAAAAGCGACGGCACCTTCAGCTTCGACACCCTCGATCCAATCCTCGACGAGGCCCAGAACGCCAATTTGCGGCTGCTGCTGTGTCTGGGCAATTCGGCCCGGTGGTGTCCGGAATGGTCGAAGAACCCCGACACCGGTCTGCTGGATGTCGGAATCTGGAGGAATTTCGTCGCGGCGACGGTCGCCCATTGCCGAGGCAGGGCCGACACCTACGAGATGCTCAATGAGCCGAACCACATGCCCCCCAGGCAATACCTCGAGTATCTGAAGGCGGGATACGAGGCGGCCAAGGCCTCCGACCCGGCGGCACGGGTGGTCGGGGGCTGCGCCACCGCCGATCTCGGACTGGTCCCCCAGCCCTGGACAATCGAGCTGCTGGAGCTGGGCGGCGGAAAATACATGGACATGCTCTCCACCCACCTGTACAGCGATGCCGCGCCGGAACGCGGCCGCTACGGGGTGATCAGCCATTATGAGGCCGTGAATGGCCAGCTCAAGAAGCACAATGCCGAAATGCCGATCTGGCATTCCGAAAAAATGTACTGCGCACGAATCCGCGGCTATTCCCGGCGCAAGCACGACATCCCCCCGGAATATCCGGTCTTCCCTTCGGTATGGTGGGCAGCGCGGGACTATCGCCAGAAGGCGGCATTCTGCATCCGCGACGCCATCCTGGCCTCTGTCTGCGGAAAAGGGCCATTCACCTCGATGGGGGCGCTGCCGCAGAACAACACCCTCTGCCCCAGGAACACCTACATCCATGAATTCACCCACATCGAATATGACGGTTCGCCCACTCCGGAGATCCCGGCGGTAAATGGCTTCGCCCGCATGCTGGAAGGCCGCGCCATGCCGGGACGGCTGATCGCCCTGGACAATGATGCCTACGCCGCGCTGTACCACGGCGAGAAGGGCGTGCTTGCCGCGCTGTGGGACATCCAGGGCGGCAAACCGCTGCGCCTGCCGGAACTGCCGCCCCACCGCAGCTACGACTTCTTCGGGATGCCGGCCAGCGTCAGCGAGGATGTCACCCTGGAGGAGGAGCCATTCTATCTGCAATTCGACAACGTGTCCGAAGCGGCCATCGCCGCAATCTTCGAACGGCTTGCCGAGGAAAGGCGGGATCTGCCCAGGGAGCTGTTCCAGCCCCAATGAGCGTCGCGGCGGGAGCGGCGCAAACCGCAGCCCCTGGCGGAAAAACCGCCCTGCCGCAACATTGTTCCGGGAAGAGGTGCTAAATTTGGCGCACCGCCGATCGCGCCAGCAACTTCCCTGAAACAATGAACTGCCTGTACAAATTATTCCGCCAGGACCCGGACAGCCGCAGCGGGGTCATTGTCATGACCTCGCTTTTCAGCATCATGGTCAATGCCGCGATGGCGGCATTGAAGATCATCATCGGACTGCTGGCAAATTCCATCGCCGTAATCGCGGAGGGGGTCAACAACGCGACCGACTCGCTGGCCGCCATAATCACCATCGCCGGCGCCAAGGTGTCGAGACGGCAGCCCACGCCGCAGCATCCCTTCGGCTTCGGACGGGCGGAATACCTGACCAGCCTGCTGATCGCCACGGTGATCATCGTCACCGGCATCCAATTCCTCATTGGCTCGGCAAAGCTGTTCTTCCATCCGGTCCAGCTGAAGACCAATGCCGTTGTGGTTTCGGTCATCGCGGTGTCCGCCATCATCAAGCTGCTGTTCGGGCGCTACACCATCAGACAGGGAAGGAGAATCGACTCGACGCTGCTGGCCGGAGTCGGCCAGGATTGCTGCAATGACTCGCTGGTCTCGGGAGTCACCATCGTCTCCGCGCTGTTCTTCATGCTGACCGGCATTTCAATAGATGCCATCGCCGGCATGATCACCTCGCTTTATGTTGTCAAAACCGGACTGGATTTGCTGATGAGCACCGTGGACTCGCTGCTCGGCGTCGCCGCCAGCCGCCAGCTGGCCCAGCGCATCTACGAGGAAATCCGCAAGACCCCCGGCATCATCAACGCCGCCGACATGAAGATCCACGACTATGGCCCCGGACAATATTCCGGGTCGGTCAATATCGAGCTGGACCACGACAGCAAGCTGGGCGACGTCTACGAGATCACCCAGCCCCTCCAGCAGCGGATCCAGAGGGAGTTCGGGGTCACGATGGTCTTCGGGGTATATGCCGTCGACAACGACCACGAGATTGTCCAGAAAGTCAGGCTGCTGATCAACGACTTCGTCAAATCGCACGATCATGTCCTGAGCTATCATGCGCTGTATATTCCGCCGGACCACCAGCAGATCTTCTGCGACCTGCTGGTTGACCATGCGTTGCGCGACACCGAGGCGCTGCGCCGCGACTTTCTGGCCATGATCCACGGCCACTATCCGCAATACCGCGTGGAGCTGGTCATCGAGACTGAATTCGTATAGCTCCTTCCCGGAAATGACGCCGGCTGCCGGCGGAGGGAATTGATATGGCCTATACTCCTGAAGGCCGTGAAGTTGGCCCTCCCGCGCCATGATTTCGTCATTTTTTGGTCACGCGCTCCCGGCACGCTCCCTCAAATTCACCCATTCTGATGCGAAATCGCCTCACTTCGCGAATTCAGGATATTGGCCCTCGCCTGGCGACGAATGAGAGCGGATGATAGGTCAGCGGCACGCTGCCCTGTCCGGGATTGCCGAAGCGCTGCCGGTATTGGCCGGCAAAGTCCTCAAGCTGCCGCCGGGACCAGGGGCGCGAATTTGCGGTCGCGTTCACGCCGGTGTCCTTGAGATGCCTGAGCGCGTCGATGGGGGAATCAAAAAAGAGCTGCTGGAGCCGCCCGGCGGATGCCAGGAGCTGGAAATCGCCGGCGGCGAGGAGCTGTTTCCACTCCGGGATGCCGGGGTAGCACAGCCCCTTCCCGGTGATGGCGGCGATTTCGCGGAGGTTCTGCGGCCCGAAGGTGGTGAAGGCGAGGATGGCGCCGGGGCGGAGGGCGGCGGCAATGCGGCGGAGAAGCCCGGGCAGATCGCGCATCCACTGAAAGACGGCGTTGGCGATGAACAGGTCGAGCTGGCCGGGCAGCGGCAGCTGCTCGATGTCTCCGGCCACGAAGGTGGCATGGCGCCGCCCCTGATGAAGCCGGGCGCATTCCGGAACAAGATCGAAGAGGAAAAGCCGGGAGTAGCCAAGATGCCGCTCGACCAGGCCGGTAAGCACTCCGGTACCGCAACCAGCCTCGGCGACCCGCGGAAATATGCGCTGCCCCGTGGCCGCGACAAGCTCCTCAACAAGCCGCCTGGCCATCTCCCGCTGGACGGTGGCGGCGGCCGCGTAGGTGTCCAAGCTGCGCGCAAAACGCAGCCGGATGCATTGTTTGTCAATGTCGTCAGGCATTGTCGGCAAGCCGCAGGAAGTCGCTCCAGCGGGTGAAGGCGGCAAAAGGCGCATGCGGCGCGGGGAAATCGACAACCCGGGTGGCAGGCTGAAGCCCCCAGGCATAGCGCTGGGCCGCGGGCGGGAAGATGCGGTCATTTCCGCCGACAAGCGCGCAAGTGAAGGGATTGCATCCAGGCGCCGCGGCGGCGCTGCGCCTGGCGATTGCCTGCAGCTCGCGCTGCTGGCTGGAGGGATCGCGACGCGGAGGCAGAAAGGCGGCGGCGGCCTCGGGCGAGCCGGTCATGCGCAGGAGAAAGCGCCGCCGGGCGCGCGGATCAAGCCAGTTGTCGATGGTGCCGTTGAAGATGTGCGGGGCGATGCCATTGGCTTCATCGACGGGATGGAGGGTGCCATTGACGGCGATGGCGGCGTCCAGCGGCGGAAGCGATGGCGCGGCCTCGGCTGCCGCCCAGACGCCCAGCGACCAGGCGACCAGGGTGCATGAACGGTAGCATCCCGGAATGGCGGGAAGACGCACCGGGTCGGAATAGTCGCTGACGGTCCACACGTCGCAGTCGTCGTCGGCGGCAAGATGCCCGGTCTGCTGTTCGTCCATGCCCCAGCCGGTGAAGAAGATGAGGAGGCGGTCGGCGCGGGGGCGCCGTGGTGACTGGTGGATGGTAGCCATGTCAGAGTGATGCGGCCAGATTGACGTCGTCGTCGGAAAGCGCGGCGGAAAGCGAGAATCGCAGCCGTGCGGTTCCCCGGGGAACCGTCGGCGGGCGGATGGCGAAGACGAGGATGCCATGGTCAAGGTAGTGCTGTGCAAGGTCGCAGGCCGCCTGGTCGGCGCCGACGACCAGCGGGACGATTTGGGAGTCGCCGCCGGTCTTGAGGCCGCGTTCCCGGAAGCGCCCGCGCAGCATCCGGGAAAGGTCCATGAGGCGCCGGCGCTGCGCATCCATGGCGGCGCATTTCCGGAGGATGAAGTCGCTCCAGTTGAGGATGACCGGCGGCAGTCCGGTGGTGAAGATCAGCGGTCGCATGTGATTGACCAGGTACTGCCTGACCTCGGGCTCCATGATGGCGTAGGCGCCGGTTGAGCCGAGGGCCTTGCCGAAGGTGCCGACGAGGATGTCCACGTCCTCCATGACGCCTTGTTCAGCGGCCAGCCCGGTGCCCTGCGGCCCGCGCACGCCGACGGCATGCGCCTCGTCAACGACGAGGATGGCGTCGTATTCGCGCTTGATCCTGGCGATCGCCTGCAGGTCGGCGCAGTCGCCATCCATGCTGAAGACGGACTCGGTGACGATGAAGACCCGCCGGTACCCGGAACGGCATTTGGCCAGGAGGTCGCAAAGATGCTGGAGATCCAGATGCTGGTAGCGCCTGAAGTCGGCGGACGCCAGCCTCAGTCCGTCGATGATCGACGCGTGGTTGAGCTTGTCGGAGATGATGAGGTCACCGGATCCGGCAAGTGCGGGGAGGATGCCGATGTTGGCATGGTATCCGCTGTTGAAGACAATGGCGGCGCGATTGCCGTAGAGTTCTCCGAGAGTTTGCTCAAGCCGGGAGTAGGCGGGGGTATTGCCGGTGAGCAACCGCGAGGACGCGCTGGATTGCGCAAGCTCCGGCGATCCGGCATCGGGATACCGGGCGTAGAACTGGCGGCGCAGGTCGGGGTTTCCGGCCAGCCCCATGTAGTCGTTGCTGGAGAAATTGCGGTAAATCCTCCCTTGCCACTCGGCAAGGGCGCCGGGCCCATGGGCGATGTCACGCAGAAGGCGCAACCGCCCGTCCGCCTGGAGCTGCGCCATGTCGGCGGCCAGCTCGGCGGCCAGGCGGCTGGCACGTGATGGAGTTTCCATGATCGTCGATCTTTTCTGTATCCGGCGTGGCGTCCCGCAAAGCCGTGCCCATTTTTTTTTGGGGGGGGCGGCTTGACGCAAACGCCTCCTGCCCCGGGGCAAACTGGGCGTCCCCGCATTTTCGCCAAAACGGCTCGGAAACGCCAGCGGCCCCTTGACGGATTGACGGGATGCCACACCGGGGGAAAACGGAAATGAAAATGGATGCGCCCGGATGACGCGGGATGAACAGCTTCTTCTTCCGGCGCGCACCTTAAGCTAACCATGCCCGGCGGGATTGCAACCGGCAATGACGCAAAATTCCCCCTCTTCACGCCGTTCGGCCAGGGATGGGCTGAATGCCCCGGGCGCCGGCACGCCGCCGCAAGAGCCCCCCCCAAAAAAAACACCACCAAAACTCCATTGCGGCTTGCAACCGGATTATATTCCGGCGGGCTTCGTTGTATGTGTGCGTGTATGGTGGGGAGATCCGCCTGGCGTGGTGTTCCATAAAACCACGCCCGCGGGGTGTTTTTGGCGGATCATTACACACTAATAGAGTAATGTTGCTTTGCCTTCACCGGGATTTTGCGTATAATTTACGCAAGATGCACCCGTCGCCGCAATCATGCCCCCCCGGCAGGACGCCGGGGAAAACCTCCGCCGCAGCGGCCCATCGCCAGCAACCACAGCAGGAACTACAATCAATGGACATCATCACAATCAGCCACGACGGCGGCAACGCCACGCCGCGGATAGTCGACGCGGTTTCAAGACTGCGTTCCGCCACTGCGGCGCAAATCCAGTTCGAGCCGGGAGTGTACCAGCTCTCACCGGACGGCGCCTGCCGGCGCTCCGACATCGGCGCCGGATATGTCATGGATTCGGTCAAGGATGTCCTCTTCAATCTGGAGGACATGGAGGAGGTCACCATCGACGGCAATGGCGCGGAGCTGTCCTTCACCGACCGGATGTTCCCCTTCCATCTCCACAATTGCCGGAACATCACCCTGAAGAACTTCACCATCGATTTCTCCTGCTCGATGTTCACCCAGGGGACGGTGGCCGCCTCCGACGAAAGCGGCTTCGAGCTGGCCATCGACCGCTCGCTTTTCAAATACCGCGTCGACTCCGAGGGCCACATCATCTTCCGCTGCGGCAGGCAGGAATTCAGTTCCGCGGACCCGGTGGCGATCCTGCTGGGCAACGAGGAATGCGGCCTTCCGCCATGGGATTACATCTTCGCCGGATCCACCCAGGCCGACATGACCCACCTGCCGGTGGGATATCTGCTCACCGACGCCGTCGAGACCGCGGATGGCGTGCGCTTCAACTACCGGCCGGAATCGCGACGTCTGACCTTCCCCGCCGGACAGGTGCTGTTCTTCAACTACATGCCCCGCCAGAATGTCAACATCATGATAAATTCATGCCGTGACATCCGGGTGGAGAATGTGAAGATTTACCGCGGCGGCGGAATGGGAATCGTCGCGGAGCTTTCAGAAAACCTCTCGTATGAGCACGTCCAGATCATGCCCCGCCCCGGACGCCAGGAATGCAAATCCACCACCGCCGACGGGATGTTCTTCACTCAATGCTCCGGGCTGGTTTCAATCCGCAATTGCCGGGTCTCGCGCACGCTTGACGATGCGCTGAACTTCCATGGAATCTACACCCGGGTGGCGGCGGCGGACGGCAATGCCATCCGCGTCGAGGCCTGCGTGCCATGGCATCGCGGCATCCTGCCATACCGCCCGGGCGACCGGCTGCGCATCAGCGATCCGGAGACGCAGAGGCTGAAGGCCCATGCCACCGTCCTTGACGCGAAGATGTCTCCGGACGGCTCGATCGCCATCACCCTGGATGGCGCCGCTGACGGCGTCAAGGCGGCAGATCTGGTGGAGAATTCCAGCCGGAGGGCGGATTTTCTCTTCGAGGGCAACAACTTCGACCGCTTCCCGCACTTGCGCATCTCCGGCAATGGCAAGATCATCATCCGCGACAACCGCTTCGAGAAGATCGAGTGCCTCTACTTCTGCGATCTGCTGCAGTTCTGGTTTGAAAGCGGCGTCGTGCGCGATCTGCTTGTCGAAGGCAATGAATTTGTCGACTGCCCGTGGAATGGCGATTCGCAGTACGCCGTCACCGTCGAGTCCACCCGCAAGGACAGCACCGACGTGCGCAATCGCGACATCGTCATTCGCAACAACCGCTTCATTGGCGGCGACGGCAAGGCGATCCGGGTCCAGCTGGCGGACGGCGTGGAGATCCGCGGGAACCACTACCATCTCAAGGATGGCATCAGCCCCGTGGAGATCTGCGACTGCACCGGCGTGACCCGGGATTAGCGTGGCGCAAAACGGAAAAAAGCGCAGGCGGTGCATTGCAAACCTGTCTTTTGGGCTTAAGTTATGCTGGTTTGCGAAGAAACAAAGCCGAACCAGCCACTTGCCTGCGGCGCCAGCCATGCCGCCGGGGCAAAATCCACGCAAAAGGGGGTGAATAGAATCATGCCGGAAGTCAAACTCAAGAAGGGCGAGCCGATCGAGCGGGCGCTGCGTCATTTGCGCAAGAAGATGGACAAGGAAAATACCCTTGACGAATTGCGGGCGCGCGAGCATTACATCCCCCCATGCGAGGCGCGTCGCCGTGCGGCCCACCTGATTCGGTAGCCACCGCATCTGAATCCATAATCTCCCCGCGTGGTCGTCTGCGCGGGGAAATCCGCCATCCGGACTCCATGGAACCGGCTTCGTTTCCGTGGCTCCGGATGCCGTCTTGAAAGCGAACGGGATAACCTCTCTGTTCGCTTTCTTTTGATTGGAGCGCGTGAGCCGGAGAATTTGCGGCCAGGGGCCAGGGGAAGGGACTCCCGCCCATTGTGCAATGCGGCTGCATTTGGATTGGCCGGCGCTGGCGCAAAAACTCTCCCGCCCCTTCACGTTCTTCCGGTCCCATCCGTCCTGCCATGAATGCATTTGACAACGAAAAATACCTGAACAGCCAGCGCAGCGCGATTCTCAAGCGGGTGAACTCGGGCGACGGCCGTCTCTATCTGGAATTTGGCGGGAAGCTGATGGGCGACTTCCACGCGGCACGGGTGCTGCCGGGCTTCGACCCGGATGTCAAGCTGCGGCTGCTGCAGCAACTGGCGCCGAAGGCGGACATCATCATCTGCATCCATGCCGAGGACATCCAGCGCAAGCGGATGCGGGCGGATTTCGGCATCAGCTACGACAATGCATCGATGAAGCTCATCGACGACCTGCGGGCGCGCGGCATTGAGGTGACTGCAGTGGTCATCACCCGCTTTTCCGGGCAGCCGGCGGCCCTGACATACAAGGAACGGCTGGAACGCCACCGCATACCGGTGTTCCTCCACCGCTCGATTGACGGCTATCCCAATGAAATCGAACATATCGCCAGCCCGGATGGCTTTGGCGCCAACCCCTATGTCCCGGTGACGCAGCCATTGGTGGTCGTCACCGCACCCGGCCCCAATTCCGGCAAGATGGGCATCTGCCTCTCGCAGATCTACCACGAGTTCCAGCGCGGGACCCGGGCACGGTACGCCAAATTCGAGACCTTCCCGGTGTGGAACCTGCCGCTGAACCATCCGGTCAACATCGCCTACGAGTCGGCCACCGCGGACCTGAATGACAACAACGCGCTGGACAACTTCCATATCGAGGCCTATGGCGTCCCCGCAGTCAATTACAACCGCGACTTGCAGGCATTCCCGCTGCTGAAGGCGCTGCTGGACAGGATCACCGGCGGCCATGCGGGCTACCGCTCACCCACCGACATGGGAGTCAACTGCATTGCCGACGGCATTGTCGATGACGCCGCCGTGCAAGCCGCCGCCCGGGATGAAATTGTCCGCCGATTCTTCCAGTACGAGGCCGAATTCCATCTTGGCAAGATTCCGGAGAGCACCGTCCAGCGCGCCCTGGAGCTGGTGCAGAAGGCGGGGTTGAAGACCACTGACCGCGCGGTGGTGGCGGCGGCGCGCCAGGAGGCCGTCGCCTGCGAGCAGAAGCGCAAGGGCGATGGGGGGATCTACTGCGGCGCGGCAATCCGGCTGCCGGACGGGACCATCGTCACCGGCAAGAACTCGAGCCTGATGCATTCGGCGGTGGCGATGATCCTCAACGCCGCCAAGCATCTGGCGGGAATTCCGGAACGGCAGCATCTGCTGATGCCGGACATCCTGGAGTCGGTGGCCAATTTCAAGCACGGCCTGGGGACCAGCCAGCGGGTGGGATTGAACCTGTCGGAGGCCATGACGGTGCTGGTGGTCTCGGCGGCGCGCGATGTCTACGCCAAAGCGGCGTTGGAGGTGCTGCCGATGCTCAATCACTGCGATGTGCATCTGTCGCACATGCCCGGCCATGGCGACGAAGTCGGGCTGCGCCACCTGGGGTGTTCATACACCTACGATCCGATTCCGCCCACCCGCAAGCTGTTCCCCTGACCGCGGCGTTGCCATGCGTGTAGTCACCAGCCTCAATGAAGTTGCCGGCCCGGTGCCGGTGGCCATGGCCATCGGCACCTTCGATGGCATGCACCGCGGCCATCAGGCGGTGATCGGGATGGTCAAGCGGCTGGCCGCGCGTCACGGCGCATCCGCGGCGGTGTTCTTTTTCTCACCATTGCCCCGCGAGGTGCTCCAGGCCGGCAACCCGCCCCATCGCCTGACCTCGGACGAGGAGAAGCTGGAGATCATGTCGCAGCTCGGGGTGGACCTGGCGGTGAAGGCGCGATTCGACCGCGCGCTGTCCGCGCTGTCGGCGGAGGCGTTCTTCAACCGACACATCCTCGACTCCGGCACGAGGGTGGTCGCGCTGTGCGTCGGCGACCAATGGCGCTTCGGCTGCCGCAATGCTGGAGACGCCGGACTGCTGCGCCGGCTGTCGCATCCCCGCGGCATTGAAGTGGAGACGCTGCCGGAGGTGGAATATCTGGGGCGGCCAGTCTCCAGCACCCGCATCCGGGAATGCATCTCACGCGGCGACCTAGCGGAAGCCGGCGCGATGCTGGGGCGGCCATATGCCATTTCAGGCGAAGTATGCACCGGCAACGGCATTGCCAGCGGCACCCTCCATTGTCCGACGGCCAATATCACTGACGACCGCAAGCAGCTGCCGCCGTACGGCGTCTATGCCGCGCTCACCCGTTGCGACCACTCCGGGCAGCCCCTCCCGGGAATCGTCTATATCGGCAACGCGCCGACCTTCCGCGACGACGGCCGGGCGCTGGTCGAAGTGCATCTGTTTGATTTCAAGTGCGACATCTATGGACGGCATATCGTCGTTGAGCCGGTGAAATTCCTCCGCCCCAGCCGCAAATTCGACTCGCCGGAGGCGCTCAGGGCCCAAATCGCCCGGGACATCGACGATGCCCGTGCGGCATTGGCGCAATAAAACCATCGACGTGCCGAATTCGCAGCTCAGCAGTCCGGAGCCGCTCGTCTGCGGGCAATGAAGCCATTCCAGTCGCCATCGATCCGCCAGCCCCTGCCGGCGGCAATATCCATCAGCGCCTCGACACTGCGGCGGCGGCCGCTGTGGAAGGCGTTGGCCACGGCGACCACGCCGTCATCGGCGGCGCATTCACTCCATTTGTCCACCAGCCGTGCCAGGGCGTCGGCGCAGTGCATGAACCGCCCGCCGGCCAGGCCATTGCACACCACCAGGCCATATTTTCTCCCGGGATGGAAGTCCAGTACGTCGCCGCTGACGAATCTGGCGCCATGGCTTCCGAATCTCCGGAAATGCTTTTCCAGTGGCGGATCGTGCGGCAATATGCGGTGCTGGGCCATCCAGGCCTCCAATGGCTCCACCGTGACCCCAAGCACCTCCCCAATATGCAGCGCGGAGGCGATCTCCAAAGTCCCCAGGCCGACTCCGCACCCCAGATCCAGCAGCGATCGCGGCGGCCGCGGCAACTCCTGCAATTGCCGCAGCTGCCCGGAATAACGACCGTCGGAAGTGCCGTATTGCGGCGGCGAAGCCATGGCGCAATACAACGCCGGCAATTCGCCCTCCCGGAATTCCAGACGGCCGGCAAAAGCCGGCAGCTGCGCCCAGAAATCGACAATGCTGTCCAGCATGCCGGGTGAAAGCATCCGCGGAATCCAGTCGTCGTCCGGCAGGAAGGCACGACCCAGCGCACAAAGGCGCACCCGCACCTGCTCCCACGGGATGAAGGTGTCGATCCATCCGCGCAGCTGGCGGTGCGCGATCATCCCCGGAGTCCAGGCGACGCCGCCATGACGATGCCAATTGCCGGTCATCTCCCGGCAGCCGCGGTTGAATTGTGTCAGCGCGGGAAGCACCGGGATATGCTCAGCACCGCCCGACTCCGGCGGCTCTATTCCGGCGATCGCCGGCGATGACCATCACCAGCATGGCCAGCAGGATGACGCGGGAAACCGGCATTGACAGCCAGATGCCGTCCATCCCCAGCCACACCGGCAGGCTGAAGAGGCACAACGGCAGCGCAAAGAAGGAGTCGCCGTAGATCAACAGCGACGACGCGCCGATGCGCTCGGTGGACTGGTAATAGTATGCCGCCACCCGGATCACTCCAAGCAGCAGGAACGCCGGGGAGCTTAGCAGCAGGCCATGCGCCGCCAGCTGGACGATCTCCTCCGAAAGGCCGATCCAGGTCGCGATCCGGTATCGCGTTCCATAGCAGAAAAAGACCAGCGCAACCCCGGCAATCAGCGCCACGCAATACGCATAGCGCACAAACCACCGTTGCGCCCGCAGGTCGCCGCGGCCATGCACCGCCGCCACCAGCGGCTGGATTCCGCCTGCCAGGCCCGTCATCAGGATCGACCCCAGCGACTCGACGGTCGCCACCGCCGTATAGGCCGCCAAACCGGCGTTGCCGCCATATCTGAGCGCCTGCCAGTTGTGCATTGTCATCATCGCGACGATCGACAGCATGTTTCCGAAGATCGGCAGTCCGGTCCAGCAGATCATCCGGCTGAGCACGCTGTCGATCCGGATGCTTCGCACCAGGCCATGGCACAGACGGGTCCACGGAGTGAAGAAGTACGCCACGCAGCACAGCGCGGTGATCGCCATGCTGGCGGCGGTGGCCGCCGCGGCGCCGGCCGCGCCCCACGGAAACACCAGGATGAAGAGATAGTCGAGGATGATGTTGGAAATCAGCCCGATGCACTGGAAGACCATGGCGATCACCGGATGGCCGTCGTTGCGGATGACCTCCATGCCGCCGTTCATGGCAAAATTGAATGGCGTGGAGAATATCATCACCACCGCATACGAGTAGGCCGTCGGCATCAGCTCGTCATTGGCGCCGATCAAATGCAGCACGGGGCGAATCCACAGCACCTGGGCGATGATGCACAGCATCGTCATCCCCAGCTCCAGCATGAGCATGTTGCCGAATATCCGCCGGGCGCGCGACTCGTCGCCGGCGCCGCGGGCCTGGGAGATCATCACCCCGGCGCCGCTGCCGACCATGGCGGCCAGCGCGGCGACCAGCATCTCAATCGGCCAGGTCAGCGCCACGCCCGCCAGGCCGATGTCGCCCAGCCCCTGCCCGACAAAAATCGTGTCCACGATGCTGTAGGAGCCGCAAATGAGCATCCCGCCCACTGCGGGGGCCACATATTTCCAGAAAGTCTTGCTGTCTGCTACCATGATAAAAAAATATCGGTGCGCATGCGCCGCTGCCCTCCCGGGGAAAACAACGACACAAAAGCCGCAACGCCCGGGCTGATCTGGCCTCGTTTCGGGACACTGCGGTCTGACGGAGTCCGCAAAGGCGGGGCTTTCTGCATCATCGGATCCAGGTCCTCGTTCATGATGCAAAAAAAACCGGCCTTCGCGACCCAGGTCCAATTTCCTTTTAGGTTGCCACGGTGCGGCCTGCCGCCAATCCATGATATCCCGCGATATCCCGCCAAACGGCCCCGGAAGGCCGCGAAGACGCCACGGATCCACGACACGCCGCACCAGATGGCGCGAGGGTGGTTCCTTCACGCCATCCACAGGGGGCGGGTTACTTCAATTTCAGGGTGAGAATCTCAAACGGCTTGAGGGCGAGGGGATAATGCCCGGGGGCGATGGCATTGAGACACCCCTCGTCCGTCCACTCCATGAGATTGGTGACGGACAGGGTGTTGAAACGGCTGTCGTCCACCACCACCTCGCCGACGGCGTGGCGGCCGCGGGTCTCGACAATGCGCAGGATGATGTCATCGGACTTCTCCGCGCGCTTGACCACCTCCAGCGAAATGCCCTCGCCGAATACCCGCACCGGCGAGACGACTGCGCCGGCCAGCCCGTCGAAGCGCCACGGCGCGCGGTTGAGCTGGGCGCCCTCGGCATACACGTTGGCGACGGTGTGGTCGCCGGAATGCGGCAGGAAGGCGTAGACGAAGGTATGCAGCCCCTGGTCGGCGAAGTAGTCCGGATATTTGGGCGAACGCAGCAAATTGAGGTCGATCACATTGTCGTGGATATGATGGCCGTATTTGCAGTCGTTGAGCAGCGCCACGCCATTGTCCTGGTCGTTGAGATCGACATAGCGCTGGCCGCAGCATTCGAACTTGGCGGCGTCCCAGCTGGTGCTGGAATGGGTCGGGCGCTTGAGATAGCCGTATTGGACGTCATAGACCGCCTGGTCGCTGTTGATGGCAGTCGGGAAGGCCACCCGCAACATCCTGCGGTTTTCATGCCAGTCAACGGCGGTCTTGAACTCCAGCGCCATCGAATTTGCGGCCAGGCTGACCTCCTGGTCAATGGCGGAGCTGCCGATCTTGAGCGAGAAGCGGAGAATGGAGCGCACCGGTCCGGTGATGCGCACGGCATCGAATGCGGCCTTGGCGCTGCCCACCGCCTCGCGGGTGTACCACGGGTCGATGTCCCACGCATCGTACATGATGGGGTGGTCGGCGTAGAGAGTGAAGACATTGCCGGGCTCGCGCAGGAATTCAAAGCCATCGGATTTGCGCTGGGCGGAAAGCAGCAGGCCATTCTTGGCAAATTCGTAGCGGACCAGGTCGTTTTCCAGCACCAGCTTGCTGTCCGCCTGGCATTTGGCCAGGCCATGGTCGGCCGCCACGCATTGCAGCGTCTTCCACTGCCCCGGCGGCATCGGCACTGCGGCGACGACCCGGCCGTCATCCTCCACCTGCGCAACCACCTCGTTTCCATCCTCGTCGCGGATCGCGCCGTCAGCCCATTCCTTCGGCAGCTCCACCGGCCGGCGGTATTCCCATGAGAGGGTGTTCACCAGCGTCGACGCATTTGCCCGCGGCTGGAGCAGCTCCCTGCCGGCATCCCGCAGCAGCGCGCCCAGCCCGGTGAACATCTCGCCGTGCTCCTTTTCGGTATTTTCGTAGACCATGCGGATTGACGACCCCGGCAGAATATCGTGGAACTGGTTGATCAACAGGCATTTCCACAGCTTGTCCAGTTCCTTGCGGGGGTACTTGGCCGCCGGAAGCATCGAACAGACGAACTCCGTGAGCGAAAGCAGCTGCTCGAGCTTGCGGTTGTTGCGCTTGGTGCGCGCCTGGGTGGTCAAAGTCCCGCGGTGCATCTCCAGATAGAGCTCGCCGACCCAGTGGGGAAGCGCGGAGGTGTCGCCGGCCAGTATCGAGTCGAAGAAGCTCTGGGCGGTGGCGAATTTCACCTTCGGCGTCCCCTCGAGATTGCGGCAGAGCCGCCCGCATTCGACATGGCCGTAGCTGGGGCCGCCGCCGCCATCGCCAATGCCGAAGAGGCAGGCAAAGCCGTCCTGGGTGTTGTTCTGCTCGAAATTGTCCTGGGCCTTCGCCAGCGCCCCGGCAAAGAGGTTGCTGTTGTAGGTATCCTCCGGCGGGAAATGGGTGACGACCTCGGTGCCGTCGATTCCACGCCAACGGAAGGTGTTGTACGGGAAGTGGTTGATGCGATTCCACGAAATCTTCTGGGTCAGGAAGAAATCACATCCCGCCTTCTTGATGATCTGCGGGAGGTTGGCGGCA
This sequence comes from uncultured Lentisphaeria bacterium, assembly GCA_934661755.1. Lineage (GTDB taxonomy): Bacteria > Verrucomicrobiota > Lentisphaeria > Oligosphaerales > Oligosphaeraceae > CAKUJM01. The sequence goes on along the minus strand of CAKUJM010000021.1, from coordinate 7,783 downwards.
TACCCGAAGACATCCGGAATCCACAGGTTCCGGACATCCACCCCGAACTCGTCCTTGAAGAAGTTCTTGCCGTGGAGGAACTGCCGCACCAGCGACTCGCCGGAGGTGATATTGCAGTCCGGCTCGACCCACATGCCGCCCTGCAATTCCCAGCGCCCTTCCTTGACCCGCTCGGCAATCCGGCTGTAGAGCCCGGGATAGTTGTCCTTGACAAACTGGTAGAGCTGGGGCTGGGATGCGCCGAAGACATAGTCGTCGTAGCGCTCCATCAGCTCCAGCTGGCTGGCGAAGGTGCGCGCGGCCTTGCGGATGGACTCCCGGACCGGCCACAGCCAGCCCACATCGATATGGGCATGGCCGACGGCGGTCATCGTCAGCGCCGACCCCAGCGCCGGCCAGGCGAAGGCCTCCTTGAGCACCGCCCGCGCCGCCGCCGCGTTGCGCGGATCGTCCCGATAGGCGCAATAGGCGTTGTTGAGGATGGTCACCAGCTTCCGGGCGCGATAGTCGGAGAAGGAATAGTTGCACAGCAGCGTGTGGAGGGTCTTGAACTCGAAGCGCAAATGCCAGAGCTCCTCGTTGAAGCGCGCAATGCGGATATGCACGATCGAGGAGTTGAAGCCCCCTGCAGGCTGGTCGTTGCGCACCGGATGGGGGTCATGCTGCATCTCGGCCCCGAAGAGGCCATTGGAGGCGCCCTCGACCCACAGGTCGATCTTCTGGCCGCCGCGCGCCGGCGTCCTGGCGATGTAGTACTCCTTCAGGTACTCCGGACAGAAATAGGAGGTGTTGGTGATGCCGAAGAACGGCTCGCCGTCGGCGCCGAACAGCAGCCCCTCGCCGCCGATGTTGATCCGATAGGCCAAAGTGGCGCCTTCCCATGACTGGGGAACCGTTCCGGTGAGGTGAATCCAGCAGCTCTGCCACAGCCGCCCCCAGGGCTGCCCCTCGGCAATCGGCCGGTATTTGAGCGACTCGCGCCGATTGAACGGCACCGGCTCGTCCGTCACTGCGATCTGCGCGACCAGCGGCGACTCCTCGGTGTACAGATCCTCGATGGTGCGGGCCTCGAAGGTGTCGAGACGCATCTTGATTTCTTCAAATTCCTTTTCTAGCATGGCAGTGTGTTTTCCGTGTTGATGGAGATGGTCGGCTCAGCGCTTCCTTACAGTGATCGAAATGTCAGACGGCGAGAAAATCACCCGGCTGTATGGCTCGGTGACGGATTCCGTGAGCCAGACATTGCCGCCGATGGTCGAATGATGGGCAATCGTGACGTCGCCGAGGATGGTGGCGCCGGCATATACCGTGACGTCGTTTTCCAGATTGGGATGGCGCTTGTTGCCCTTGATGATCTTGCCGCAGCTGTCCTTCGGAAAGGACAGCGCGCCCAAGGTGACGCCCTGGTAGAGCTTGACATTGTCGCCCAGCACCGCAGTCTCGCCGATCACCACGCCGGTGCCATGGTCGATGAAGAAGCTCTTGCCGATGGTGGCGCCGGGGTTGATGTCGATCCCGGTCACCGTATGGGCGTATTCGCTCATGATCCGGGGGATGAGCGGAATGCCGGCCGCATACAGCTCATGGGCGACACGGTGGATGGCAATGGCCTTGAATCCGGGGTACGCCAGGATGATCTCGTCCATCGAACGGGTGGCCGGATCGCCGTCCAGCGCCGCCTGGCAGTCCAGCTTCAGCATCTCGCGCAATTCCGGCAGCTTCGCCAACAGGGCGCTGGCAATCTGGCTGGCCTCGTCCCGGCAGCGACTCAGGCACTGCTGCGAATGGGCGCAGCCGTGCCGGCCGCAGGGCGCGCACGCGCCCGGGGCGGCCGGCGCAATCTCCTCGCGGTAGCAAAGCGCCTGGGTCAGTTGCTTGACCATGTCGTGATATACCGCGTCAATGCGCTCGCCGGTGGAGAAACGCTCGCTGTCACGGTGGAAGGTGCGCTTGCCGGAATAGCCGGGGAAGAGCAGCTCCACCAAGTCGTTGAGCAATGCCAGCACCCGTTCGCGCTGCGGCAGATTCTGGTCGTCGTTGTAGCTGACCATCACGCCGTCGCGGTAGGAGTGGCACAACTCCGCGGTCACCTTTTCCAAAAATTCCTGTTTCAGCCGGCTGTTGTCCATTTAGTATTCTCCATCTTCTCCAACTTCATGCCATCCAGGCCCAAGGCCTCCCCGGCCCTGGAGATCCGCCACCGCCTCAAGCACCATCCCCACCGGCAGTCCAATCACCGTCTCCGGTTCGCCATCGACCATGTCGACCAGCATGGATCCATGCTCCTGGAGGGCGTATCCGCCCGCCTTGTCCAGCGGATTGACCAACTCCAGATAACGGTCGATCTGGTCATTGGAAAGCTGCTTGAATTTCACCTGGGCGGTGTCCACGTCGCTGAAGTAAGCCGACTTCCCCTGGGTTATGATCGCCACGCCGGTATGCACCTCGTGCCAGCGCCCGGAGAGCTTCCGGAGCATCCGGCGCGCCGCCGCCATGTCCCTCGGCTTGCCCAGGATCTCATCGCCCACGCACACCACCGTGTCTGCCCCCAGCACGATGGCGTCCGGCGGCACATTCCCCACGACGCCCATCGCCTTGGCGAATGCCCGGTGCTTCGCCAGCATCGGCGGCTGCGCGTGTTTTGACAGCGCGTCAAGCAGCTCTTCGGCGCCATCCGGCGGCGCAACCTGGACGAACGGCACGCCATGCAAGGCCAGCAGCGCCGCGCGCCGCGGTGAGGTGGATGCCAGGAAGATCATGGTTCAGCCTCCTCGTTGATTGCCGCGGCGCGGGAACGACCCGCGATTATGGCCTCTTCCGGCATTGCCGGCAAAGGCGCGCTGGCGGGCGGCGCCGGCGGCCGCCGCCCGGGCGCCGGCATGGTCGGGAGAGTCCTCGCGCTCGCGCAGGTTGATCACGATCGGCAGCCCCGCCTCCGGGAAGAACGCCTCGCGGATCTGGTTCTCCATATAGCCCATGTAGTTCTTCGGGCAGAGCTTGCGGTCATTGACGAAAATCACGAATTTCGGCGGCGGGTTGTGGGTCATGGTGCCATAGAAGATCTTGAAGCGCCGCGCCGATACCGAGGTCGGAGGATTGCGCTGCATGATGTCCTGGAGGAACTGGTTGAAGACCCCGGTGGGAACCTGGATCATCGACTGCGCCTTGACCAGCTTGATCAGCCGGATGATGTTGCCCAGGTTGTAGCCGTTGGCGGCCGAGACCTGCAGGATCGGCGCGTGGGCCATGAACGGCATCTGGCTGCGCACGAACTGGGTGAAAAGCCGCGGCTTGTCATTGCCGGCCTTGGCGATCAGATCCCATTTGTTGGCCAGCATGATGCATGGCCGGCGCGCGTCCGCGATGATCCGGCCAATCCGGCGCTCCTGGGTGGTGCATGGCTCCTGGCTGTCAAGCACGAACAACACCAGGTCGCAGCTGCGGATGGCCTGCTCGGTGCGGTTGGCGCTGAAAAACTCCACCACCGTCGAAATCTGCCCCTGCCGGCGCAGCCCCGCGGTGTCCACCAGCACCACCGGCAATTCCTCGCCGTCCGACTTGAGCACCAGCGGCACGTCCACCGCGTCGCGGGTGGTGCCGGCCACGTCGGAGACCATCTGGCGCTCGGCGCCGACCAGCCGGTTCACCAGCGAGGATTTGCCGACATTCGGACGGCCGACCACCGCAATGCGCATCGGCCGGTGCGCCTCGTCCTCCGCGTCGCTTTGCGGAATGCGCGCGACCACCGCCTGCAACAGCTTGTCCACGCCGCTGGTATGCGTACACGAGGTCGGAAAGACATCCGGAATCGACAGCTTGCCAAAGGTGGCCACCGCATTGTCGGAAAGATCCCGGTTGTCCGCCTTGTTCGCACACAGAATCACCGGCTTCCCCGACCGGCGCAGAAATTCGCCGACCTCCTGATCCTGGGCGGTGATGCCGTCGATGCAATTGACTACCCAGACCAGCAGCGCGGCGTCCTTGAGCACCTCGGCCACCTGCTCGCGGATCATCCCGTCGAAGAGGTCGACATTCTTCTCGCGGTTGAGCGTCCCCAGCCCGCCGGTATCCACCAGCAGGAAGTGGTGGTCCTTGAACTCGGCAGGCGCCATGACGCTGTCACGGGTGACTCCGCTTTGCTCGTGGACTATCGACAGCCGGCGGCGCAGGATAGCATTGAAAAGCGACGATTTGCCGACGTTCGGCCGGCCGACGATCGCAACGATGGGAAGTGATGACTGTGGCATTTGACTGTCTGTTGTTTTCCTTGGGGGAGGAGGGGCTACGGTGCGCGTCCACGTAAATCCATGGGCGCTTCACGCCCCCTTTTCAGGGTTGCGCGCCGCCGGCACGCCAAAACTCCCCCGCCCCGGCGCAAAAAGACGCGCCCTACGGGGTCTGGAGGGCCGCCTCAATGCGGCGGCAGACCCGCTCGCGCCCGACCAGCTCCATCGTCTCGAAGATCCCGGCGCCGACATTGGTCCCGGTGACGGCGGCACGCAACGGCTGGTTGAGCTTGCCGTGCGGAATCCCCGATTGCCCGGCGACCGCGGCGACCGCATCTTCGATCGCCGCCGCGGTGAACTGCGGCAACTGCGCCAGCGGCCTGACCAGAGTCGCCAGCGCCTGGCGATGCGCACCGTCCTTGAGCAGCTTCCCGCAGACCGCCGCATCCCGGCGGGGCTCGTCGACAAAGAAGTACTCCCACTGGGCAATGTCGACAAGGCGCTTCACCCGGCTCTGCATGAAGGCGGCCACCTTGCGGAACAGCGCCTCGTCCAGATCCGTGCCGCCCCACGGCAGCTTCGCCGCCTCCGCACGCGCCGCCTCGAGGAACTCCGCAAACGGCATGGCGGCAATGTACTGGCCGTTCAAATTGGTCATCTTCTGGATGTCCATCTGCGAGGGGCCGCGCAGACACCCCTCCAGGGTGAAGGCGTCGATGAGCTCCTGGCGCGACATCTTCTCCCGGCCGTCCTTCGGAGACCATCCCAGCAGACTCAGGTAGTTGAAAAGCGTATCCGCCAAAAAACCCTTCTCCCGGAAGTCGCCGACAAAGGCGTCGCCGTCGCGCTTGCTGTATGGCTTGCCCTGTGCATTGATGATCATCGGCAGATGCGCATACCTGGGCACCGGGGCGCCAAGCGCATGGAAGAGGAAAATGTGCTTGAAGGTGTTCTCGACATGGTCGTCGCCGCGGATGATGTGGGTCACCCCCTGGGTGATGTCGTCGATGACATTGGCCAGGTGGAAGACCGGCGAGCCGTCGCTGCGCACAATCACCATGTCCTTCATCGCATCCAGCGGCTTGCTCATGCGGCCCTTGACAATGTCGTCGTATGATACAACCCGGCGCATGTAGGTGATCTTGCGCGCCTGCGGGAAGACGAACTGCGCCCCCTGGCTGAGCACCTCGTCAAGGTGGTCGGCAAGGGCGAAAAGCAGCTGCCCGCCCTCGTCATATGCCTTCAGGTCAAGGAAGCCGGCCAGGGTCGCGCCGCCGGGCGCCGGACGCACCTTGGGCGAAACCGTGGAGAACTCAACGCCCTTGCGGCTGATCTTCAACGGCGTATCCTCGTGAAGGCGCAACGACTGCTCGCCAACGCATTCGACTTCGGGGATGCCGTCCGTGCAATAGGGGAACTGGAAGAGGATCGCCGGCGCCTCGCCGCCCTTGTTGTCGGTGTACGCCCGGCCATCCCCGAGCATCTCCCGGGCCGCGGCGACATGCTTGGCGGATTGCGTGGTCTGGTAGAATACCGGCTCGTCATAGTCCAGCCCCAGCCATTCCATCACCTCCAGCAGGGTGGCGATGGCCTGCGGAGTGGACCGCTCCAAGTCCGTGTCCTCCACCCGCAACAGGAAAGCCCCATGCTCATGGCGCGCAAAAAGCCAGTTGAAGATCGCGGCGCGGATGTTGCCAATATGTACCTGACCCGTCGGCGACGGGGCAAAACGCACTCTGATGCCCATGATTTCCAATGAAATAAAGCCTGGACCTGCGAAGTTAGGTGATTTTGTTCAGAATGAGGAACTTTGAGGGCGCATACCGGAAATACGTGCCCGAAAAATGGCGAAGCCGCGGCGCAAAAAAAAACAACGCCTCGCGCCATTTTTTTGATGACCACGCCCTGCCGGCTGCCTGGTTAATATATCCACACCGGCGTAAATTGCGGTCGGTGGCCGCCCTCGATGCGCTTATTTTGGCATATAAGAAAATATCATGACAAAACGCGACAAATGCGCATTGTTTTACAATTATTTGCATATAATAGACTTGACAACTCCGAAAAAGAGTTTATCTTTACCCCGTTCCGGAAAGTGAAGCCCGGATTCCGCCAGCCTCCGCGTCTTGTGCCGTGATGCTTTTTTTGGGGGATCACGACGGAAACGCATGACCGGAAAAAAATGACGGATGATTGATGCCGGCACAAAGGCCGGCCATCACGAAATTCCGGCACTGCCCCCCCCTCATCCAGGCGGGTCCGCCCCTGTCCGGCGCCCCCCCCGTGCCCTTTAACTTGCATTGCCATTCAGCCCTTGGAGACACCAAGTGCCCCTACCCCTGAAATTAGCCATTGTCGGAGTGCGTCACCGGCATATATTCGATCTGCTGGGCGAGGCCGCGAAAATGAAGGAAGTGGAGCTGGTCGCGGTCTGCGAAGAAAACGCCCGGACCCGCCAGTCCTTCCAAAAGAACGGCAGGATAAGAATCACCCATTCCTCGATTGACGCCATGCTGGCGGAGACCCCCAGCGACATCATCGGCATCGGTGACTACTACGGCCGACGCGGCGCGCTGGCGATCCAGTCGCTGCGCGCGGGACGTCATGTGATATCCGACAAGCCGCTATGCACCTCGCTGAACGAGTGCGACAAGATCATCGAGCTGGTCTCGAAATGCGATCTCAAGGTCGGATGCATGTTCGGGCTGCGCCATCTGGGATCGCTGCAGCTCATACGCAAGAAAATCCTCGACGGCGAAATCGGCAAGGTCCGCACCATTTCGGTGACCGGCCAGCATCCGCTGATGCTCAACAAGCGCCCGGGATGGTATTTTGAGCCCGGCAAGCATGGCGGCACCATCAATGACATCGGCGTGCATACCGTCGACACCGTCCAGTGGCTGACCGGATGCGATGTCGTCGAGATCACCGGCGCACGGGTCTGGAACGGCAAGGCCTCCGCCACGCCGTGGTTCAAGGACTGCGCCCAGTTCATGCTGCGCCTCTCCAATGACGCCGGCGTGATCAGCGACGTGTCCTACCTCTCGCCGGACAACTGCGGCAGCAACGTTCCGCAATATTGGCGCATCACGGTGCATGGCGATGACGGCATGCTGGAATGCAGCAGCAAGGAGCCCACCGTCACCTTCGCCCGGTCCAAGGACAAGAAGCCCCGTGCACTCAAGTGTCCGGCTAATTCGCCCACCTCGTATCTCCACGACTTTGTCAATGAAATCCAAGGCAAGGCCACTGCGGATCAATTGACGACACAATATGTATTGCAGACCACCCGCACTGCGTTGAAGATCCAACAGTCCGCCGATCAAAACCGCAGTTTTCCGATTGCACTGAAGAAGTAGCTGCCGAAGCCTCCCCCCCCCGGGGTAGCAAGGGCGTCTCGCCCTTGGACAATTATGTTGTTACAACAAAGCGCGTTCTTATAAACTACGCACGGCGGCGCGTCATGACCGGCGCCAACCACTAGGCTCTTCAGCCTCCCCTGCAAGGGGAGGTGCCGCCGACAGGCGGCGGAGGGGTTAACCGCGTGAGTGAACTTG
>CAKUJM010000020.1 GCA_934661755.1 uncultured Lentisphaeria bacterium | reverse complement strand
ACCCCCTTTGTTCAAGGGCGAGACGCCCTTGCTACCCCCTTTGTCCAAGGGCGAGACGCCCTTGCTACCCCCTTTGTCCAAGGGCGAGACGCCCTTGCTACCCCCTTTGTTCAAGGGCGAGACGCCCTTGCTACCCCCGGGGGAGGCGGTGGCCGAGGTGCTGGCGCCGGTCATGACGTGCGTCCATGCATGGCCGTAAAACGACCGCGCTCACGTTTTCAGGACGGATTAAGTCTTTGTTTCTTATTCTGGTTGAGTATATAATAACGCATGGAGTGAAGTTGAGGGGCGGTAAATGCTGGCCAAAGATCTCCGTGCGTTTATCATAATGCTCTGTAAATAAAGTTATAATGAATGTTTTTTTGCAAGTGAGCCGTTGAAAATGTCGATGCAACTTGATTTTTCGACAATCGCATTCCGCCCATCTTGGGACATGGACACCCAGGCAATCGGTTGTTTCCTAAACAATTGCCAGCCCTTTCCCGAAATTCATCTGTTGTAATCGTGATTGCTCCTTATGCCTTTTCATAACGAAATCGTGCATTAATCCTCAGCCAAATCGCAGATGTCTTGCAAAAAAAAACGGCGTGAAGCCACGTTGGCGAATCGCATCCGAAACGCCGGTCATCCACAGATGCAAATCTTCAGCCGCCTGGCTTGAAAAGTCAGGATCAGGTGATACTTTATTCATTGCGCCGTGACTTTCTACACGACGTATAAGGCTGTCTAAAGTTCGGTCGCCCGCAGTGATACGCTCCCCGGGTGGCGAAGGTTGAAAAACCTGAACGGGGGACAGCCTTATTTTATTTTTCTGTTATTGAGCCTGGATTATCTCATTTTCGCGCCGCAGCTGTTATCGCCACTGTCAGGATTTTGCCGTGAGTTCCCAACATGGAGGCGCAGAGGCGTCTTTTTAGCAGAATCCGGCCATTTCTGCCATTTTTTTTGCACCTAGGCGAATATTCCATTCAGGAGAACCCATTGATGAACATCGGGATTGACATGCTTGTTGCCGCCGCCGACTCAACAGAGAAGGCGCGGAAGTTGGCCGATTTTATCTGCACTGGCAGCCATGACGAGCTCATCTTGCAGAAGGCCATGGATGTCTGCATGGAAACAAGGCAGAATCTCGTTCTTGCCGACGGGGTCTACAATATCGACGGTTTTCGCAGCTATGGGGACGGCGGTCCGAAAACGGCTTTGCGGGTTCCGAACCGCTGGCGCGAGCTTGCGATTATCGGGCAGAACACCGAATACGGTCTCCAGAAGGATTACCGCAATGGCGTGGTCTTCCGCCTCTCGGCCGAAGCCCTGGAGACGATAGGAAATGGGGAAGCCGATGTTCTCAGGAGCGGCTGGTGCGAATGCGGCATCCAGGACGGAGCGTCGCTGCGTCTCGAGAATATTGCCATCGTTCTGGAAAACAACCGTCATGCCCTGCGCTGCATCGATCTGCGCCGGACGGACCGTGCGGAACTCAAGAACATTTCGCTCTTCGGGTACGGCGATTTCTTCCGGACCATTGGGGAAAAGGGTCTTGGCGTCCAGCCGCCGCTGGCCACAAAAGGATGCATCGGGCTCACGATGACTGACGGGAGCAACTACAATTTCTCCAACTATGTCAATGTCTTTGCGTACGGCTTTGACGAGGCCATCCAGGTCGGCGGCGAACATGTGGTCTGCATCAACTGCGGGGCGACCAGCTCCCGCTACGGCTATACCTTCGGGAACTACCAGTTTTCCTGCGGGTTCAATCATCCGATCGTCATGATCAACTGCCTGGATGAACGCAATGTCAATCTCCCGCTGTTCAACCGATGCGGGGATCATGATTGCAACGGCAAGCCGCTTCATGGACTGCAGGAGGTCACCATGATCGCCTGGAACATTGAGCGCAATCCCGATATTACGCCGGGCGGAAAACTGGGCGACAGGATGCGCGAGGTCAATCCCGGAACCTGGCGCGGGAATATCGGGTTCACCTTCCAGCCCGCATGGGGCCACTGCAACGCCGAGGATGCCGACATCTGGGAGCATGATGGTTCCGGAACGGGCTTTGTCACCCGCAACAACGCGCACAAGGCGATCTGTACAACCGCAGAACGCCTCGCCTATGTCCCGTCATACGGGGAACAGCTCTTCGACACGGATCTGAACAAGCTTGTGATCTGCGTCGACACCGCATCGCGAAAATGGGTTGACTGCATGGGGAACCAGGTCTGAGCCATCAGGATTGGCAGGCGCATCTTTTGCTGGGCGCGTTGCACCGTCAGCCAGCATCGCGTGCGTTCTGCGTTCTGCTTTTTCCTGTTTCGAAAGTGCCAGCGGCTTCACGGGAGGCGTCTCTACGCATCCGAAGGCAGGGTATATTATGTTTTTTCCCTGTTTTTCCTGAATCCGTGAAGCTGGCTTCTTGGCGCCGGCTCAAAATCCCCCATTCTGACGCAGAATCACCAGCTCCGCGGTTCCAGGATTTTATCATGAATTACACGAGAGTACAATTGTCATCCTTTGCCGCCCTGGAGCCTCCGGAGGTGATGACCTCGGAGGAATTGGAGTCGCATTTGGCCCCGTTGTATGAGCGGCTGCATTTGCCGGAGGGGCGTCTGGAGCTGATGACCGGCATTCGCCAGCGGCGTTTCTGGCATCGCGGGACGCTGCCCAGCGACGCGGCGGCGGCGGCGGCCAGGAAGCTGCTGTCGGCCCACGGGCTGTCTGCCGGGCGGATCCAGGCGCTGTTTTTCTGCGGCGTATCCCGCGATTTTGCCGAACCGGCCACCTCGACGGCAGTGGTGCGCAAGCTGGGGCTGGGTGAGGATGTCCTGAATTTCGACATTTCCAACGCCTGTCTGGGGATGGTTTCCGGCATCATGGCCTTGGCGAACATGGTGGAGGTGGGGCAGATCGAATGCGGGATGGCGGTGACCGGCGAGAATGCCCGGCCGCTGGTGGAGAACACCATCCGGGCGCTGAATGCCGATTTGACCCTGAATCGCCGCAATGTCAAGGACCAGTTTGCCTCGCTCACCATCGGTTCCGCGGCTGCGGCCGTGATGGTGTTCCGCCGGGGGTGCCTGCCGGGCGGACACGATCTGGCGGCGATGGCGACGGCGTCGGACTGCCGCGGCAATGCGTTGTGCCAGGGCGATGCCGACGGCGGGATGACTGATGGCGCACAGGTGCTCATGAAGACGGATTCGCATGGCCTGATGATCCAGGGCGTGGCGGTGGCGTCGCGGATGTGGCGGAAGCTCCTGGACGCATCCGGGTGGGGCGATGGCGTCCGGCCGCAGCTGGTATGCGGCCATCAGGTCGGGAAGGTCCACCGCGATCTGCTGTTTGCGAATCTGGGATTGCCGGTGGAATTGGATTTTCCGGTTTTCCCGGAATTCGGCAACTGCGGTTCAGCGTCGTTGCCGCTGGCCTGCGCCCTGGCGGAGGAGCGCGGTCGGCTTGCCGGCGGCATGCGCCTGGCGGCGCTGGGCATAGGCAGCGGCATCAATTCCGCCGGAATGGCAATCAACTGGTAGCTCTCCAGGGAATTTGCGGATGGCGTCTTCCGGCGTCAGTTCCAGCAGTTCATCACAGGAAAAAGACGACCATGGCAAAGACACTCATTGATCAAATCATCGCCGCGCATCTGGTGAAGGGCACGCCCAGGGCCGGGGAGCCGGTGGAAATAAAAATCGACCAGACGCTGTGCCAGGATGCGACCGGCACCATGGCCTTTCTGGAATTGGAGGCAATGGGCGTGGGCCGGGTTCGGACCGAGTTGTCGGTGCAATACGTCGATCACAACACCACCCAGATGGGGCCGGAGAATCCGAACGACCACCTCTATTTGCAGAGCGTGTGCGCGGCCAAGGGCGTGCGTTTCTCAAGGCCGGGCAATGGAATCTGCCATCAGGTCCACCTGGAGCGCTACGGCGTCCCCGGCAAGACGCTGCTGGGGTCGGACTCGCATACCCCGACTGGCGGCGGCATCGGCATGCTGGCCATCGGCGCCGGTGGATTGGATGTGGCGCGGGCGATGGCGGGGCTGCCGTTCAAGCTGGTCTACCCGCGCGTCATCGGGGTGCGCCTGAGCGGCCGGCTGTCGCCATGGGTCTCGGCCAAGGACATCATCCTCAAGGTGCTGTCGATTCTCTCCAGCAAGGGCAATGTCGGCTATGCCGTGGAATACTTCGGCGACGGCGTATCCGCCTTGAGCGTCCCGGAGCGCGCCACCATCACCAACATGGGCGCGGAGCTGGGCGTGACCTCGTCGGTCTTCCCGTCGGATGACGCCACCCGGGATTTCCTGCAGGCCGAGGGCCGCGGCGAATGCTGGCGGCCGCTGGCGGCGGAGGAAGGCGCGCAATATGACCGCATCATCGACATCGACCTGGGGGCGCTGGTGCCGCTGGCGGCATGCCCGTCCAATCCGGCCAATGTGAATACCGTCGAGTCCTGCGGGGCGCTGCCGGTGTCGCAGGTGCTCATCGGCTCCTGCACCAACAGTTCGCTCAAGGACCTGCGGCTGGTGGCCGCAATGCTCAAGGGGCGCCAGGTCAGCCCGAAGGTTTCGCTGGGCATCGCCCCGGGCAGCCGCCAGGTCCTCACCATGCTGGCGGATGACGGCTCGCTGTCGGCCATGCTCAATGCCGGATGCCGCATTCTGGAAAGCGCCTGCGGGCCATGCATTGGCCAGGGCTTCAGTCCCGCCTCCGGGACCATCAGCGTGCGGACCTTCAACCGCAATTTCCTCAATCGCACCGGAACCAGGAATGACCAGTGCTATCTGGTCAGCCCCGCCACGGCGGTGGCCACCGCGCTCAAGGGCGAGCTTTGCGACCCGCGCCAGGCGGCCGCGGAGCTTGGTCTGACGGAGCCGGAATGGGTGATGCCGGCGCGTTTCGCCATCGATGATTCGATGGTGCTGTTGCCGCCGCCGGAGGGCACGCCGGTCGAGATTGTCCGCAAGGAGACCATCGGTGCGCCGCCGCATTGCAGCCCGTTGCCTGACTGTCTGGACGGCGAGGCGGTGATCAAGGTCGGCGACCGCATCACCACCGACCACATCATGCCGGCGGGCGCCAATTTAAAGTACCGCAGCAATATTCCGCGCTATGCCAAGGTGGTCTTCGAGTGCTTCAACCAGCCGGGGAAGCCCGCATTCGATGAGCGCGCCAGCGCCTTGCGCGATGCCGGCAAGGCGGGATTCATCATCGCTGGCGAGTCGTACGCGCAAGGATCCAGCCGCGAACATGCGGCGATTTGCCCGATGTACTTGGGGATCAAGGCAGTGATTGCCATTTCCATTGAGCGCATCCACGCGGCCAATCTGGTCAACTTCGGAATCATCCCGCTCTATTTCACCCGGAAGCAGGACTACGAGTCATTGAACGAAGGCGACCATATCACCATCGAAAACCTGCGCTCGCAGCTGGCGGCCGGCGATGACGTCATCGCCTTGGTCGCCGGTGCCGATGGCGGCGAACGACGTTCGATGGCGCTGAAATGCACCCTGACTGCCGAGGATCGCAGCACGGTCCTCAATGGCGGCGCGCTGCGCGTGTAGGGGGCGGCAGAACCGGGCATGGCCAGGCGTTCGCTTGCATATCGTGATCTGGGGCATTTCGCGCAAGGCGGGGTCGCGGAGCTGCGCAAAATCGCCCTGGAGGACGGCACGGTTGCCATACTGCGGCTCCTGCAGGGCGGGAAGCTCCTGCGGCTGGGGTTGCGGCACCGCTTTACCGTGGGCACGCGCATCCGCTATGCCTTGACCCCCCATCCGAACATCGTCAATTCTTTTGAACGCGGGACGCGGCTTTTGCGACCCTACGAAATCATCGAGTTCGTGAACGGGGTGTCATTGCGGTCGCTTTTCAATTCGATGAGCCCGGTGGTGAAGAACAGCGCCGAGGCGATCGTCAATCAGACGGCCCAGGCGCTGTCATGGGTTCATGAGCATGGGCTCATGCATTTGGATGTCAAGCCGGAGAATATCCTGATCGCCAGTTCGTCTTCGCTGCTGGAGGTCAAGCTCACGGATTTCGATCTGTCCCGCGCGGCCGACGACCATGGCCCGCGGCGTCAGATGGGGACGCCGGGATATATGGCCCCGGAGCAATTTGTCGCCAAATGCTCCTATCAGGCTTCGGATGTCTTTGCCTTCGGCCTGATCGCCTATCAGCTGCTCACCGGGAAGATCGCCTTTTCCGGCGACAGCGAGCATTCGATGTGGCGTCACCAGGCCAGTTCGCGGGTCAAGGCCCGCCCGCTTCGCCAGTACAATCCCGGCATCGCCCCCAGGCTGGAGAATGTGATCATGCGCTGCCTGGAAAAAAGCATGGCCGAGCGCTTCCGCAACATGACCGAGGTGGTGCAGGCGCTCAGTGCGGCCCGGCGCAGCCGCTGAGCGTGGCGCCGCCACAGCAAATGGAATATGCCATGATGGATTTCATCGCCAACTCCGAGGAAATGACGCTTGCATTGGGGCAGTCGGTCGCGCCAATAATCCCCTTCGGGACGGTAATCGCCCTGATTGGCGACCTGGGATGCGGCAAGACCGTCTTTTCGCGCGGCCTGGCCCGGGGGCTGGGCATTGCCGAAAAGGTGACCAGCCCGACTTTCACGGTGGCCCAGGAATACCGGCTGCCGGGGAATGGCGCCAGGTGCCTATATCATCTTGACATGTACCGCATCAGCGACGAGAATGCGGCATTGGCCTTCGGAATCGATGAATTCCTCTTCCAGCCTGGCGCCATCACCCTGGTGGAGTGGCCGGAGCGCATCGCCGGGCTGCTGGACGACCGGCGGCTGCGGCGTCTGCATTTCGCCCATGTCGCCGAAAATCAGCGCCGGATCGTCTTTGACGACAGCTGGTCGGAGCAACTGCCGCAGCTGCGTACGCTCATCGAGCGTCTGGAGAACTCGCAGCCGCAATAATCCTGCCGGTAGAGACCGAGCTGCCGGGACAGTTGCAGCGACCGCAGGAAGCCGTCCTTCTTCTTGAAATCGTGGTGTTCATAGCGTGAGAATCCGCCGCCGACCTCCGCAAGCAGCTTCGAGCTTTTATGGGGGCTTACGGTGAGGCTGGTGGCGAAGGCGCATTTTTCGCGTTCGGCATAATATTGGGCGCGCGACAATGACCAGGAAAAGCACAATGCGCAGCGCCCGCCGCCCTCGGGGAGGCTCTGGAAATCCGGCAGCCTGCCGACATGATCCAGCCATTCTCCGTGGCGGTATTCGTCCACCATCACCTCGCCCAGTCCGAAGAAGCCGGCGACCCGTTGCAGGTTTTCCAGTCGGCGGTCAAATTCCTCCCGGCAATCCAAGTTGGAATTCGAGAAGAGCAGCCGGCAGCTCCGGCCTTCCTGCAGCAGCCGCTCGATGCAGGCGCTGCCGCACGGGCCGCAGCAGCAATGCAACAGCAATGTCGGAGCCGGATTCATGGTCGTTTACGGGCGCACCGGGATTTTTTCGTATTTGGCGTTGATGTAGCTGATGGTCTGGTTGCGTTCCATCCGCAGGTTCACCACGATATTTACCCGTTCCAGACTGGAGGCGATATTGTCGGTCGGCATCACGATGGTGGCATTGCTGCGGAATGGCCCCCGCGCCTCCAGCTGCAGGGTCATCTGGTGGTTGTCCAGCTTGTCCAGACGGCAGATCTGCACTTCATAGAACGATCGGTTCTGCTGCAGCCAGACCTGGTTGAGGAAGGTCAGGAAGGCCTGGACGCCCAGGTTGGTCGTCTTGCGCCCCAGTGCGAACTCGGCACGGTCGGCCGATACGCCGATGACATGCGGAATCCGCTTGCGCCGGGCCGGCGCATCCAGCGGCATCACATAGCCGTATTGGTCGATCTTGGCATTGAAGGGCGCGCCGGTGGCCAGGTCGCGTCCGGAAATGATCGCCACCGGAATGCGCGGCATCAGCGTGACCTGCAGCTTGTTCGGGTTGATCCGGCGGATGGCGACATCGGCCAGGCGTGCGGCGGTGTCGTCATTGTGGTGGAGCAGGTCGTCGCGGATCGACCGGATGTTGATCTGCGGCAGCAGCGTCTCGAAGGGGACCACGCCATGGCTGACCAGATAATCCCGGACGGCATTCTTCAGCTTCTGGTCGCCGTCCGCCGAGATCTCGATGGTCTCCAGCCGGAAGAAGTCGTTCTTGAAATAGAGGCCATTGACCGCCGCCAGCGCCATCCCTGCCGCCAGCCCCACTGCCAGCAGGATCAGTATCCCGCCAGCCAGACGGGGGTTGATCCGGAAACGCCTGGGGCTTTGGGGGCCGGCGGCGATTATCGAATTTGCCTGGCGTCTGGAAGTGCTCATGGCTGATGCGCCGCAGTCTTCAGGACTGCGCCCAGTTCGTATTCGCCGGCGGTCTTCACCACGGCGTCGACAAATGAATCAAGCGGCGGAAGGTTGGCATTGGCCGGCACTCTCACCAGGATGGTCTGATCCACGTCCGGCGCATCGCCAATGCCGCGTCCGGCGTAGAGCCGTCTTCCCCGGCGCTCCTCCAGCAGCACCCGCACCGTTTTGCCGATCTGCGATTGATTGCGCTCATAGGCGATTTTCTTCTGCAGCGCCAGGATTTCGTCCCGTCGCGCCTCGGCGAGTTTTTGCGGCACCAGTCCTTCCCTGATGTCATAGGCCGCAGTCCCCTTCTCCGGGGAAAAGGCGAAAACCCCAAGCCGGTCGAAGCCGTAGTCGCGGACGAAATCCAGGAGCTGCCGGTGCATCTGGTCGTCCTCGCCGGGAAAGCCGGTGAGGAAGGTGGTGCGCACCACCATTTGCGGATGGCGGCTGCGGATGCCATTCATCAGCGACAATGTCTTTTCAGTGGAGATTGCCCGCCGCATCCCGCGCAGGATCGGGTCGGCGATGTGCTGCAACGGCACGTCCAGATAGGGCACGGCATGGCGGCCGCCGGCCAGGAAGTCAATGAACTGGTCGGTGATGTGGACCGGGTGGGTATAAAGCACCCGTATCCAGAAATCGCCCGGCAGGCTGTCGATCTGCTTCAGCAGCGCCGTCAGGGTCGGACGATCCGGAAGGTCAATGCCGTAGGCGGTGGTGTCCTGCGCAATGATGTCAAGCTCCCTGACGCCGGCGGAGAGCAGCTGTCGGCATTCATTGACGATTGACGCGACGGGGCGGCTGCGCAACTTGCCGCGGATGCCGGGAATGGCGCAGAAGGCGCAATGGTGGTTGCATCCCTCGGCGATCTTGACGTAGGCGTAGGATGACGGCGTGGTCTGGATGCGTGGCGACTGGTCGTCATAGAGATATTCCGGGACGCCGTTCCCCACTGCAATTTCCGGCCGGGCATCCTCGTCGGGCTGCGGCGGCTGTTCGAAGAGCCGGGTGATCACGGCATGGATGTTCGGGACGTCGTCAATCCCGATGAAGCAATCGACCTGGGGGTATTTTTCGGCGTATTCGGGGGCAAAGCGCTGGGCCAGGCATCCGCCGACAATGACCCGCCGGTCATATCCCCGGCGTCGGCCGGAGCGTTTCCATTTCAATGCCTTGCGGATGTTTTCCTCAGCTTCGTCCCGGGCTGACTGGATGAAGCCGCAGGTATTGATGATGAAGACATCAGCCTCCTCGGGATCGTCTGTCAGGCAGATGGAATGGACGGCCATGGTGCCGCACATCACCTCGGCATCGACCAGGTTCTTGGCGCATCCCAGCGAGACCATGCAGGCGACGATGGGGTTTTCGGAGTTGTTGGCGGAGTCGGACATGGCGGGTTACAATGCCAATGCAGTGGCGATGAAGGCGAATGCGGCGGCGATGATCTCCGCCAGGAAGCAGCTGGCGGTGAAGCCGGGGACGCGCCCCGGAATGCGCTTCAGCCACGGGGTGATCAGCAGCATGAACGCCGACAATGAAAGCAGGTAGATGAAATGACGGGTCCGGCATGGCGAGGCCAGATGGAATCCCACCATGGTGGCAAAGGAGAATGCGGCGGCGACATGCCAGCCATTCGCCCAGGGCGGCAGACGCCTGGAGCCCTCTCCGCCGTCGCCAGGGCCGTCCAGGTTCATGGTGGCGATGGTTCCGCCGCTGGCGGCCCCCAGGGCGAAGATGGCGCCCAGCCAATAGCCGTTGCCGGTGTAGAAGAGATAGAGCAGCAGGAGGGGCGGCGTCATCATGCACAGCAGTGAAAGCGCCACCGACAGCTCCTCGTCGCCATGGAAGAGCCCGCGGCGGAAGGATTGCGGCAGCGTCCGTTCCCGACCGGCGGTCAGGTAGTCGTGAAGCAGGAGCACCAGGACGGTGGCGACGACGGCGCCGGCCAGCCGCGACGGAAACAGCAGCATCGCCACCGTTCCCGTCAGGCAGTGCGCCAGGCCGATCATCCCCCGGAAAAGGGCGTTCCATCCATGTGCCAGGGGCAATCGCGACAATTCCCGGGGGTCAAGATGGCCGGGATTGAAGCGGGTGCATTGCGCCAGTGACTGAAAAGCGGTTCCGGGGTCGAAATTCATCATTGGGAGGCCTCCTTGCCGGTTTGTGGACGGAAAGTGTCACCGTACGGATATGGCAGGGTGGAAAGCGGGAGCTTTTCCAGTGCCGTCAGCAGCGAGGCGAAGATATGGGCGTCATAGACATTCCAGGTGGCCACCGTGGTGCTCAGCGCCAGGCTCATCAACGCCTTGACCACCTGCAGGTTGCTGCACAGATGCATATTGGAGGGCTTGATGTCCTTCCGCACCTTCCAGTCCTCCGCCGGATTGACGACATCGCCGTTGTCAAAGCGTAGCCCGATATGTCCGTCCGACATGCAGATGGTGGTTTCGATTGACTGTGAATGCGCCACCGCGGCCGCGATTGCGACCATGATGTGGGGCACGCCGGTGCAGTTCTCCAGCACATCGCCAATCAGGAAGAGGCCGATGTTGAGCCACGGCAGCGGCGGAACAGAAAAATGCCGCGACTTCATGTAGACGCTGATGGCATCCGCCGGATTCATGTCACCGCAGGCGATGTATCCGACATACAGGTCGCGCATCAGCTGCATCAGGTATTCGCCCGAGGATTTCGGATTGTAGATCCGGTCCAGGGCAATCATGCTGGAGAGCAGGGCGGTCCTGGATTTGCCGAGGCTGGCGACAAAGGCCTTCTGCTGGTCGGTCATCTGGACGGCCGCGCCCAGTTGCTGGAGGCGCCGCCGCAGCAGCGTGTCGTCGCAATCCTGGTTGTCGCGGAACAGCTGTACGCGCTGGCTTTCGCCGACCTCGCCGTTGATGATCTGGTCCATCGCCATTGAGGCGATGTACTCGTTGGGATCCGCCAGCAGCTGGAGGAGTTCCTGGTTGCCGGGGATCCTGGGCTTGCCCGCAGTCCCGGCGGAAATATTCTGTGTGCCTTGCATGATGATATCGCTTTTTTTTTGAATCGTTTTTTCCCGGAGCCGTGCTGCCTGCCTTCGATCGTAGAAAAGCATTTCAGGCGGGCTTCATGGCTCCGTATTTTCCCAAGTGCAGCTGTTCATTGCGCCAATGCCGCAGAGGCGCTGCCCGCCCCCGGCGGGGCGGCATCCTTTGCCGGCGAGCTTCCATCCCGCCGGTAGTCCTGGCATCGCTGGAGGATCTGCCGTACGTAGTTCTGCGTGCTGGGATAGGTGATTTGCTCCAATTCCAGCGCCGTGCCCGGATCCGATGGTGCCCAGTCATTGACGACCTTCTTGCGTCCGGCGTTGTATTCGGCCAGCTGCAGCATGTCCCGGGAGGCATAGCCATTCCAGTGGTTTCCGCAACGGGCCAGATACCAGCAGCCGATTTCCAGATTAAGCCGGGCGTCGAAAAGCTCCTGGCGTTCCGGCCGCCGCTGACGGCAGACGCGCGCCCAGTCATCGACGGCGCCGCCGGTGATTTGCATTAGTCCGACTTCGCCTTTGCTGCCGATGGCGCGCGAGTCGAAATGGCTTTCCTTCCAGACCACGGACCGCACCAGCTCCACTGGAAGGCCGTGGTACGCCGCCGCCTCGCGGATCAGCGGCAGCAGCCTGGCTTCGCGGCGCCGTTCGTTCAGGATTTCGATGCGCCGCCGGCAGCTGCCGAGCAATGCAAGGACCACAATGAGCGCCACTACCGCGGCCAGCAACAGTTTGGAGAGCAAGGGCACTTGCATAACATAACCCTGGAATCCGCAATGCAGGGTCACTGCCGGCCGGTGGAGCCAAATCCGCATTCGCCGCGGTCGCTGCCGGAAAGCGCGTCCCTGGAATGCAGATCCACCTGCGGCAGCTGCTCGAACAGGAGCTGTGCAATGCGATCGCCGCGGCGGATTTCGAATGGCGTGGCGCCGTGGTTGATGAGGATTGCGCAGACTTCGCCGCGATAGCCCGCATCAATCGTCCCGGGGGAGTTGAGCACGGTCACGCCGTGCCGGAGCGCCAGGCCGCTGCGCGGCCGCACCTGGGCGGCGAAGCCCTGCGGCATTTCCAGCCGGACGCCGGTGGGCACCGCGATGAACTGCCCTGGCGCGATCACCAGATCACGGGCGGAACGCAAATCGTAGGCGGCGTCGCTTTCATGCAGCTTTTGCGGCACCAGGTCGGCGTCACCGGGAGAAGTATGGAAGTAGATTTCTGCCATGGTCAAATTGCAGGAGGGAACCGGGCGCTGGACGGGCTAATGGAATTTGCGGTACAGCTCGAAGAACTCATCCTCAAACTGGTCGAAGAGCTCCATTTCGCGCAATCGCCTTCCCAATGCCTTCACCTCGTCCAGCGAGGCGCATTGCGCCATCTCGGAATGGATCTGCGCGGCAAGCAGCGCCTGGCTTCCCGGCGTGCCGCCGCCCAGCATTCCACGACGAGCGAAATCACGGGCATTGCGGGGCAGCGACCGCTGCACCAGCCGGGTGATGAAGAACATGAGCGAGACTTCGCTGGAAAGCTCGTCGCCGATGATGACGCCATGCAGCCGCAGCATGTCGTCCTGGGCGTCCTTGGCCGCCTGCTCCGCAATTTCCCGGACATTCCCGGAAACCACCTGATCATTGCGGCTCTCCTTGCGGAAGTGCAGTCCGTACTGGATTATCCGCGCGCTCTCATGGCGCGAAAGGACCTCTTCAAAGTAGCGACGGGCGTCGGCGCTGAAATTCTCGATGTGGTCCTGCATGTAGCATCCGGCGGTGATGATCCGCGGACGCTCGGCGACGACCATGCCGGTGTGCACCCGTGCCAGCGCGGGGTTGTCGGGATGCTCGCAGACCAGCGTGTAGTCGACCATGCTTTCGCCGAAGGTCTCCAGCAGCTTGGGCGGCATGTAGACAATGCGCGTGTTCTTCGCCGCAAACCAGATGTCGTCCAGGCTGAGCATTGTGTGAAGATAACAAGGCGTGGAGGTGGCGATGATGGGTGGCTTCCTACGGGGGAAAGCGCAACGGCAACCGCATCGCGGCGTTTGCGCAAATATAATCTCCGCAAGGCGGTTTGCCTTTAGTGCCGTATAGTAACGCCCACTACGACAAACGGGTCTTGCAAAATCACCATGGCAGGAAGAATTCTTTTGATCACCGACGGCGCCGCGGCCGTGGCATATGGGCCGGCGCTGTTGCAGCGTCTGCGCGATGACCGGTACACTGTGAGGGTGGCGCCCACCGGATATGAAGGCGCCTCCGCCCTGGCATTTGTCAGCGAGGCGGGGTGGTCGGCCTTCAGCGGCCATCCCTGCATGGCCATCGAGCGGCTGGGCCATGACGACTTTGCCGCCGCCGATGCCATCGTGCTGGCGCCGGTTTCGATGGCGGTGGCCTCGGTTTTCCTGCGCGGTCGGGCGCTGCCGCTGCTGCAGGGCGCCGCACGCCCGGTGCTGGTGGCGCCGGCGCTGCTGGCGGCGCAGGCCGCCGATGACGCCCTGCGCCGCGACTTCCTGGCCGCCGCCGCCGCCTTGCCGCCGCAAAGTGCGGTCCTCTGGCCGCATCAGGGCGAAGTTGTCCGTCTGGCGGCGATGGGGGAAGTGGCCGCATCGCCGGTGGAGACGCTGGTCGAGGCGATCCATGCGGCGCTGGATCCCCATCCGCTGGCGGGAAGGCGGGTGCTGTTGACCGCCGGGCCGACAGTGGAGGATTTTGACCCGGTACGGTTCGTCAGCAACCGCTCCACTGGAAAGATGGGGGTGGCGCTGGCTTTGGCGGCGCGGCGCGCCGGCGCCCAGGTGACCCTCATCCACGGGCCGCTGTCCGCGCATCTCCCCCGGGTGGAGGGCGTCCTGGCGGTTCCGGTGCGCTCCGCCGCCCAGATGCATCAGGCGGTGATGGATCGCCATCGTGGAATGGACCTGGCCATATTGTGCGCCGCGGTGGCTGACTTCCGGCCCGTGGAATACGCAATGAACAAGATCAAGAAGGCGGACGGCGTCGGATTGGTCATGCCATTGGAACGCACCCGGGACATCCTGGCTGAACTGGGGGCGATCCCCCGAAATGAACGGCCTTATCTGGTGGGCTTCGCCGCCGAAAGCAATGACGTGCGCGACAATGCGCTGGGAAAGCTCTGGCGCAAGCACTGCGACATGCTCTGCTGCAACGACATCAAGGCGCCGGGGTGCGGATTTGCCACGGACACCAACCAGATTGTGCTGTATTTTGCAGACGGATCCACCTCCAGCCTGCCGATGCTGTCCAAGATGGAGGCCGCCACGAAAATCGTCGCCATTGCCGCCGGGAGGATGGCGGCGGAGTCTCGCTGACATATCCGGTGCGGCGCGTGGCTGGCGCATGTTTGCGCCACGCGTGGGATGGGCGGGGCATTGGGATGCATTGGGGATGGTCGGGGCATTGCGGGCGGTGAGGTGAAATGGCCGGTGGTGCGATTATATTATGCGGGTCTTCGTTTTTCTGGTCTTCAAGGCTTTTCGTCATCAATTGCCGTCCTCAAGCATATAGGAGAATTTATCCATGATCCGTTCTCTTGGTGTTTTGTCTGCATTTTGCGGTGCGCTGCTTTTCACGATGTCGTCCTGCATCACCCAGGTCCAGCCGGCTCCGGCTCCGGGAAGCATGGTGAGCAATGAGCGCACCCGCGCCATTGGCGCCTATGCCGCGACTTTGGGCTGCGGGCTGCTGGACGCCGACAAGGCGGTCCGCGCCGCCGCGGCCGGCAAGAACCTGATCGAGCTGTCGCGCACCAACGAGCAGGACCGCATGGTCTACGAGTACAAGGACATCTATGACACCCGGATTTCGGTGACGCTCACCCTGGATGTGAACAACCAGACCGGCATTGTCATCAGATGCGGCAAAACCGGCAACAAGGCCTTCTCCAAGGCCTTCCTGGACGCCGTGGGCTTTGAGCTCAACCGCGCCACGATTGCGCAGTAGCCGCCGGAGGCTCCGCCGGGGCGGCGCCGCGCCGCCCTTTCATGCTGTCATTTTGTCCACTAAAAAAAGCACCCGTCGAGTCCTGAATGCCTACGCCAGAACTTTCCAAAATCCGGAATTTTTCGATCATCGCCCATATTGACCATGGCAAGTCCACCCTTGCCGACCGTTTTCTGGTGCATACGCAGACGGTCGAGATGCGCACCTTCCACGATCAGCTGCTGGATGCAATGGACCTGGAGCAGGAGCGCGGCATCACCATCAAGTCCCATCCGGTGAAGATGTATTTCCATTCCAGGGACGGGAACACCTACGACTTCAATCTGATTGACACTCCCGGTCATGTGGACTTCAGCTACGAGGTCTCGCGCAGCCTGGCCGCCTGTGAAGGCGCGATCCTGCTCATCGACGCCTCGCAGGGGGTGCAGGCGCAGACCATTGCCAACCTCAATCTGGCCAATGAGCAGAATCTGGCGATCATCCCGGTGATCAACAAGATCGACCTGCCGGCGGCGGATGTCGAGGGATGCCTCAACCAGCTGGAGGAGCTGCTGGCCATCCCGCGCGAGGAGGCGCTGCTGGTTTCCGCACGCGCGGATCTGGGAATCGAGGAGCTCATGGAGGCGGTGGTCACGCGCATCCCCCCGCCGAAGGGCGGCGACGACAAGCTCCAGGCGCTGATATTCGACTCCATCTTCGACGACTATCGCGGGGTGGTGACCTACGTGCGCATCGTCAATGGCACGGTCCGGGCCAAGGACAGCATCCATCTGATCGAGACCGGCGTGGACACCAGCGTCAAGGATGTCGGATACTTTTCCCCGCGCATGAAGAGCACGGACTGGCTGGGGCCGGGCGACGTGGGGTATGTCATCACCACCCTCAAGACGCCGAAGGACACCAAGGTCGGCGACACGGTGACGCTTTGCGCCAACCCCGCCACGGAGGCGCTTCCCGGCTTCAGGCAGTCGGTGCCGATGGTGTTTTCCGGCATTTATCCGGTGGAGGCGGACGAATACGAGCAGCTCAAGTTCAACATCGCCAAATTGCAGCTCAACGACGCCGCGTTCATTGCGGTTCCGGAAAGCTCGATTGCCTTGGGCGCCGGCTTCCGCTGCGGCTTCCTCGGGCTGCTGCACATGGACATCGTCCAGGAGCGGCTGCGGCGCGAATACGGCATGGATCTGATTTTGACCTACCCCAGCGTCGAGTATCACGTCTACATGAAGGACGGGACGATGCGGAAGGTGGACAACCCGCTGTACATGCCGGATGCCAATCTCATCGAGCATGTCGAGGAGCCGATGATCCGCTGCCAGATCATCTCGCCATCCAAATTCATGGGCGCGATCATGAACCTGGTGCTGGAGAAGCGGGGCATTTGCCAGCAGACGGACACCGTGGACGCCAGCCATGTGATGATCACCGCCCGCATGCCGCTTCACGAGATCGTCCTGGATTTCTATGACAAGCTCAAGACCATCACCCGCGGCTATGGGTCGATGGACTACCATCCGGACGGCTATGAGAGCGGGCCGATGGTTAAGCTGGAAATCCTGGTCAATGGCGAGCCGGTGGACGCCTTCGCCTCGATTTGCCATGCCGACCGGGCGGTGGCCCGTGCCCGCCAGATTTGCGAGCGGCTGCGCGAGGCGATTCCGCCGCAGATGTTCAAGGTGGCCATCCAGGGTGCGATTGGCGGGAAGATCATCGCCCGCGAGGATGTGCGGCAGTACCGCAAGAATGTGCTGGCCAAATGCTATGGCGGCGACATCACCCGCAAGCGCAAATTGCTGGAGAAGCAGAAGGAAGGCAAGAAGCGCATGAAGCTGTACGGCAATGTCAATATTCCGCAGGAGGCGTTCATCGCCGTGCTGCGCAACAACGAAGAGGATGGCAAGTAGCTTATGCCGCTCTGGCTGGTAATCATCATCGACCTTCTGCTGCTGTACTTCTTCTTCGGGGAGTGGCTGCTGGATCTGCTTCTGCCGCCCCGCCCCCGTTTTCGCCGGAGGCTGCGGCAGTTGCGCGCATCGCTGCGGCGCCAGCTGCGGCGCAATGGCGACCTGATGCCGGCCGGGACGGCGTCGGCGATTGGCGAGGCCATGGCCGCAATTGCGGCGCTGCTGGCCGATCCGAAGGCGGATGCCGCGGAATTGAAGCGGCAGCTGGGGCATTATGAGGGCGAAGTGGTGCCGAAGCTGGTCGTCGCCAGGCGTTTTTCAACGGCGCGGTCATGGATGGAGACCCTGGTGGTGTCGGTCGGCGTCGCCTTCTGCATCCGGTCGCTGCTGCTGCAGCCATTCAAGATTCCGACGGGGTCGATGCAGCCGACGCTGTTCGGAATCCACTACACGGAGCTGCCGGCGGACGAGAGCGCCTCCCCGAATGCGGCCAGGCGGCTCTTCGACTACCTCAATTATTCCCGGCGCTATGTCGAGATGACGGCCCCCGGGGAGCTTCTGGTGGACTGCAATGACATTGCGCCATTGCCATCGAAGCCGCTTTTTCCGCGCAGCGCCATCGCGTATTATCTGACCGGGAGCCGTCAATACGGCAGTTTTGTTTTTCCCGGTGCGCCGGTTGACGCCGCCAAGGCGCTCTCGCAGCACCTTGGCGCCATGGACGATTTGGAGCGCCGGATGCGCCGCGGGGCCAATGGCGGGCTGCAGCTCAGGCTGTCGAAGGGCGAGAGGCTGCTGCATGGCGCGGTCGAGTCCGGCGACCACCTTTTTGTGAACCGCATGAGCCTGGCCTTCCACGAGCCCCGCCGTGGCGACGTGATGGTGTTTTCCACCCGCGGCATCACCTTCAATGGCCAGCCGCTCAGCGGCGACTTCTACATCAAGCGCCTGGTCGGACTGCCGGGTGACACCCTGAAGATCTCGGGGCGGGCGCTCCATGTCAAGCCGGCCGGCGCGGCGTCCTTCCGCAGGCTTGACCGCGGGGACGCCGATGGCTTCGGGCGCATCAATTCCGGGCGGAACGGCTATCATGGCTACTCGGCCATTCCGCAGGCGGCGCATCTCAATGGCGAGGATGTCGAATACACCGTTCCGGACGGGCATTATTTCATGCTGGGCGACAACACCGACAACAGCCTTGACAGCCGGTTCTGGGGCAGCGTCCCCCGCGAAAACCTCATCGGCCTCCCGTGTCTGGTGTGGTGGCCTTTCTCTTCACGCTTCGGCCGGGTGGACCGGGACCGGGGCGATTCCAATTGAGACATAAACCTTGGCGTCTTATGGCACAGGAAAAAGCATTCATTGTCAAGCTGGAGTCCGGCGAGGAAATCGGGCCGATGGACCAGGAGGCGCTGATCAAGCACGCCGAAAACGGCACGGTCACCGCCGGGGCCCAGGTGCGAAGCACGCTGCTGCCGCTGTGGATGAGGGCCACCGAGGTGGATTGCATCAAGAAGCTGCTGCGCAGCCGGCAGCAGCACCTGGCGGAGGCCGCCGCCCAGAGCAAATGGTCGAGGCTCAAGGCGCAGATCGGGCTGCGGGGCGACTACGATCCGCTGTCGACCGCGATCTCCCAGGAGGGGCTGACCTACCATAAGAGCGCCTTCCTGGTGCGGATTCTGGCCGCGGTCATCGACCTGGCGGTCATCGGCCTGGCGGCGGTGGTGGCGATGATGCTGTGCGAGGGGTTGCAATGCGCCGGCGTCCTGGCCACCGGCGTGTCGTCATTCTATCTGTTCGTGCTGTTGTCGTGGCTGGCGGGGGCGTTCTATTTCATGTACACGCTCAACCGCAGCGGCCAGACATGGGGGATGCGCTTCTGGGGGCTGGTGGCGCTGACCGCGGATTTCACCCCGGTCTATCTGGGGCGGGCGACGGCGTTTTTCCTGTGCTGGATGCTCCTGGGGTGGCTCTCGCCGCTGGCGTATCTGTTCAGTGGCTGCCGGGCCACCCTGCAGGAATTGTGCACCGGATTGCGCATCCGGCGGATCGTGGTGGCGCGCAAGCAATACTAGCGTGGCGATGGCGCAGGCTGGCTCCGAACCATCCCAATGCCAGGCCGCCAATGGCTCCCGGCGGCGCTTCCCCTGGCGGCTGTCCCGGCATCTTGCCGGGCAGTACGGATGGCCGCTGCTGGGGACGATTGCGGGATTCGCGATGGTGAGCCTGCTGCTGGCGGTCTTCGACGACCTTCCGGATTTCAGCGGGAAGGGCGTTCCCGCCGGAACCATGATGCTCTATTTTGCCGCGGGGATGCCCAGGACGCTGCTGACAATCCTGCCATTTTCGTCATTGCTGGCCATCTGCTTCATGACGATGATCATGGGCAAGAACAACGAATTGACGGCAATGAGGTCCGCAGGCGTGTCGCTGCTGACGGCGTCGCTGCCGGTTTTCGGAATCGCGCTGCTCCTGTGTGCGCTGTCATTCGTGATGTCGGAGTCGGTTGAACCCGCTGCCAGAGGCTACCATGACTACATCAAGGAACGCTATCTGGAGCGGAAAAAAGACGGCGGGGCGCAGTCGAAGGAGGTCCTGGCCTACTACAACGCCCGCTATCGGCGCGACTGGTTCTTTTCCGGCTTCTCGCGGCAGGAGCCCTGCCAGGGGGTGGTGGTGCGATGCCTCAGTGCCCAGGGGCGCACTTTGCGTGTCATCAGCGCCGCCTGGGCGGTGTATCTTCCCGATGCGCGTTCCTGGAGTTTCCGGCAGGGTGAGATCCAGGAGTTCGGCTATCTGGAGGACGGCACGCCGGTTCCCGGTGACAGGAAGCCGTTCGCGGAACAGGTCTTCGAATTCCATGAGAAGCCCCGCGACATCTTTCTGCAGAGCCAGAGTTGCGAAGAGCTGCCCCTGTCGGGGCTGTGGCGGGTCAACACCCGCAGCGACGCGATCTCGGCGCGCAGCGCCCGGCTGGTCAAGGCGATGATCGCCTGGCGGCTGTCTTCGCCTTTTTCCGCGCTCATCGCCACTTTGCTGGGCTTTTCGCTGACCCTCTCCACCGGGCGCAAGACCGCCATCAGGGGGTTTGTGCTGGCGGTGGCGCTTTTCATGATCTACCATCTGCTGGCGCAGTTTGCGCTTGTCCTCGGCAAGAACGGGATCGTCAATCCCTTCCTGTCGGGATGCATCCCGACGGCGCTGGCGCTGGCGGCGTCATTCATCATGGCGTACCGGCGGCAATGACCAGGCGCCCGGAGGGTGTCAATCCGCCTTGCCTCGCTTGCGGGGCGGGGGCGCGAAGCCGGGTGGAACAGCTTTACGCCATTCAGGTTCAAGGCATAGGAAATGACGATGCTTCTTTCAGGAAATGAGGCAATAGCCCGCGGGGCATGGGAGGGCGGTGTGGACACCGCCTTTGGCTATCCCGGCACCCCCTCCACGGAAATACTGGAGAATCTGGTCAAGTACGACTCCCCGAAGGTGTACTGCGAGTGGTCTCCGAATGAGAAGGTGGCCATGGAGGCGGCGGTTGGCGCCAGCCTCGGCGGCGCGCGCAGCATCGTCACCATGAAATGCGTCGGGCTCAATGTCGCCGCGGATCCGCTGATGACTCTGGCCTACATCGGATGCGAGGCGGGGCTGGTGTTGTGCGTGGCCGATGACCCCGGGCAGCATTCCTCGCAGACCGAGCAGGACACCCGCCAGTATGCACGGCTTGCGAAAATACCGGTGATCGAGCCATCGGATTCGCAGGAAGCCAGCGACTTCACCAAATATGCGCTGGAGCTGTCGGAGAAGTTCCGCACGCCGGTGATTTTGCGCACCACCACCCGGGTGAGCCATTCCCGCAGCATTGTCGAAGGGGGGAGGCGCGCCGGTCATGCGCATTCGGGGTTCATCCAGGATCCGCCGCGGCATTGTCCGCTGCCGGTGTGGGGGCGGAAGATGCGCCTGGCATTGGAGGAAAAGCTGTCGAAGCTGCGGGACGAGGCGTCCGCATCGCCGCTTAACCGCATGGAATTGCGCGACCGGTCGCTGGGGGTCATCACCTCCGGCATCGCCTACGAGTATGTGCGCGAGGTGTTCCCCGAGGCCTCGGTGTTGAAGCTGGGCTTCGCCTATCCGTTTCCGGATGCGCTGATCCGGGATTTCGCCGCGAAGGTGCAGTCGGTGCTGGTGGTCGAGGAGCTGGATGACTTTCTTGAAGAGCATGTCAAGGCGCTGGGGATCGCCTGCCATGGCCGTGACGTGGTGCCGCCATGCGGCGAGCTGTCGGTGGAGAAATTGCGCCAGAGCGCCGCAAAGCTGTCGGGTGGCCGTGCGCCGGAGTATCCGGAACGCTACCCCGTGGACACGCTTCCGGGGCGTCCGCCGGTGTTTTGCCCGGGATGCCCCCATCGCGGGCTTTTCTATGCGCTGGCGCAGTATGATGTGATTGTCACCGGCGACATCGGCTGTTATTCGCTGGCGGTCTTCCCGCCGCTTTCGCGCACTGATGTCATCCTCTGCATGGGCGGCGGCATCTCCATGGCCCACGGTCTGCAGAAGTCCGGCGAAAAGAAGAAGGTGGTCGGCGTGGTCGGCGATTCGACTTTTTTCCATTCCGGGATCACTGGCCTGGCGGACATCGTCTACAACAAGGGCACTTCGGTGGTGGTGGTGGTGGACAACCGCACCACGGCCATGACCGGCCATCAGGACCATCCCGGCACTGGCCGCACCCTGATGGGCGAGGACACCTATGCGGCGTCGATTTCGGATTTCGGGCGGGCATGCGGAGTAAGGCGCATCCGTGTCGTCAATCCCTACCAGCTCAAGGAGTGCATCAAGGCCGTCGGCGAGGAGCTGGAGGCCGACGAGCCGTCTTTGATCATCAGCCGCGCGCCGTGTCCGCTCAAGCTGCGGCGTCCGGTCGGGCCGCCGTTGCGGATCGTGTCCGACAGGTGCAGGAAATGCCGTTCGTGCCTGAAATTGGGCTGTCCGGCCATTGAATGCGACGCCGACGGCATCCGGATCAACCATCTGATGTGTGCGGGATGCGGCTCATGTGCGGAAGTATGCAAGTTCGGGGCGATCATCCCGGCGGCGGCAGGAGGGGAAAATCATGGATGACGTGGACAAGACGACTACCAGCATAATGATGTGCGGGGTTGGCGGGCAGGGCATCCTGCTGGCCAGCGAGATTGCCGCCCAGGCCGCAATTCTGGCGGGGTACCGGGTCAAGACCAACGAGGTCCACGGGATGGCCCAGCGCGGCGGCTCGGTGGTGGCCAATGTCCGGTTTGGCGCCGAGGTGCACAGCCCGTTGATTGAGAAGGGCAGTGCAGATGCGCTGCTCTCGCTGGAGGCCATTGAGGCGCTGCGCTGCCATTCCTGCCTGAAGCCGGGCGGCTTGGCGGTGGTTTCACGGCAGCGGGTGATCCCGATCACGGTCTCCAGCGGCCGGGCGCAGTATCCCGAACCGGAGCCGCCGTTGCGGGCGGTCTTCCCGAATCTGCTTTACATCGACGCGTTGCGCCTGGCCGAGGAGCTTGGCGAGCCCCGGGCCGCCAATCTCGTGCTGCTTGGCGGCCTGGCGCGGGCCATCCACCGCATCAGCCGGGAAGTCTGGCATGAGTCCATCCGCAAATGCGTCAAGCCTGAATTTGCCGAGTTGAATCTGAAGGCGTTTGAAATCGGCTCGCGGCAATGCCAGGAGCCATAAGGAGCAATGACAGCAATGAAAAAGACCAGCTACGTACCGCCCTGCGATCAAATCGTGGAGTACATGTCACGCGTCTACTACAATGGCATGACCACCACCAGCGGCGGCAATCTTTCCATCATGGACGAGTCGGGCGACATGTGGATCAGTCCGACCAGCGTCGACAAGGGGACTTTGCGCCGCGAGGACATCATCTGCGTCAAGGCCGACGGCACCATTGTCGGACCGCACCGTCCCTCCAGCGAATATCCCTTCCATCGCGCAATCTACAAGATGCGCCCGGACATCAAGGCCATTTTGCATGCCCATCCGCCGGTTCTGGTCAGCTTCTCAGTGGCCGGCCGTCTGCCGGACACCGCCATCTTCCCGGTGGCCAAACGGCTGTGCGGCAAGATCGGCTATGCCGGCTATGCCATCCCCGGCAGCGAGGCGCTTGGCGATCTGGTGGCGGCTGAATTCGCCAGGGGATGCAACGACATCCTGCTGGAGAACCACGGCACCTGCTGTGCCGGCGCGGACATGGCGGAGGCCTTTGCGCGTTTCGAGACCCTGGACTTCTGTGCCCGGATGCAGGCCGGCGCGATCCGGCTTGGCGAAGTCAAGCCGCTGGATGACCGCCAGCTGGCCGAATGCGACGCCGTGCGCAATGACGCCTTCACGCCAGTCAAGGATCTACCGCACACCACGGCAGAGCTGGAATGCCGGGAGCAGATGTGCCGCCTGATCCGCCGCGCATACCGACAGCACCTCTTCACTGCGGCCACCGGAACCTACGCCTGGCGTTTTGACGACAATTCGCTGCTGGTCACCCCCCACGGCGTCGATCGCGCCGGCATCACGGCGGAGGATCTGGTGCTGGTCACCGCCGGCAATGCATACGAGGATGGCAAGTCGCCATCCCATGCGCTCTGGTTCATCCGGCGTCTCTTTGACGCGCATCCGGAGCACAAGGCCGCAATCATCGCGGCGCCGCCATCGATCATGAGCTATGCCGTATCGCATGAGAAGTTCGATCCGCGGGTGATTCCGGAAAGCTACATCATGTTGCGTGAAATGCCGGTGTTCACCATCCGCCAGGCGTTTGACCATCCCGACGAGGTGGCCAATGGCATTTCCCCGCGCTACCCCATCGCCATCATCGAGAACTCCGGCGTGGTCTCCACCGGCAGCAGCCTGCTCCAGCCCTTCGACCGCCTGGAGGTGGCCGAATACTCGGCCCAGGCGACCATCGCCTGCCGGGATCTGGGAGGCATGAAGCCGATCACCGGCAAGGAAATCGATGACATCGTGGATGCGTTCAAGCTGCCGCGATGACCTCGATTCCCGTCCGAATCCGGACGGGAAGCCTCTCTTGGGGGTCGCCGCCGTCGATGGCCTTTTTTTTTAATTTAGCCACGGCGGCGGCTTGCATTCCGCCATCCACCATATACATTAAGTCCCGTTACCAAAAACTGGATTCGTGAAGGCGGCAGTTTTGCGCTGATCGTTGCAATCCCGGGCTCATGACGCCAAGTCGTGTGGCCGAGATGCCGAAAAAAACCGCATCTTCATGGGTCTGGAGACAATCGCGGGCGTAGCATAATGGTAATGCTTCGGCTTCCCAAGCCGACCACGTGGGTTCGATTCCCATCGCCCGCTCCAT
The DNA here is from genome assembly GCA_934661755.1 of uncultured Lentisphaeria bacterium. Lineage (GTDB taxonomy): Bacteria > Verrucomicrobiota > Lentisphaeria > Oligosphaerales > Oligosphaeraceae > CAKUJM01. Next base: position 25,944 of record CAKUJM010000020.1, on the reverse strand, counting down.
GATTTCAATGCAAAAATCCCCCGGTCGGCATGACCGGGGGATTTTTGCGTATATGACAGCGGGTGGTGTTCGCAGTTTCGGGCGATGCGACCTACTGGCGGTCTTCGTTTTCGATCCACAGCCGGTAGCACCACAGCGCCCACAGCAACGCCGAGTGGTCGCGGCGGCCGCGGCGATGCTCCTCCGCGAGCTGCCGGGCATGCTTTTCATCCAGGAGGTTGTATTTGTCCCATTTGCCGATGGAGCCGGCCAGCTCGGCGATGCGCCCGGACAGGGCATTGCGGAACCACTGGGCTATCGGGATTCCGAAGCCGCGTTTGCGCATTGACAGAATCCGCGGATCAAGATAGCGTCGGCCGATGGCGCGCAGGACGACCTTGTTGCATTTCGTGGTGATCCGCAGGTTGTCCGGCAGTCCCAGGGCGAAATTCGCCACCTCGAGATCCAGCAGTGGCGACAGCAGCTTCTTCCCGGATGCCGCCGCCGCGATGGCGGTCTTGCGGAAGCCGTCATCCGGAAGATAGAACGCCAGATCCAGGTTGTTGCAGCGTCGCATGAGGGTGTTGGCATTGCCCGCCGCCGTCTCGGTGGCGCCATCCGCCATTTCCCAGCTGTCAACTGGCGTCTCCCAGAAGCATCCGGGAATCAGCCTCTGGAGCTGTTCGCGGGTGGCCACCGCCTGGAATCCGGCATACGCCTCCAGATACGGCTTGGAGAGCGCCGCCAGGGCGCGTTTGGCCGTCGCCATGCGGCAGCGGCTGTTGGCGCCATCTGGAAGCATCGCCGACACCGCGCCGGCGAATGGCCGCGCGAGGCAATCCAGCCAATGCGGGATGCGGCCTCGCCACAGCATGGCCTGATAACGGCGGTAGCCGCCAAACAACTCATCGCCGCCATCGCCGGTGAACAGCGCCGGCCTGCCGGTGGCTGCGCAGGCAAGATAGGTGGGCAAAAGCGACGAGTCGGCAAAGGGTTCGCCGGCATTGGCAATCAGCGCCGGCAGCCTGTCAATCGACTGCGCGTCCAGCAGCAGCCGTTGCAGTGGCACGCCGCAACGGCTGGCGGTGCCGGCCGCCAGCGATGACTCGTCATAATCGCCGTCCGCCACTGCAATGGTATGCGCCTGGCGGCTGCCTTCCGGGAAGAATTCGCTGGCCATCCCCATGACTACGCCGGAGTCGATGCCGCCGGAGAGCATGTAATCCGCATCCGGGCAGGCGTCCAGACAGCGCCGGATGCTTGTCTTCAACAGACTCCGGCATTCCTCGACGGCCTCATCGAGGCCGGTCTTTTCGCCGCCATTGAAATGCGGATGCCAATAACGCCTCAGCTCGCCCGACCCATCCGGGTAGATCACGGCGCAATGGGCCGCCGGCACCCGGGCAATCCCCTGGTAGACGGTGTTGCCGCAGCTGACATAGCCCATGCGGAAGTATTCCGCCAGCACCTCGCGGTCGACCAGGGATTCGCCGCCATTGGCAAGCATGGCGGCACGCACCGCCTTGACGCTGTCGCCAAATATCAGCAGTTGCTGTTCCGGCAGGGTCGTGTAGATCACCTGGGATTGTCCGAGCTGATCGCGGAATAGCCGAAAGCGCCGGTCGCGCGCATCATATGCCCCCAGCAGGAATGCGCCATTGAATTTTTCGACGCAGTCCCAGCCATGGCCGGCAAGCTGTTCGGCCACATAGGCGGCATCGGACAGGCCAGGTGATCCCTGCGGACGACCCCGCAACGAGCCAAGGAAGAATACCGTCACCCCCGAAGGATGCACTGCACGCTCGTGCGATGCAAATTCTCCGCGGCATTCGCCGGTAGCCAGATTGATGACGGGGCAAAACACGCTCATGATCATTCCCCGGATGTTGTCAGCCAATGTGAAGCGCTATTCCGCAGCCTGTCGCCATTCGCCTCGCTGACGCGGCTGCGGGCGGTTCCTGTTGCCGCGCAGCGACGCTGCGCCGGCGCCGAACAGCGAGTCGGTGACTTCGATGAATTTTGGCACCGGCCGCACCGCAAGCCCCTGCGGGCGGAAGTATATGCAGTCGCCATTGGCGCGCTTCATGCCGATGGTGATTTGAGCCGGGCCATGGTGCTTGTCGCAGATTGCCGCCAGCCTCTCCAGCTTTTCCGCAGTGGCGTCCTCTTCCTTGACAAACAGGGTGATGCGGCCGGTGTAAAGCTCCGGAGCCTTTGACGCCGGGACGATCCGGTTGATGCGCAGCCGCAATTTTGCGGAGTCGTCGTCAGTATGGCCGATCTCACCTTCGACGAAGACGACGTTTCCCGGCTCCAGGGCCTCGGGGCATTCGCGCTGCGCCCTCTCCATTTCACGGGTGAAAAGCATGGTCTCCACTGAGCTCTCACGGCTTTCCAGATTGAGGATCATGAATGGCTTCTGCGACGTTTTTGCCACCTTGCTGGTGGCGTCGGAGAGGAAGGCGCCGGTGCGGAAGATGGTGCCGTCCGGCAGTTCGGGCAGATCCGCCAGATCATCCAGCTGGAAGGTGTCGACAATCTCGCGGGCCTGGTCAATCGGATGTCCGGACAAATAGAAGCCGGTCATGTGCTTTTCGGCATCCAGCTTGTCCTTCAGCGGCAGCTCGGGCAGGTCCGGATAGTGGAGGCTGTTGACGTCGTCGCCGCCGCCGCCCATCATGTCGAAAAGCGAGAGCTGGCCGGCTTCGCGATCCTTGCGTGCGGCAGTGGATTGCGCGACCGCGTCGGCGGACACCGCCAGCAGCTGCGACCGCCGCTGGCCGAAGGAGTCCAGGGCGCCGGACTGGATCAGCGGCTCCAGCAGCCGCACGCTGACGCCCTTGATCCGTTCGCAGAAGTCCAGGAGGTCCTTGAAACGGCCGTTGGCCTCGCGCTCGGCGATGATGTTCCTGACAATCCCCTCGCCGACTCCGCGGATCGCCGCCAGCCCGAAGCGGATATTCGGTCCGTCGACCGAGAAGAACGCATCGCAGACATTGACGTCCGGGGGAAGGATCCGGATGCCCATTTCGCGGCATTCCTTCAAGTAGAATGACAGCTTTTCGGAGTTGCCAAGCTCGCTGGTGAGCACTGCCGCCATGAACTCCGCCGGGTAGTTGGCCTTGAGCCAGGCGGTGCGGTAGGTCAGCATGCCGTAGGCGGCGGAGTGGCTCTTGTTGAAGCCGTATCCGGCGAATTTTAGGATCTTGTCCCAGATGTTGGTGGCGGTCTGCTCGTCGATGCCGTTGGCGGCGCAGCCCTTCTTGAAATCGACGAATTTCGCCTCCATGATCTTGATCTTCTTCTTGCCGATGGCACGGCGCAGCAAGTCCGCCTCGCCCAGCGAGAACCCCGCCACTGCCTGCACGACCTGCATGATCTGCTCCTGGTAGAGCATGATGCCGTAGGTCTCGGCGAGGTATTTCTCCATGACCGGCACGTCATAGTCCAGCGGAATCTTGCCTTCCTTGCGGCCGAGGAACTCCGGAATGAAGTCCATTGGCCCGGGACGGTAGATGGCCAGCAGGGCGATGATGTCCTCGATCCGGCTCAGGTGCCATTGGCGGCAGAGCTTCTGCATGCCGCTTGACTCCAGCTGGAACACCGCCACTGTCCGCCCCAGGTTGAGCATGTCATAGGTGTGCCGGTCGTCGATCGGAATGTCGTTGGAGATGATCTTCCGGCCGGTGTTCTTCTCAACCAGGTCGAGGGTGTCCTGGATCAGGGTCAGGGTCTTGAGCCCCAGGAAATCCATCTTCAGCAGGCCGAGTGCCTCGCAGGGGATGGCGGAAAACTGGGTGATGGCCTCCTTGGCCGGGCCGCCGCAGGCAATTGGCGCGACATTGGATACCTGCATGTCGCCGATGATGACCCCCGCGGCATGGATCGACATGTTGCGGTTGAGGCCCTCCAGCTTCCGGGCGAACTTCCAGATCTGCGCCGCCCAGTCCTCGCTGTCCAGCAACGCCTTGAGCTCCGGATTGGGCTCGAATTTCATCTTTTCGTTGCCATTGAGCGCGATGTCCAGGGTCATGTGCGGATCCGCGGGGATCATCCGGCATAGGCGGTTGGCCTCGTCGACACTGCGCCCCATGGCGCGGGCGACATCCTTGATGACCTGCTTGGCCTTGAGCGTGCCGAAGGTGCCGATCTGCACGACGCGGTCGGCGCCGTATTTGGCGCGGACATACTCGATGACCTCATGCCGGCGCCGTTCGCACAAGTCGATGTCAAAATCCGGCGGCGAGACCCGCGCGGGGTTGAGGAACCGCTCGAAGAGCAGATTGTACCGCAATGGATCGATGTGGGTGATGCCGATGAGGTATGCGACCATCGATCCGGCGCCGGAGCCGCGGCCGGGCCCCAGGGGCACGCCAATGCGCGCCGCGTAATTGAGGAAGTCCCATACCACCAGGAAGTAGCTGATGAACTTCATCCGCTTGATGATGTCGATCTCGTAATTCATCCGGTCGATGATCACCTGCCGTTCCGCAGTGATCTCATCCTTGTCCGGGTCAAAATGGAAGCGCCACATCAGGCCTTCCTTGCAGAGGCTGCGAAGATGCTCCTCGCGGTCGCGTCCGTCCGGTTCCGGATACTCCGGGTAGTGGTTGGCGTGGTCGTCGTCAACCGTCTTCAGGTGGACATTGCATCGCGCGGCGATCTTGACCGTGTTTTCGACCGCATCGGGGCATTCCGGGAAGAGTGCCGCCATCTCCTCCGGACTCTTGAAGTAGAACTCGTCGTTCTCGAACTTCATCCGTTTCGGGTCGTTGATGGTGGTCTGGGTGCCAATGCAGACCAGGATGTCCTGGGCCTCGGCGTCCTCGCGGCGGGTGTAATGCGCGTCGTTGGTGACGACCAGGCCGACGCCGATCTTGCGCGCCAGCGCAATCAGCTTGGGATTCACCCGCAGCTGCTCGGCCAGGCCGTGATTCTGCAATTCGATGAAATAGTTCTCCGGACCGAAGAGGTCGCGGTAGCTGATCGCCAGCGCTTCGGCCTCCTCGTCGCGGTTGGCCAGCAGCAGGCGCGGCAATTGTCCCGAAATGCAGGCGGACAGGCAGATGATGCCCTTGTGAAAACGCCGGAGGCACTCGAAGTCGATTCTCGGCTTGTAGTAGTAGCCGCGAAGCCACGCCTCCTCCGAGAGATGGCACATGTTGACATACCCCTCGTCGGTCTCGGCCAGCAGAATCAGATGATAACGCTCCTTGTCGATCGGATTGTTCTCGTGGCTGGTGTATTGTCCGGCGGTGACATAGAACTCGCAGCCGATGATGCCCTTGATCGGTGTCGCCAGCTTCCGTTCCTTGCTCTGGGACTTGACCTGCTGCATGAGTTCGTAGGCGGAACTCATGCTCCCGTGATCCGTCACCGCGACCGCCGGACAGCCGAAGTCAATCGCCCGGCTGACAATGGTCTTGACAGACTGTGCGCCATCCAATAGGGAGAAATCCGAGTGGGTGTGGAGGTGGACGAATGGGATGTGCGGTGCGTCGTCAGGCATGGGATGCAGGGGGGGGCATGAGATGCAGGTGGGGCAGGTGGGGGCAGGGGGGATTTCTCCGTTGAACGCCGTTTTTTTTGCGGAGTCAGAATGGCAGCCAATCCAGGGCTTCGCGGATGCGGTCGTCCCAGAAGGCCCAATTATGGGCGCCGGCGCAGGCGTGCCATTTGGTGTCGAAGCCTTTTTCAGCCAGGTGGGCGTGGAATCTCCGGTTTTCATCCAGGAATCCATCCTGTTCACCGCAGGCCATGAAGATCTTCGGCCTGGCCGCCGTCTTGTCCGCCGCCAGCCGGCTGGACAAATGGAACAGGTCATATTGGGTGCCTTCGACAACGCCGCCATGGGCAATCTCCGGGAAATCGGCCTGGAACAGCTCGTGGCTTATGGAATTCACCTGGGATGCGTCGATCACTGACGAGAATGCCGCGATGGCGCAATACTTTTGCGGGTTGAGCAATCCGATGCGCAATGCCCCGTATCCGCCCATCGACAATCCGCCGATCGCGGTGTCCTCCCGGCGCCGGGAGACCCGGAAGGTCCGTCCGACAATATCGGGCAATTCCTGCGAGACATAGTCGTAGAAGCGCATGCCGTCGGCGGTGTTGCAGTAGAAGCTGCGGTTGCCGCAGGGCATGACCACGGCGACGCCGTGTTCGGCGGCATATCGTTCGATTGAGGTCCGGCGCATCCAGATCGTCTGGTCATCCGACAATCCGTGGAGCAAATACAGCACCGGCGGAAGTTTGTCGCCGGTGTCGGCGTTGCCCAGGCCGATCTGGCTGGAGGATGCGCCCTGGGGGATGATCACATTGACACCGACCGCCATGCCGAGGCAGTCGGAATGGAAGCAGCATTGCAGAAATGACATGGCGATTGAGTTTTTTTTTGTCGGATCCCTGCGGATTCGGACTTTTGTCTTCAGTTGGAGGAGCCGCGGTAGATCCCGGTGCGGCTTGGGGAGAAATGCGGTCCGTCGTTCATGGTGCGGTGGATGGTCTCGCGTGAAGTGACGATGTCTTCGACCAGATCCGCCGGGACGCGCCAGGCCTTGTTGATGTACACCCAGTCCTTCCGCAGGTTCTTGTTGAACTGGGCATTGAGCTTCTCCCGGCAGCGCACGGCCAGCTCCTCTTCGCGCTCGATATTGTACCGGGTGATGACCCAGTGCTTGTCGAATTCCTCCTGCCGCATTTGCCGGTTGAGCTCCGGCTTGAAGCGGGCGCGGATCTCCTCCGGGAGGTCGTTGTAATTCAGGGTATGCTTGCCGATGAAGAACTTGAAGCGTCCAGCCGGCTTGAATACGCCAGTATAGGTCCGGGGCTTTTCATTGCCGCGGGAGAAGGTGATAGTCACCTTCTCGTTGGGTTCGTAGAGGGGGAACTTCTCCTCGGCCAGCCGGCGTTCCTCCGCTTCCATCTCGGCGACGCTGCGCTTGAAACGGGGATCCCGCGCCATTTCCCGCTTGACCGCCTCCTCGATTTCGATTGCCGACCGCAGATCCAGGCTCATGTCAGCCGGATTGGCGCGTGGCCAGCGATGCTGGACCTGCAGCTTGATGGCTTCGATGTCCGCATAGAATTTCCGGGGAAGCGGCTTGGCGGCGTCGGCGGCGTCGGCGTCGGCGGCGGCCTCCCCGGGACGGGAAGGCTGGCCATGGCCCTGGTTCTGGTTCTGGTTCTGGTTTTTGCCGGCCTCCTCATGGGCCTTGATGAACTGCGCGCGCTGCTGATCGACGCAGCTGAGGACAAAGCGCGAGATCTCATTGACGCGCTTGGCGTTATAGGATGCGTCGTAGGTGACGGCGATCGCGGCAGGGCCGTACACCAGGGCCATCAAGGCAAGCCCACAGCCGAGGCGGAATATGGCGGAGGTATTCATAGTCTTCTGTTTGTGGTGGTGAGGGTGAAGTTGAGTGCCGGCCATACTATAATGCCGGGCGCATTCCGTGGCAGAAGTTCAGATCAATTGCTCCAGCAGATCGTCATTGTAGAGCAGCCCCCTGGCGGTCGGGCGGATTCCGTCGTGATCCACGGTCAGCAACCCCTGGCTGGACAGCGACGCAACGGCGCCGTCATGCCGCAATTGCAGCTCGGTGATGCCGCAGACATCGCGCAGCTGCCTCCAGCTCCAGCCATCGACAGTGCGGAAGGCAAAGGCGAAGATCTCGCGACGGCGCCTGTCCGGGGCGATGCGGTCGATTTCCGGCGGATGACGCCGCAGCCATGACGACAGTGACGGCGGGTTGATCCGCCGGTCCGTGCCATCGAATGACGCCGCCGCCGGGCCGCATCCGAGGTAGCTTTGGCCGTGCCAGATCTCGCAGTTGTGGCGGCATCGGCATCCCGTGCGGGAGAAATTGGAGATTTCGTATCGCGGCAGCCCATGCCGTGCCAAAACCTCGTCGCACAGCTCCCATAGCTGGAGGAAACTGCCGTCATCGGCGGTGCGGAGGTGGCGCCGCCACAGCGCGGTGCCCTCCTCGATCATCAGGCTGTAGCAGGAAAGATGGTCGGGCTGGAGCGACAGCGCGGTCTCCAGGTCGCGGCGCCAATCCTCCGGGAGCTGTCCGGGAATGGCGTAGATGAGGTCGAAATTCAGCCGCATGCCGCAACGGTGCGCAAAGTCCGCCAGCCTGGGGAGGTTGTCCAGGGTGCCGCGGCGGCCGATTGCCTGCCGGAGGCGGCCATTGAAGGACTGCACGCCCAGTGAAAGGCGATTGACTCCGCAGCGCGACAGCGTCTGCAGCTTGTCGCAGCTCAGGCTTTCGGGATTGGCCTCGATGGTCCATTCGCAATCCGGCAGGAGCGCGAAATGCCGGCGTACGGCCTCGCCCAGTGTCTGCAGCTCGGCGGCGCTCAGCAGGCCGGGGGTGCCGCCGCCAACGAAGATCGATCGCAACGGCGCGCATTGCGGCGCGTATTGCGCGAACTCCTCTTCCAGCCGGCGAAGGTAGCTGCCGCGCATTGGCTCATCATGCGCGGTGACCGAATAGAATGCGCAATACGCGCATTTGCGTCCTTCACAGAAGGGCACATGGATGTAGAGGGAATTATACATGGCCGGCGGTTCGGAGGCCGCCAGCGGCGCCGGAGATAGTCTTCATCCTGGATCCGTGAAGTTTGGCGATTATGCGTCAGGAGGAGTCTTTTTTGAGGGGGCGCACCGGGGGCACATGACCGGAAGGCGACGGAACCATGGCGCAGGAAGGACCAGCCTCGCGATATTCCGGTTCCTGGCCTTATTTGCCAGGAACCAGGGTGATGATGTACTTCAGCGGGCGGTTGCGGAAGAAAATCAGGTCCTCGCCGCCGGGCTGCGGAAGGGCAGGGGAGAGCAGCGACCAGCCGGATTGGCCATGGAGTTCGTTGATTGCCCGCTGGATGCCGGCGTCGCTGCCGGTGCAGCTGAAGGTGCGGATTCCCAGGTCATCCGCCGCTCCCAGTTCCTCGAAGTCAAGGCCGGAGAGCTCTTGCAGCCGCCTGGCATCGATTGCCTGGCTTGTCTGCCAGACATGCGTGACCACATCCGGCAGCAGCACCAGCTTGCGGTCGGCGGAGGCCGAACGCGCATGGCCGCCGTCGGATGAGACGGAGACCGTGTCCAGGGCTTCGTGGCGGATGGCGGACTCTCTGGCGGCCAGTGTCCGGGCGGCCGCCTGGCGTTCGCGCAGGCTGTCGGCCAGCGAATAACCGCCGCCGTCTTCACGCGTGACGGCGGAAATCGTCACGGACGCCGCCAGGGGCAATGGGCCGGAAGGCGCCGATGGCGAATGCGCCGCCGCGGCCGGCATCGACTGCCGCAATCCGTCATGGTCGGCTGCGGCGATGACGGCGCCATCGGCCCCTGCCGGGTGGGAAAGCAGGGAATAGGTGGCAAATGACGCCACGGCCGCGGTCGCCAGCAGCACCGCCGCATGACGCATCATCCGGACAGGAAATCCGCGGAAGCCGCCTGTGGGCATGATCGCCGCCATCGCCCGATCGGCATCCTGGCGCTCGGCGTCGCGATGGCATGCCGCGATGACGCGTCCGGACAGCTCCGGCGGTGCGGCATTGCAATCCGCCATCATGCGGTCAAGCTGTTCCATGGCGGCGACAGCCTCCCGGCAACTCCGGCAGTCACGCAGATGATCGGCAATGCGGCTGTCACGCAAAAAGCCGTCGTAGAACGCGCTCAGATCCTCACGGGAAGGACAATGTTGTAATGATTCTTTTCTCATGACCAGCCAGACCATGTCGGTGGATGCCGCTGACTCCAATGGCTTCGGGCTTGCGCCGCCCCGGCTACAATTCCATGTACTCACGCAGCAGGTCCCGCCCCCGGCTGATCCGGGATTTGACGGTGCCGATCGCGCAGTTGAGGATCCTCGCAATCTGCTCGTAGTCAAGCTGCTTGACATTGCGCAGCAGCACCGCCTCGCGATAACTCTCCGGCAGACGCTGCATGGCTTCATGCAGGCGCCGGTTGGTCTCGTCGAAGACGTACTGCTTGTCCGGAGGCATCTCGCGATCCGGGATCTCAATCTTGAGCGTGGTGTTGTATTTGCCCGGCAGATTCAACGGCGCATCAATGCTGTCGGTGACTTTGCATCCGCGGATCCGGTTCCACCTGAACTTGTTGTTGCAGAGGTTGATGACAATGCGGTACATCCAGGTCGAAAACTCGGAGTCGCCCCGGAAGGCGGGCAGCGCACGATGAATGCGCAGGAAGGTGTCCTGGACGACCTCCTCGGCGTCCTCGCGATTGCCCAGCGTGCCGTAGGCGATCTGGTAGGCGTGGCCGTAATGGCGCGCAACCAGCTCGTCGAAGGCCGATTCGTCGCCATCCTTCTGAAAGTCACGCACTAATTCCCGATCGCTCTTCATTGGCTGCGATTAACCCAGACTGGTTTGACAGATAATAATTGAATATGTTCCCGGAAAAAGAAAATGGATGACCTGAATCCGCTAAAGCCGGTGATTTTGCGCCATGACTTCGTCATTTTTTTCGGTCACGCACCCGCGGTACGCTCCCTAAAAAAACATCATTCTGTCACAACACAAAATCACCAGCTTCACGGATCCAGGCACAACTGAAACAGGACGACATGGGGCCGATTCCCTTGCGCCGTCGCTTTCCGTCGCCGCGCTTTCCGGTGCGCGCGTCTTCAGAACGCCTCATCCAGCCGCAAGGAAGCCGCCCGGCGCCATTCAGTCATTGGCGCCAGGCCAATCCGTCATCAGTTCATCGCGGCCTTGATCAGCGCGACAAAGTCGGCCGGCTTGAGGGCCGCGCCGCCGATGAGGCCGCCGTCGATGTCCTTCTGCGCCAGCAGCCCCGCGGCATTGGAGGGCTTCATGCTTCCGCCGTAGAGGATGCGGGTGGCCTCGGCCACTTCGCCGCCGAAGAGCCGCGCCAGCAGCGCCCGGATGCCGGCATGGACCTCCTGAGCCTGCTCGTCAGTGGCGACCTTGCCGGTGCCGATCGCCCATACCGGCTCATAGGCGATGATGACATTGGCCATCTGTTCGGCGGTGACATCCGCCAGATCCCAGCGGACCTGCTTCTCGATCACCGCGTCCGTGACATTCTTTTCGCGTTCCGCCAGGGTCTCGCCGACGCAGAGGATGACGGTCATCCCCGCCGCCAGCGCCGCCTTGACGCGCTGATTGACAGTCTCGTCGGTTTCGCCAAAGTACTGGCGGCGTTCGCTGTGGCCGATGATCACCACGTTGATGCCCATTTCGGTGAGCATGGATGCGCTGATCTCGCCGGTGAAGGCGCCATTGGCCGCCCAGTGGATATTCTGGGCGCCGACTTTGATCGGCGTGCCTTGCGCCGCTTCCTGGACCGCCGACAGGGTGGTGAAGGGCGGGCAGACAATCACTTCCGGAGCGCAGCAGGGGCAGCTTCCGCTGCAGCCGCATTCCGCCTTGATGCCGGCGATCAGCTCCGCGCCCTCGCGGGCGGTCTTGTTCATCTTCCAATTGCCGGCGATTACCTTTCTACGTGCCATGATGATGCTATGTCCTTAAGATTCTAGAAGAGTGTTGTGGTCTGCCCAGCGCGGATTCCTGCAAATCCATGGCTTCTGCACCTTGGGGGGAACGGGGTGGCGAAAACGCCTCCCGTCGCCGCCGCGGCGCACCGCCGCTTTTTTCGTCAAAAAAACTCAATCAAAGCCTGCGAATGCCCTGGTGGATTTGCGGGTCACCGCCCTGGGATGAATGGTGTTTGGGGGGATGGCCGCCGGCACACCTGCGCGCGCCGGCGGCACTTTGGGAAGTGCGCAAAGGCTATTTGTCATCCAGCGCGTCGCATCCGGGCAGGACCTTCCCTTCGAGGAACTCCAGGGATGCGCCGCCGCCGGTGGAGATGTGCGACATCTTGGCGGCCAGGCCGCTCTTGTTGACTGCGCTGACCGAGTCGCCGCCGCCGATGATCGAGGTGGCGCCGTTATTGGCGGTTGCCTCCGCCACCGCCTGGCAGATCGCCATGGTGCCCTTGGCGAAGGCCGGCATCTCGAAGCATCCCATCGGGCCATTCCAGACGATGGTCTTGGCGCCGGCGATGATGCCGGTGTACTTCTTGATGGTCTCCGGACCAATGTCCAGGCCCATCCAGCCCTCCGGGATGTTCTTGCTGATCACCTGGGTGTTGGCGTCGGCCGCGAATTTGTCCGCGGCGATGTTGTCGATCGGCAGGACGAAATCGACATTCGCCGCCTTGGCGTCCGCCAGGGTCTGCCTGGCGGTCTCCAGCAGATCGTCCTCGACCAGCGAGTCGCCGATCTGGTAGCCCTGGGCCTTCAGGAAGGTGTAGGCCATGCCGCCGCCGATCAGGATGGAGTCGACCTTCTTCATCAGGTTCTTCAAGACCTCAAGCTTGCCGGAGACCTTGGCGCCGCCGATGATGGCGACGAAGGGATGGCGGGCGTTCTCGACCGCGTTGCCCAGGAAGTTGATCTCCTTCTCCAGCAGGAAGCCGGCCACGCACGGACCGCCCTTGGCCTTCATGTACTTGCAAATGGAACAGGTGGAGGCGTGGTCGCGGTGCGCCGTGCCGAAGGCGTCATTGACATACACGTCGCCATAGCTGGCCAGCTTCGCCGCCATCTCCTGCTTGAGGGCCTTGTACTCCGCCTTTTTGGCCTTGGCCTCCTCGTCGGTGAGGCCGTCAGTCTTGGCCTTGCCTTCCTCGCCCTTGTGGAAACGGGTGTTCTCCAGCATCAGGATCTGCCCCGGCTGCAAAGCCGCGGCCTGGTCGTCGGCCTTCATGCAGTCCTCCGCAAATTGCACCGGCTTGCCCAGCTCCCTCGACAGATACTCGGCGCACGGCTTCAGGCTGAACTCCGGGGCGACCTTGCCCTTCGGACGCCCCAGATGGCTCATGAGAATCAGCGCGGCGCCCTGCTCAAGCACATACTTGATGGTCGGCTCGGCCGCCTTGATGCGGGTGTCGTCGGTGATCTCCTGCTTCTCGTTCAGCGGGACGTTGAAATCAACACGCATGACGACCTTCTTGCCCTTCAGGTCGATGTCGCGCACGGTCTTCTTGTTCATTATGCTGAAAACTCCTATTCAGGACTCTGGTTCATGCCGCCTTCTGACGGCCTTCGGATCGGGAATGGCAGTTAATATATTACAAAAGTATCATCTGCGCGGCCAGCCGGCGGAATAACCGTGCCGGACGGCTGGCGGAGAAGAGACGCGGCCATCCCCGGCAACTGCTTTTTCTTTTTGACACTTTTTGCAAAAGTGTTACATACCGGCGGGATTGCAGAAAATATATTAAGCGGCATTTACGATTCCGCCCGTTGCGTGTCCCCTTTTTTTCTTTATGCAGATGAGCGACGACAATCCGACAAGAAGATCATTGCTGGTGGCCTGGTGGCTGCTGGTGTTCATCCCGTTGCTGTTGCTTTCCGGCGCATACATGGTTGATGCCGCGTGCAGTGTCAGCCGTGGCGTCAGCGTGGTTGCGTATTTGCTGGGCGGCGGCATCGGGCTGGCGGCCTGCGGGTCATTGCCGCAGCTTTTCATGGCCTGGCTGGCAGAGCGCGTTGGCGCCACGCGCCACCCGCGCTGGCATCTGGCGCTGTGGCTGTTTGCCGGGCTGCTGGCGGCGCTGATTGCGGTGCTGGCCTTTTCGGATTTTTGCATCTGGCGGCATTTTTCCTTCCACATCAATGGCTTTGTCATTAATCTGCTGATTACGCCTGGCGGTTTCTCGAGCATGGGGCTGGACTATTCGACGATCATCCCCGCCTTCCTTGGCGGGGCGTTGTGCGTCGCCGTCTATTTGTTCCTTGCCTGTTCATTGGCGCGCCGGGCGAGTTTGCGGTCGTGGTGCGGCCGGCATCTTGCCTGGCGGGGGTGGGTCCTGGCGTCGCTGGCGCTGCTGTCGGCGTTTTCGCTGGGATATGCGGAGATCGCCTGCGGGGTGTCGGATTTCTACCACTATCGCCAGGTTCTCAGTGTGAGCGGCACCTACCCGCTGCTGCCGCGGGTGCGGATGCGATCATTTCTCAAGTCGCTGGGGTGCAAGCGTCCGGCCCGCACGGTGGCCGACCGTGCCCGGATCCGCCTGAGCACTTCGACAATCCTGAACTATCCCCTGGAGGAGACCAGGACCGTCCCCATGGAACGGCTGCCCAATATCGTCTGGCTTTGCGCGGAGTCGCTGCGCAACGACATGCTGTGCGAGGCGGTCATGCCCAACAGCAACGCCTTCGCGGAAAAGCATTGCGTGCGTTTCAACCAGCATTTCAGCGGCGGCAACGGCACCCGCCCCGGCATGTTCGCCATGTTCTACGGCATTTACGCCAACCTCTGGGATGAGTTCCTCGACAGCAACCGACCGCCGGTCTTCTTCGAGTGGCTGCATGACGCCAATTACCAGCTGCGGGCGGCCACTTCCGCCAAATTCACCTACCCCGAGTTCAATCTGACGGTCTTTGCAATGCTGGAGGCCGAGCAGCTGGAGGAAATGGACAGCGCGCTGCCGCCGGATGAGCGTGACCGCGTCGGCGTGGACAAGATGATCGATTTCATCGAAAAGCGCGATCCCGGACGGCCATTCTTCGCATTCCATTTCTTCGAGGGGACCCACGCGCCATATTCCTTTCCCGAAGACCACGCGCCATTCCAGCCGGTGCTGGAGAATCTATCCTATCTGAAGATGTCGGCCGACGACCGCGAACTGGTGATCAACCGCGCCAGAAACGCGGCATACAATGTCGACCGGCAGATTGGACGGTTGATCAAGTACCTGGAGGAAAAAGGATTCCTGGAAAACACCATCGTCATTGTCACCGGCGACCACGGCGAGGAGTTCTACGAGCATGGACATCTTGGACACAACTCGGCCTTCGTCGATGAACAGATCTGCCCGCCGCTGATAATCCACTTGCCGGGGGTGGCGGCCCGGAAATATGAACGGCTCAGCCAGCATACCGACATTATTCCGACATTGGCGGCGCGGCTGGGACGCGTCGGCGATGCGTCGCGGTATTCGGTCGGACACGACCTCATGGATCCTGACTACGACCGGCAATATATGATCGTGTGCGGATACACCGAGCGGGTCCTGGTCAACAAGGAAGGCAAATACATGCTGCCGGTAGACCCGGAGTCGCTGTATTCGCCATACCGGCTGCTGCGGCGCGACGACTCCATCGACAATGATGTCGACGGCTTTTACAGGCGCAATGCCGTCCAGCTGTCGCAGGCCCTCCGGGACATGCAGCGCTTCCTTAAATAGCGATAGCCGCGCCCTGGGCGGATGGCGCGTTTCCCATGCCGCCCTTTTTTTTTCCGCGCCGCGGAATCAACTCCACGGATTCAGGTTATATTCTGCGGCGGCACCTGTGTCATCGGTGCAGTCACAACCGCAACGCCGGCGGATGCGCCGGCATCATCCCTTTACCTGCATCTCCCCATAATCATGGACAAGACAGTTAACTGGCAAGGCAAGTGGATTGGCTCCAACATCATGCCCGACGACGGGCAAAACCGCTCCGCGGATGAGTCATTCGCCTCCGGGCGTGGCGCCCCCTGGCTGCGTACCACCTTTGAGTGCCCCGCCCGGATCAAGCCCGCCAGGCTGTGCATTGCGGCTCCCGGATGGTTCGAATGCTACATCAACGGCGAGCGGGTCGGCGACCAGGTCCTGGCGCCGGTGGCGACCCAGTTCACTGAGCGAGTCTCCTATATGGTCTTCGATGTCACCGGACTGCTGAAGCCGGGCAGGAATGCGGTCGCGGTGCTGCTGGGCAATGGCTGGTACAACTGCCAGACCGGCGATGTCTGGCAGTTCCATGATGCTCCGTGGCGCAATATGCCATCGCTGCTGCTCCAGATCGAGGAGTGCAGCTCCGGCAAGGTGCTGGCGTCTTCCGACGCATCCTGGCGTGCCGTCAAAAGCCAGGTGGTCATGAACGCGCTGCGCAATGGCGAATACCAGGACACCCGCATCACCGACGCCAATGGCGTGTCCACCGTGGAATTTGACGACCGCAACGCCCCTTATGCGGATATTGTCAATCCGCCGCCGGGCATCCTGGTCGAGCAGGAATGCGAGCCCTGTGTGATCGCCGAACGCATCGCGCCGGTGAAAAGCTGGGAACAGGGAAGCTCGACGGTCTTCGACTTCGGCCGCAATCTCACCGGATGGTGTGAAGTCGACGCCGTCGGCGCGGCCGGCGAGACGCTGGTCCTGGACTACGCCGAGCGCATTGACGACTCCGGCAGGATTCAGCGCAAGGACATCGACCAGTTTTCCAAGACCGGGGTGTTCCAGCAAGACCGGTACATCCTCTCCGGCGCATCGCAGCAATGCGGGATGCATCCGCACTTCACCTACCATGGCTTCCGCTACGTCGCGGTGAATTGCAGCAGCAGCTGCGACTACAGGCACATCCGGATCCAGAAGATCACCGCCTGCTTCATCCACAATGGCTTTGCCCGGCGCGGGCAATTCCATTCCAGCGGCAATGCCATGCTGGAGGCCGTCCAGCAGCTCAACTGCCAGTCATATCTATGCAATTTCACCGGCATTCCGACCGACTGTCCGCATCGCGAGAAGAATGGTTGGACTGGCGACGCCAATCTCGCCTTCGAGACCGGCATCTGGAATTTCGACATCCGCCTGGCGGCCCGGCATTTCAGCCAGGTGCTCATGGATTGCCAGCGTCCCAGCGGACAGCTTCCCGGAATCGCCCCCAGCGGCGGGTGGGGATACAACTGGGGCAGCGGTCCGGCATGGGACTCGTACATCTTTGAATCCGCCTGGCAGAGCTGGCAGATGGCCGGCGACGACACGGTCATGCGCCAGCACTACGACGGCATGAAGCTCTATCTGGAGTACTGCCGCCGCTGGCATGATGTCGACGGCGTGGTCTCCTTCGGCCTGGGCGACTGGTGTCCGTTCCGCGCCTGCACCATGCCGGAAGTCGGCCTGACCTCGTCCGGATTCTACTACCAGGATGCAGTCCGCCTGGCGGAATTCGCCGCCCATCTGGGCAAAAAGGCGGATGCCCGGCACTATGCCGGCGAAGCCCGGCGCATCAAGGAAGGCGTGAACCGCAGATACGCCCAGGATGATGGCGGCTACGACAACAACTCGCTGACGGCGCTGGCTGCGCCGCTGTACTTTGGCTTCGCCGCCGATCCGGCCAGGACGCTTGACAAGCTGGTCCGGCTGGTGCGCCAGGGCGCGCACCGCTCCGACTACGGCATCCTCGGCGCCAAATTCGTCCTCCGCGTGCTGGGCGAGAACGGCTTCAAGGAAGACCTGCTCAAGGTCCTCACCCAGCCTGAAATGCCGGGATGGGGGTATTGGGTGAAGGTCGGCGCCACCACCTTCCGCGAACAATGGAATGGCAACGACTCGCAGAACCACATCATGTTCGGCGATCCCTCCGCCTGCATGTACCGCTATCTTGCCGGCATCGCGCCCGCCGAGCCCGGATTCAGGAGCTTCACGCTTTCACCGGCGGTGGATCTTGGAGAATTGCCGGACTTCGAATGCACCTACGACAGCGCCAGCGGCATGATCCGCAGCGCCCTGAAGACCGGCAAGCGCGGCAAGCGCGAGTACTCGTGCACCGTCCCCGCCGGGACCACCGCGACGCTGACGCTCAATGGCGTCAAGCAGACCCTGAAGCCGGGTGAGTACAACTTCCCGGTTGGAAAATGAACCGGGAAGGCCTCCGCCGTCCCTTCCGCTTCGGCCATTGACGCCGCATTCCCTGCGGAAGGGCCGCGGAGTTTTGATCATCCCCTGTACAGAAAAAAGCATCGCTTCATCAAATGGAACAAATACGCATCGGAGTAATCGGCTTCGGCACGGTCGGCGCCGGAGTGGTCGAGACGGTAATGAAGAACGCCGGGATCATGGCGGCGCGCACTGGCGTGACGCCGGTGATTGCCCGGATCGCCGACCTGGACACCACCACTGACCGCGGAATTGCGTTGCCGGAGGGCATCCTGATTTCCGATGCCATGCAGCTGATCGACGATCCCCAGGTGGATGTGGTGGTCGAACTGGTCGGCGGCACCACCATCGCCCGCAAATTCGTCAGCGAGGCGCTGAAGCGCGGCAAGCCGGTGGTGACGGCCAACAAGGCGCTTCTGGCGGTCTTCGGGCAGGAGCTTTTCGAACTGGCCCGCGCCAATCACGCCGAGATCTATTTCGAGGCATCGGTGGGCGGCGGCATCCCCTGCATCAAGGCGTTGCGCGAGGGGCTC
Organism: uncultured Lentisphaeria bacterium; assembly: GCA_934661755.1. Classification (GTDB taxonomy): domain Bacteria; phylum Verrucomicrobiota; class Lentisphaeria; order Oligosphaerales; family Oligosphaeraceae; genus CAKUJM01. Next base: position 7,728 of record CAKUJM010000020.1, on the reverse strand, counting down.
ATCGCCAACCATGCATCCGCAATGTACGGCATTCTCAACGGCACCTGCAACTACATCCTGACGCGGATGGAAAATGAAAAGGCGGATTTCGGCATGGTGCTCAAGGCCGCCCAGGAAGCCGGGTACGCCGAGGCCAATCCCTCCACCGACATCGACGGCTATGACACCGCCAACAAGGCGGCGATCCTGGCCAGCCTGGCGTTCGGACGCTGGTTCACTCTTGACGACGTCACTGTCCGCGGAATCCGCGAGGTCACGCTCACGGACATCGAGTACGCCTCGCAACTGGGCTACCGGATCAAACTGCTGGCGACCATCAAGGACCTGGACGGCAAGCTGCAGCTGTGCGTGCAGCCTTCGCTGGTATCCAAGCAGTCGCTTCTGGGCAACGTCTCCGGGGTCTTCAATGCGCTGTGGGTGGAAGGCGACATCGTCGGTTCGACGATGTACTACGGCCGCGGTGCAGGGCGCGCCGCCACCTCCTCCGCAGTGGTCGCCGACATCATGGATCTGGCGCTCAACCGCGCCTGCAAGTGCGTCGAGCGGGTGAAGGCCTTCCCGGTCCATGCGGCGTCGATGCAGCTGGCCACCAAGGACGAGATCCGCGGCCGCTACTATATCCGGGTGGAGGTGGAGAACCGCCCCGGGGTATTGGCCGCCGTGGCGGGGACCTTTGGCGATCATGGCATCTCCATCGCCTCGGTCACCCAGCGTGAGGACCATGCCGCCGCCACCGTCCCGATGCTGATCCTCACTGATGTGGCCAGCCAGGCGGCGATGGAAAGCGCCCTCAACGAGATCCGTCTCGACAACGCCGTGGCGGAACCGCCAATCTGCTTCACCGTGGAGGATCTGCGCGAGGCCTGATCCGGCGTGAAGCTGGTTCTGGTTCTTTTGCGCCATGGTTTCGTCATTTGCCGGCAACGTACTCCCCCCCCCATCCAGAACCCCCGTTTTGACGCCAATCTCCAGCGTCATGGTTCCAGGGTCACCGGAAAAAAAACAAGGGAGGGGAAGTTTTTTTGGGCGAAACTGGTGAAAAAAAGGCGATTTTCTTTCCATCAGGCGTCACGTTTTGTGAAAATGGCGTTATTCTAACGGCGGATACCATTTCTCGGAAGCCGTACATCCAGGAGAATGGCATCCCGGCGCCAGCGTGGCGCCTCGTAAATCCGTCAGGAGTGCGGTGTTCCGGTACGGCAGGCTCTTGCGGCATCCCCAATCGACTTAAGGATTTTTTCAATGAAGAAGTGCACTGTAGGCATTCACAAAGGCTGTGTGGAATTGGGCGGCGACGCCTTGCGCGTGGCGGTGACCACCCAGGTCGGTCCGCGCATCATCGGCTGCTTCATCGGCAAGGACAGTAAATTCAATCATTTCGTGGTGCTTCCGCCGGAGCCAATGCCCCAGCCTGCAAATGGCTTCACCCTCTATGGCGGACACCGCCTCTGGCACTCTCCGGAGGCATGCCCGCGCACCTACGAACCCGACAACATGCCGGTGCAGGTGAAGGATTGCGACACCGGAGTCGAATTCACCATGGAGGCGGATGTCTTCACCGGGATGTCCAAGAAGATGCTGGTCGAGCCGCTCTCCAACGGACTGATCATGGTGACCCATACCATCGAGAATTGCGGCGTGTTCCCGGTCGAGCTGGCGCCATGGACGCTGTCGATGATGGCGCCGGGCGGCCTGGCGATCATCCCGCAGGGGCGCGAGCCTGACGGATATCCCTATTCGCCGGACCGCCATCTGGCGTTGTGGGCGTACACCGACCTCAAGGATCCGCGCCTGGACTATGGCAGCGACTACATCTTCGTCAGGCAGGACCGCAAGGCGAAGCAGTCGCTCAAGATCGGCTTCAACGACGCCTGCGGCTGGGTGGCGCATGTCAACAACGGCCAGGCGCTGGTCAAGTACTTCGAGTACGATCCGGAATGCACCTACCCCGATGGCGGGTGCTCCATCGAATGCTACTCCTGCAACCGCTTCACTGAAGTGGAGACCCTGGGGCCGCTGGACACCATTGAGCCCGGCGAATGCGTGCAGCATATCGAATACTGGCAGGGAATCGACAACCTGCCGAAGATCCAGACCGAGGAGGATGTCGACAAGTACCTGGTGCCGAATCTGCTCAGTTGCGATTGCGATGACGACGAATGCGGCTGCTGCGATGACGACAAGTGCGGCTGCGATGACGACGAGTGCGGCTGCGGCTGCCACGATGGCGAGGAGGCGGTGGCCGAAGCGGAGAAGCCGAAGAAGAAGCGCGGCGGCCGCAACTCCTCCAAGTAGCGCCGATGCTGGTTGTTGTCGCGGACTCGCACGTCATTCCCGGGACGCGCTCGGAGGCGCAGTTTCGGGAATTCCTGCGCTGGCTGGAGGGCACTGACCATGACGTGGCCTTCCTTGGCGACATCATGGAGCTTTGGATTGGCCTTGGCCGGTACGAGTCCGCGCTGCAGCTCTGGTTTGTCCAGTGGTGTCGCCTTCAGTGCGCCCGCCGCCGGATCTATCTGGTTGAGGGCAATCACGAGTACTTTGTGGTCCGCCATCACCGGGATTGCTTTACGGACTGTGCCGCCGACGCGCTGGTCATCCCGGAGTGGGGGGTGCTTTTGGAGCATGGCGATGACTTTGCCGGCATCGCCACGCCGGCGCATCGGCGCTTCCGCTGGTGGTGCAAGTCCCGCCTGGCGCATTTTCTGCTGGACTGGATGCCGGGTGCGGCGGCGTTTGTGCGCTATCTCAAGCGCAAGCTGGAGCATTCGGCCAGAAAACGCAAATACCGTTTCGAACAGTCGCGCATTTCCGCCCGGGCCACTGCCGTCCTGCAATCGCCGGCGCTACGGGGCGTTCTCTATGGCCATTTCCACCATGCCCTTGTCGAGGGCCGGCATGGCGGACGGTTGCTTGCGGTATTGCCGGCCTGGAAGGAAAATGGTGAAATCGGGCTCTATGACCCGGAGGCCAACGCCATTTGCATCATGCCCTGGCGCCAGGCCGCCAGGGCGTGTCCCGCCTTGCCGCGCGGTGATGCCTCAAGGCCCATGGCTTTCGGAAACCCGGGGGAAATGGCTTCCCCATCCTCAAAAATAAAAAAGCAAACAGGAGCATAATTCAATGTCTAGCAAGGATCTCCGTCCGGATTTCAAAAAGCTGGCGACCACGCCGCGCTCATTTCAGCAGCCCGGTTCGATTGTGCTGGGACAGATTCCGACCATCGCCATCACTCCGGTCTCCGATGGACGGCGCGGTGCCTACGAGGACAACCAGGAACGCACCTGGCGCATGGTCGAGAAAGTCTATGACCTGATTCTCGAAAATGTCCGCCAGCCCAACGGCGAGCCGATTCGCGTGGTGGTGGCTCCGGAGATTGTCTACGGCGCGCGCACCGCCGCCCGGGCGCAGGAGTACTACGCCACCCAGGGCGTCGGCGCCAATATCTGGGTCGGCCGTTCATGGTCCTATTCCGACGAACTCATGGGCGCCATGATGGGCATTGGCTCCAGCGAGTGGCAGCAGTGCGCGTACGGCCTCAACCAGACCGACCGCCCCGGCGCCGTCTGGCTGAAGGCGTTCTGCGCGGCCATGGACGAGAAATGCCGCCCGATTTTCAGCGTCTACTCGCCGGACCTGGAAGACGAGGAAGGTCCGCTTTCGCCGTATGTGTCCGGACGGCTGCTGCGTTTCGCCCGTTGTGCCGCCGCAGTGCTTTACATGCGCGGCAAGAACTACCTCTCCGTCGGCGGGGTGGCGATGGGGATCATCGGCTCCGATGTGCGCCGCAACATCCTGCTCAACTACCTGGGCCTGGGGACAGTCTCCGTTGATCAGACCATCCTCAACGGGCGCATCGACACCAATTTCTATGACCACGAGGAGTTCGAAAAGGCCCTCAAGTGGATGCGCAAGTCCTTCAAGTTCGAAAACAGCCATGGCAATACCGCCAAGACCCGCCGCACCGGCATGTCCGACGCCGAAGTGCTGGAAAAGGCGCTGAAGATGACCTTGATTGTGCGTGATCTCATGCACGGCAATGCCAAATTGGCGGACAAGGCCTACGGCAAGAAGCACGGCTTTGAGGCGGATGTCGAATACGCCCAGGGCGTCAATGCCATTTTTGCCGGCACCCAGGGACAGCGCCAGTGGACCGACTACAACCCGAATTACGACGTCTGCGAGTCGCTGCTGTGCAGCTCCTTCGACTGGAATGGATTCCGCCAGCCGCTCCCCATTGCCACCGAAAACGACTCCAAGAACGCCATCGGCATGCTGGTCGGCCATCTGCTTTCCGGCGGCACCGCCCAGATGTTCAGCGACATCCGCACCAACTGGACTCCGGCGTCGATCAAGAAGGCCACCGGCACCGACGTCGCCAAAATCTGCCCGAATGGCATTATCGACAAGCGCAATTCCGGAGCGTCGGCCCTGGACTTCGCCCTCAACATCTTCAAGCTGGTCAAGGGCGGCCAGAATATGTCGATCCAGGAGCTGTGGAATGTCATCTGCCATGATCCGGCGGCACAGAAGAAGCTCATCGAAACCGCAATCAAGAACACCACCTACATGAATGCGGCCCTGACCTATTTCCCCGGCGATGGATACTCCAGCCACTTCCGGACTCCCGGCGGCATCCCGATGACGGATTACCGGTACAATGTCGTGGGTGACATGCTGACCTGCTCGGTGGTCGAGGGCGAAACCGTCGAACTGCCCAGGAAGGTCGCCGATCACATCTCCAAGGTGACCGATCCGACCTGGCCGGAGACCTATTGGAGCCCGCGCGGCATGTCCTCATTTGAATACATGTCAAAGATCGGCCCCAATCATGACGGATCGTCCTTCGGACTCATCGGCGCGGACATGATCACCTTCAACGCGATGCTGCGCATCCCGGTGGATATGACCAACGTCCCGCAGGAGGATGTCTTCCGGCCGACCCTGTGGGACCGCTTCGCCGGCGACGACTACCGCGCCTGCGCCTTCCTCGGGCCAGTGTACCGCTAACGGCGGCCTTCCGCCCCTGCCAGGACATGTACGCCAGGGCAGGGGCGGACACCTCCGTTTTCCCTCCGCACCCTCCGTCCCCCGCCGTTTTCATGCTAGTAAAAGGCCTTTCCTACAGCCAGGTCGATTATATCGAGGCGATCGACGCATTGTCACGAACGCATGGCCATGCCCATACCAAGGACATTGCCGATGCCATGAAGGTGAAGATGCCATCGGTGACGATTGCCCTGCAGCAGCTTTCGTCGAAGGGGTATATCAATTACAGCTCGCATCGCCCGGTGGAATTGACCGAATCTGGGAAGGCGGTCGCATCGCATATTGCCGCCAGCCACCGCGCATTGGAGCACTTCTTCCAGATGGTGCTGGCGCTGCCGCCGGATACCGCCCATATTGCGTCCAGCAGCATCGACCATATTGTGGATGATGATGTCGTGAGGCGCTTCATCGCCTTTTCCGACGCCATTGCCAATCGTTCGGACAGCCACGCATTGGCGGTGCATCTTTCCGAGGCCATGGCCTATATCAACGACGATCCGGAGTCGCAATATGCCGTGATGTCTGCGCTGTCGCCTGGCGACAGGTGCGAATTTGTCCGTCCCAGCCGCAATTTGCGCAGCTATGAGCCGCCATGTGCGGCGGGGACGGCGTTGCTTATCGGCGAGTTCAGCCTGGATCACACCGCGCTTTCGGTATTTCTCCAGGACAGCGGGCGGCGGATGGTATTTCCTCTCGAGGTCGCCGAGAATCTCTGGGTGCGGAAGCTCACTGATCCGCCCGAATCGGGGTCACAGCCGCAGGAGCGCCGCTGATGGGCGTTGCATTTGAATCGGATGGCTGGCATGGGCTGGCGCGCAGCCCCGATGACGCGTCTTTTTTTTCTCCACTGGACAGATGGCTTTCCCGTCATCCCGGCGTGACGGTGGTGCATTACCCCAGCCGCGAAGTGCGATGCATCGAGATTCCGGGCGGCAGGGTATTTTGCAAGATCATCCGGGCCTTGACTGATTCCGGCCTCCGGGGCGAGGAATGGTTTTCGTGGTGCAAATGGGTCTTCCGCCCCTCGCGTTCCATTGCCGCCTTCCGCATCAGCGAGGCCCTGCTGGATGCGGGGCTTGAATGCGCGGAGCCGCTGCTGGCCGTGCGCCGCCGGAATGGCCTGATTCCGACGGAATTGTTCATCACCCGCGGCGTGCCGTATCCCGATCTGTGGCAGGAGCCCGGCATGCCGGCCGGAGAGCTGGCGGATTTTCTGGCCGTCGCCGCCGCCGGCATGCACGACGCCGGCTTCGCCCATGGCGACTATATCCTCCGGAATCTCTGCCGCAATCCCGACACCAACCAGGCGATCCTGCTCGACAACGACCGCACCTGGAGGCCGCCACCGCTGCTGCGGCGGCATTTTTTCCGGCGCAATCTGGCCCAGATGTGCTATAGCCTGCTGCGGCGCTTCGAACCGGATGAAGCGCCGGCGCATCGCTTCCTGGCGGGATATGCCGGACAGCGCCATTCATTGTCTTCCGCACGGCAGGATGCGATTCTTGCTTCCTGCCGCCGTCGCCTGCAAGAGCGCCGCCGCAAAATCGCCGCCCAGTCGTGAGGCCGTGCTGCAGTAGGCTGCGCCGCAAAATCCAGATTTTTTTCCCCCCCGCCCATGTGCCACTTCCATCCCGCTGCCCAGTTCTGTGCCAAGGTGATCCACAACGCCCCCCTGAAGGGCGAATACTGGATCTTGCGCTGCGAAGTGCCGGAAGGCTTTGCGGCTGCTGCCAGACCGGGACAATTCGTACACGTCCGGATTCCGGGGATTGAGGCCCATCTGCTGCGGCGGCCATTCAGCATCTGCGACTGCTGTGACGGAGAGCTGACCATTGTCTACAAGGTCGTTGGCATCGGCTCCGCCGCGCTGAGCCGGGTGAGGTCCGGCAACAAGCTGGATGTCCTGGGACCGCTGGGGCATGGATTCACCATTCCCGACCCCGGAAGCACGGCTCAAACCGTGATGCTCGGCGGCGGATATGGCTGCGCGGCAATGTTCTTCTATGCACATTGGCTGGCAAGCGGCGGCAATGGCCACCAGGCGCCGTCCCCGCTGATCCTGCTGGGCGCCCGCTCCGCCAATGATATTCTGCTGATGGATGATTTCCGCGCCCTGGGTTGCCAGGTGCTTGCCTCCACCGATGACGGATCCATGGGCACAAAAGGCCGCATAACCGCGTTGATGCAGCAGCTGGCAGAAGACCCGGATGGCCGCCACCGCAGACGACGCTTGGCCGCCTGCGGACCGATGCCGATGCTCCGGGCAGTGGCGGCAATGGCCGCCGGCAACCCTGATTGGCGGGATTGCGAAGTGAGCCTGGATGAAATAATGTGCTGCGGAGTTGGCGCCTGCTTCGGATGCGTGGTCAAATGCCGAAGCCAGCATGCACCCGAAGACTGGGAATACCGCCGGTCATGCCTCGAAGGGCCAGTATTCAAGGCCGAGGAAATCTATTGGGAATGAGTGGCCTTCTTGGGTCAGTTTGACGCAAAAATGCCCGCCCGCCAGGAAACGAAGGTTTTGTCCTCCGTCCCTCTCCGTCGCCCCTCTCCGTAGTCCTCTCCGTAGTCCCTCCGTCGCCCCCTCCGTCCCCCCCCTCCGTCCCCCCTCCTCCGTCGCCCCTCCTCCGTCGCCCCTCTCCGTCGCCCCTCCTCCGTCGCCCCTCCTCCGTCGCCCCT
>CAKUJM010000019.1 GCA_934661755.1 uncultured Lentisphaeria bacterium | reverse complement strand
CGAACTATTCTCCGCAATGGCCTCAGAAGACGATGCCTGTGTTCAGCGCGAACTATTTTTCATTCTTTGTTACTGCCATGAAGCCGGGGATTTCCAGGCTGAATGAGACGTTTCGGTTATATAGTATTCTTCCCACTCCCTGGCATTTGCGAATCATCCTCAAGCGATTCGCCAATCAAAAGGAATGGGAAGAATATTGGAAAAAGCTTTTCGGGGACGATTTCAGTGTCATCCTCTTGTTGAGGAATCTGAAAGGCCATCTCCCCAAAATGGCATGACTTCACAAGATTTCGCACAATACCCAAATTATTGGATGCTCACAATTAACGTTGATTGCTGTCGTCGTCCCCATCTTCGGTGGTGGTAACGTTCTGTTTTCTGTGAACTCTCCATGCGGAAACATGCGAATGCGCCTCTCCGGTTTTAGTCATTTCCGGAAGCTGTCTGTCAGGCGGCATGTAAAAGCAGCTGTCAGCGTTGTCTTTGCTCTCCGGCGTGTCGGTGAAGGCGTACGCCGATGCCCAGATCACAGGCATCATAAGCATCAGTGTGAACACGTCCAGCTCATCGAACGTGAACAGCCCTGCCACATCGATGCAATCCATCAGCTCCGCGATGGCCACACACGCCAGAAGGCTGATCGAGAAAAGCAGCTTCCTGTCGCCTGGTTTCTTTTCGCGGTGCCTCTTGAACTTGTTGAACAGCACGCCGATGAATATGCAGCAGAATCCGCATGCCGTAAACATCCAAAACAGCTCTTCGTTACGCTCCAGAAGCGCACGCCCAAGCATCCCGTGAGTAATGGCCAGCACGAATGCGGCGCATGCTTCCCTAGCCATGGATCTCTGGAAGCATCTGTCTAACCTTTTATTAACCTCACCTAATTTTTCTTCGAGCATGTCGTCCAGCGGTTTCAGCACATCCGCCAGGAATCCCATGACACCTTGTCCCCGGACTTCGTTGTCGTCGAAGCTGTCCTCGTGCTTGTAATCATTCATCATTGTTGTTGCAGTTGTTGTGTTTTTGCATTGGCACCACATCGGTTCTTGCAGGACGACTTTTCTCCTGTGCTCGCGATGTTCCAAAAGAATCTTTCTTCAGGTACCTGCCAGCCGGCATCACGTTGTGGCTTCTCAGGTAATCCTGCGCCGCTACTATCTTGTTGACTTCCTGTTGTATGGTGAATTGGCCGCTTACAGTAAGCCAAACGGAAAAACGACGAGGATGACGTGGAAAACCTGCCTAGACATTTGCACGAGGCGTTCGCCTGTGCGTTCTCAAGGATCAGGAAGTACTACATAACGAGATCATACACAGCGTCCAACAGCCCGGGCAGTCCGTCGCGGGAAGTCCAGTTGCGCTTGGCGGCCGCAACCTGGCCAGAGAAGGAGGGCTTTGTCATTTCCGCCCTTTGTCCAAGATGGAAAGCACCATATGTGCCATCAAGGTAGCAACTAAAAACGTCACGGCCGTGGAAACTATCACACGTAGCATGTGTGCCTGTCTCCTTTGTTGTTGTTCTGGTTCATTTCAGTCCGTTATGTAGTGTCTGCGACCGCCGAGACACTGGAATCACTGTCATCCACGGATTGGCCGGGCTTGTAGAAGCTGTCATCACGTTCGAGTAGCCAGCCATCCCCCAAGGACGAGCCGGGATTTCCCCCTAGATCATCCTCAAGGTGTACCCCTCCCCACACACATACCACACAAACACTATCATTAACTATGCCTAGATTGATAGTGCCAAACTATTTTGCAATGCCCATATTTTTAATGGCAGGGAGTGCAGATCACCCGCAGTCCGATATTACTGTGGGAAGTCTGTGCGTCGCAATAATCACGTTGCGGACTTCGCATGATTCTGCTATAGATAAATGGGTTGCCGCCACGCACTACCCGATTGTCCCCGTCTTTGCAGTACACATCATGGCACCATTCCCAGACGTTTCCGCTCATGTCGTAGAGCCCCATTGGTGTTGAATCGAATGGTGGATCATGGTCGACCCCCGACTTGTAGCATGTCCCAACGACAGTATTATACTCTACCGCGACCTTATCTTTGCCTTCCGTATTATTTCGGGGAGAGAGCCCCATCTCCACTACTCCTTGTCCAATTTTGCCACCCTGGGGGTAGTATTTCTCGGCACTTGCGCAACTGCCGTCGGGATTGATGCGATGGGCGTATTCCCATTGCGCTTCCGTCGGCAAGTCAAAATCAAGACCGGTTCGTCGGCCTAACTTGCCGACATAATTAACGCACTCATTGTAGCTAACGCACTCAACCGGATAATGGTCATTGTTGTTGCACATCGAAAATGGCGCACCATCTGCGCAAAGATTGCCAGCAGCCGGCGTGTGCACGTAGGTGTTTTTATGATCCGGGTTCTGGCCAGTAATCAGCGACCACTGTTTCTTGGTAATTTCAAAGACTCCGATATAATAGTCGCAGTCGATGGCGACCTTCTGCCGATAGGATCTGCCGCTCGTCCATCGTTCTTGGTCCGTGGCCATTTCGAAACTCCCCGCCGGAATACGTCGTAGCCACAGTTCGGTAGTCCGACACCTGTCGTTTGACAAATCTGGTGCGGTGTCTGTATAGCGGTAGTTGCCATTTGATGATGTCAAATCAACTACCAGATATATTCCCATCTGGTCGCCAGCCATGAGCATGACGGTGCAACAAAGCCAAATCGCCATCAGACACCTCACCATTTGCTCCTCCTTGTTTTCACTATACCTGGGTATAGATCATGGCACAGGCCTCGACCTGGCTGTTGTTAAGAATCAACGCACTACGGACTTTGCAGATGCGATTGCCGACATTGTTCTCACGACTATACCATTCCTCATGTGCTGACGCCGTGTCATTCAACTCCGGCCATTTGATACTGTATGTGGTGCCAAATTTGCGCAAAACTCCATCATTGATGAAATCGGCAATTGACTGCCGCACCGACTGCAACAAGTCCTGTCTGCTGTCACCAATCAATTCATAGAGGTTGTCATCCAAGCGCACAAATGCCGACTTGATTCGGCTGGGTTCGTTGGAGAAGGCCGCAGCGTACCAATAGAAATGCAACAATTCCACTGTCACTGCGGACTGTATCGCGCTGGACAGACCATCCATTGACCGCGACAAGGCAACCTGCACCGCCTTGAACTCCGCCGGACAATACATGTCCTGTGCCCTCTGTAATTCGGCGTTGTCTTTCCTCTCGCTCTCTAGCTCGTTGCGCAGTGCATTCAGCGCCTGTTCACAATCCTGGGCTTGCTTAGATACTTGTGCATACGCATCATATCCCTGTCGGCAGCTTCGCAACTGTTCAACTGTGGTGAGCCCCTGTTCCTGGCACGCCTGCAACAAACCAACTGCATCTGTGATGGCGAAATCCACCAGTGCCGGATGTTGGTCAATAAGCAGTTTTAGTTGCGCACCAATGTGTTGTACCACGGTATCCACATTCCTGATGTCCGCACATGATCGATTGAGTGTCTCAATTTGCTGGGATAGCTCCGCAACTCCCTCATTACATTTTGCCAACCCAGTGACAATCCCGGAGGAATCAAGACATTTCTCCATTGCTGTTTTTAAATTCTTTATTTTTTCTCCAAGTTCCATCCCCTTCCTACCTATTTCCTCCAGATCTCTTTTGGTGACTTCTCTATTATTTTGAGATATCCAGCTACTTCTGCTTTGTGCCTTGGAGTCAATCCTGTCTTTGATACTCGCTTGGCCTATTAGCATCAAAACTACCCCGATGGCGGCAATGGCGGAAAAAAACATCGTCACTGCAGTCAACACGATGCCAGTTTTTCCCCCTTCTGCCAGGTTTTTCTCCTTTCGCGGCGATTGATTTTCATCTTCGGTCTCCTTTTTCTCAAGTTGATTGCCTATAGACTTTATCTCATCTTTTATACCATCTATGCCCTCTATGATTTTTTTCTGTTTTTTCATATTATCCTCCCAATTTCTATTATTCGCGTCATTACTGTCATTCAGTTTCTCGACAATATCTTCCCATCCATTACCACGTTTCCCCACGAGATCCTCGATTTTGTCCAGTCTGTCTGCAATTCCATTTTTTCCCTCATGTTTCCCTAGAATCACTTCTGACATAGGCACTATGACGGACCGATCTGTTTGCTCAAGTTGTTCTTTTAACTCATTAAGTTGTTTCGATAGGTCATCTTTGGCGCTTGCGTCAAGAAGTGCGATCGGCAACATCAGCAATCCCAGCACAACAGTAAAAAAATGAGTATATCTCGCCATAATATGCATCTCCGAGTTTTCAGTAAGGTTTCTCCGTGAAAGCAATCAGATCTTACCGGAATCAAGCCAGAAGAGCTCTTCTCCGGCAGTCCGGATTCGGATTTCGAGGTCGTCCCGATCGACTGGCGTGCCGTTGTCGTATTTGCCATTCACCTCTTCGATGATGATATTGCCATGGGCATTGACGTCTTTGAGCATCCGCAACTTGACGTTGATGTCGCCGCACAGGTTTTGTTCCCGAGGGCGGATTCGAAGTCGAAGATCATCTTTTGCGACAGGCGTGCCATCATCGTATTTGCCATCTACCTGCTTCAACACAACGACGGTGTGGGTATCATCCGCATCATCAATGCCGATGGTCACTGCGATTTGTGGGGGCTGCAATGGCTTTGAGCTTGAGCGGATGATTAGGTAATCTCCTGAGTTCAAGTTGACGCCCGCCTCCAAGGTGACAACGTATTCAGCCTCTTGCCGGGCAAAATGCTGGTCATGGAGCTGCTGCCATTCCCGGTTCAATTCACGGAATGGCTTGAGCCGCAATTCATAGCTGATTGCAATTTCTGTGGCATCTACTGCAAAGCGTCGTCGTGCCAGCAGTTTGGCACGGCCACCAGCCATAACCACCCAGCATTCGTCTTTCCCTGGTTTGAGGATGGCATCTGCGACACTGAAATCGCCATTCACCGACACTCCCCACACGCTATTTCCCTCATTCAATCCATGGGCATTGCGGGTTGAGATCGTCGCCTCCATCGTGTGGATGGGGAAGTTATTATTCAGGACATCATAGATGACTGCGCCAATGGCAGTAGTGAATTTCGAGTCGGAGATCATCCCCCCATCTGCCACGGGGCACCAGTCGCCGATAAGGTAGTTCCACATTGGGATGAACCGTTCTTCCGGCAGGTAGCAGTATTTCTTGAAGGTCTGTTGCACCTGTGGCATCTCGGTGGTTTTTCCGGAGAGGATTACCAGATCGGCATCAAATGCGTAGATTGCCGCTCCAAAGAGTTTGGCGGTGTCACGGAACGTCTTGAAGATGTATTGTTCCAGCATCCTACGATCGTCATCAGTAATGCTGATGGTGCTAAGGGATGAATCAATGCTGTCACCGCTCCATTCTGGATGGCTCTTAAGGACTTCCAGCAGGATACGGCGGGTGTCCGGCAGGGCAACCTCGCTTTTTCCGTCATTGGCGGCATTGATGAAATTGATGGCTAGCGGAAACCAGAATCGCCGGCTCAATTGCTTCACCTCGTCAGTTGTGGAAATTGAGTTCAGACGACGGGCGAATTGGTCGATATAGCGAGTTCGGATTGCCTTAGGAGCGCGGGTGCTGATGGTGGCTTCGGCTAATTTTCTTACCAGGATTCCCTCGACGAGCTTCTGCAAAAGCAGGTCACCCGCCTTGTTGGTGCCTTCCTTGTATAATTTATCAATTTGCAGATTCAGGCCATTGGCGGAGCGGTTGTTCTGGACATTGATGATTGCCAAATCGCTGGTGCCGCCTCCGACGTCAATCACTGCAATACGCACCCGGCTCCCCTCATCATTCATCAGAGTGCGACCGACCGCACCCAGCCAAATGTCCGCATGGCCGGAGTACTTCTCGATTTCACCGTAGATATAACACAATAGCACTGCGGTTGCTTCGTCACAAGAGACGTTGAGCTTGATTGGCGGATAGCTATTACAGCGGAGTGCCTGATAGGCGTCCACGGCAGTTTGCATCACCTCCTGATATCGGGTACGTTCCTGGATGCTCCATCCGGCAGGAAAGGTGACACAGACATTGGAGACGACCTTCGGCAGGGCGTTGCGGGCGTAGGTACTGGATATGTTGAGGAAATCCTCGGCCTGTTCGATGATCTCAATTAGCATGGCGGCCAAAATTCCCGCACGCGGCAGGTTATCCACATCATCTACCTTCATGAGCGACGCCAATTTCTGGGCGGCCGGCAGTCGACTCAATGCAATTGCAGTATTTTCTTTGGTAAGTGCCTTCCAGCCATTTAGATCCGGATCGCTATCCCAAAAATAGCGCTTCGGACTGCTCAAATAGAAGTCACCGCTACTGCGCAGTCCGCGCAATGTATTGGCCACCGGAATTGCCTCTCGTCCAATCCGCGCAAAGGAGATGGAGTCGGTTTTTGCCAATGAAACATAGCTGTCGAATACCCCAACATCATGGATAGCATGATCAGTATACGAGTAAATGGGTACCTTCTGGATTTGCATGCCATCATGACGGGTGATATTGCGGATGTCCTCGCATAGCAAAGCGCAACTCCGGGTATTTCCCAGATCAATTGCCAGCAGCGACTCAATGAATTGGGCGCGGGATAGGCTCTTGAATCGACAGTCCAACCGGAATTCCTGATTACCATCCACCGCAATCGGGGGGATCTGCACCAGGATGTCATCAGTGCAGGAATGTAGCATCGCCTGGTCGGTCAGCTTGATGGTGATACTCCATCGACCGTTGAAATACTCAACCCACAGCTCATAATTATCATTAACCGCACGATTATCATTGAACAAATCGCCTGGTTCGGCATGCAACGTCAGGGAGTTGCCGTCAGGAGTCAAGGCAAAGACACCGGAACTGGCAGACGCAAATTCTCTCACGTCAAACCATGGCTTGTCTTTTATGATAATTGTCTGGATTCGTTTCCAGGGCAGCGAGAGTTCAGCGTTGATATATTGATGGCTGACTTCCGTCGCGGTCAATATCGTCTCCATTTGCTACCGCCCTCCAAGTTCGTCAAGAATCCGCATTCTTTTTTTACGCCAGATGGCGTCACGAGCGCAGTTATTATCACCATTGGCATCGTCAACCAATGCCATGAATGTATTTTCGCAATTGGTGAAGCTCCGATGGGTCGATCGGTAGCTGTCGGTCAGCAGTGCTTCTCCCCGCATAGCAATTCCAGTGACATTGGCGATTGACTGCATTGGGGCTGGATGGCGATCGACGATTCGAGCAAATCCACGTCCCCAATTACGCAGAAAGTTTTCAGCCCGAAGGAGCAACCTGGCTGCTTCTGCCAGCATGAAGGCAAATTCCACTGCGGGAAAGTCCTTCGAGAACTTTTCAGCCAGCGGTACAAGATATCCGGTGCGCGGCATCTGGAACAATGCCGCAACCCCGGCGGTCTTTTCTGAAAGGCAATTGCCTGCCTGCAATGCTGCGTCGATCTTCTCCGGCGATTGAAAGCCGAGCATGGCCAGCGCCGCTTTCAGGAGAGTACTGCCGCGAAGGAACTCTGTATAGTCATCATCTATCACGGTGTCCGCAGTCGTCTTCAGCGACTCAACTAACTGCGATTCCGGGAAATCGGATATTTCCCAGAATCGCCGAAGTAGCCGCTGTGCATCATCGGGGTCATCATAACGCATCATGTACAGGTCCACCGATGAGCTACCCCAGCTACCGTCACCCTTCCGAACTGCTCGCAGGCCGATATCGAATTGAGCTCCTGTTGGGTTGTTCATGCCAAATTCACCTCAATGGACTCGTAGACGCGATCAAAGAGTGTCTCGATATCCGTCAGGCACTCCGGTGGAACCTGCAACTTGATCTTGTTGATGCAGTGTTTCTCAAAGAGCAGCTTTCCCTCGATTGAATTCAGATCAAGCCCATAATCGCGGCAGAATCCATCTTCCTGATTGGCAAACCATTGTATCATCCGCTCAATCCATTCCAGACGAACCTCGGTCATCCTGAGTCTAATGGTGAATCCCAGATCCGAAGGCGAGCAATTCCTGCAGTCAATGATGTCCGCGCCAGTCCGGGACTTTAGTGACACGTTTAGACGTGTTGCATTGAAATTCATCTCGTTGAGCTTGGAGACATCGAGAACCTTCTTTTCCAAGGCACCGAGGCAAACGCCAAGATAGACCATATCACGTAGGCTCATAAGACGCGGCCGGCTCGATCCATGAATCTCTTCGGCTTCCCAGGCGTGCTTTTCCCATTCGTCTACAGGGGCGCCACGGAATGTAGATTGCAAGATTTCCGGCAGTGTCCGATTCAGATCCAGCGTCCCCAGCCATGCCCCCTGGATATTCTTGAAAAGATCGCCCACATGATTGTCATGGAACCACATGTTGTCTCCCGGACCTTGTAGCGTCCCGTCAAGCACCGCCCGTGCATTGTCTGCACCCTTGCCGGGGAAGCGGGCAAAGGATCCGAAGCCCAATCCATCGCGCAATTCGCTCCAAGTCGGCCAGTCGATATTGCCGGGATGACCACAGGTGTAACAAAAATGGAGGATACCCTTTTGCGGATGCTCCACCCGGAAGACATCCGCACAATAGCTATTCAGGGATCCAGCGGAAATGCGGGTATGCAGTTTCTTGAGGGGATTGTTCTCCTGCAATTCCTCAACTTGCTTGCGAAGGATGTCGATGGCTTGGGTTTCATAGCGCTTGAGAATCGTTGAAATAGCGCTGTTGTCGCCTTCCGCCAAAATCAATTCCATGAACATCCTGGTGAAATCCAGTCCGGGAATCATCACTTCCAAGGTAAGGTCGTTGTCGACCATCTCGGAGACAAAGCCCTTGATTTTGCTCTTCTGATCGGCAGTGGCCTCGCGGATGGCCTTCTCCACGGCATTGGCGGAGCTGGCATAGTCCGGCGACTCCTTGAGCGCATCCAAAGTCAGCGGTGCTGGCATGCTCTTGAGAGTGGCCGCGGCACGATGTGCATCGACCAACTCATTGATGGCGGTCTGGAGGTATTCCTTGAGCCGGGAAGACACTTCTGCCTTGGCGCCTTCGGCGCCTTTTACCAGTTGCGCAACTTTCGATTGACCTCGAGTGCGCTGCAACCGCACTGCCTTCTCTAATTGCGCCGTGATGTTTTCATGGATGTTGTCTGCATTGGCGGCCCGTGCCTTCATACTCTCATACTCTGCATGATAACCCTTGATCAGCGCCACCAGCGGCATCAGCTCGTCCGGGGAAACCACCTTGCCGTCCCGATTGCAATCCCTGATCAGCGTATTGATGCTCGACCAGACATAGGGCGAACTATCGCACGAAGTACGGGCAAACTCCGCTAGGCGTGCGGGAAGCGTACTACGCAATTCTATCGGACTGCTTGCTGCAAACTCATTCAGCAACTTCTGCAGCGCCGCCGTAAGATTGGATGCCTCGTCATTGGCAACGGCATTCTTCTCAATTACCTGGCAAATTGCCACAACCTGGTCGTCATTGTCCGGCAAATCCCCATTCCAGAAGCGATCCCAGTATTGCGACAAGAGCCGGTAATAGCGATTACGCAACACTGCGTTGCTGGCACTGCGGGCAACGACCATGTTGAAGCCGCCAAAACACAGGTCCTCGGCCTCCAGCTTCTGTTTGAAGCTATCGATGGTAGTGCTTACGATATTGCTGGAGAGGTTTAGATAGAAGAGGGTGAATGCCAGCTCGGTGAAGTACAGTTTGGTCTGACCTTGTGAATTTTCCGGCGTCGGCAACAGAAAGAGCGTCTCCATCGGCAAATTGGAGGCTTCGACGCAATCGAAGATTTCTGGATCATAAACCGGTAGGCATTTTGAGCGTTTATCCCAAGCGCTGTATATCGGCAGGCGGAAACTGCGCTTCACCGTGAGTTTTTGTTCGAGGATCTTGCGCCATTCGATCATCTGCATATCCTGAAGGAAGGCGCAGAGATTGCGATAAAGTGGATAAATCGTCGAGTTCTGGGTGTTGCGTTCCGGCAACAACAGCATTCCGAAGAATTGAATCAGCCCCTTGGTGCGCTCTGGCAATGACTCGATCTTCGAACGCACCCGTCGTGAAATGTACTCGGCGAGATTCCAGTACAACCCCGTGGCGGTCCCGCCGAATGCGGATCCCATCAGAATCACCCGGTCGCCTTTGCTCAGATTTTTGTCCAGATCGATGTCATCCCAGAATGAAGTCCAGTTAAGTGCAGTAAAGCTGAGTCGCCGATCACCGCCAACGCCATTGGCGGTGATGCCGCCCATGTTCTTCCAATCCGGGTCGAAGCATTTGACTACATCGAGTTCCGGACTGGTTCCAGGCATGATCAGCTGGATGGCATGAATCCGCACAGGATTGGAATTCATGTCAATGCCCTTTAGTGTATTCAAGCGGCTGATATCTGAGTCTATACCGATAAAGATATCGTCCTTCTTCTGGTCGTAGATGCCGTCTTCCTTGAGACGCATCAGGAGATTGGTCAGACCGATGATGGCAGTGCTTCCCACCGCCACAAAGACATTTCTTGGAATATCAAATGCCATGACTGGTTCCTCCCTAACTACTTGAAGAGATTGCGCCGTGCGCCATCCGCGGCAATCGCACGTCCCTTGAACAACATAATCACGCCGATGAGCAGGAACAATCCAGCCGGAAGTGCAGTCCGAAACCACCAGCGATGAGCCAGGCTGAAGTTGTAGAATTTCAGAATCGCAGGCCTATCCATGAGATAGACCTCCACCTTCTTTGCCTGGGTGGGGCAGGCCTTGTTGCTGATCTCCTCATAGAGCCTGCTGAGCTCTTTGGTCGGAGCGGTTTCGTTCTTCTTTGAGCCTTCTATTTTTTTTTGAAAACAATCGGTGGTGTCACGCAGGCAGGCCATCACGCTCCTACGGGTTTCGGTATACATCAAAATTTGGTTCTTCATGCAAATCCATTGATCATTTTCCAGCAACGGGAAAAGCCGTGGCCAGTTGGATTTCTTATATTCCTCGATCTGTTCCGGTGTATACCTCAATGTGCTTAATGCTGGCAAGGCTCTGTTCTCCTTCTCGTACTCACCGATTTTTTCATCATCCCAATAGAGTATTTCGCTCAATTTATCGATGGTTCTTTTCCCAGAAATAATTATCCCTCCCCATTTCCCATTTCCTGCGACCCAGGTCCGGCCAAACTGCTCACGCTCGGTTGGCGGCAGATTTGTCGCAAAGTTGTCAATTTGGTCGCGGATGATCCGTACATCTGCAACGCGTTCCGCAAAATCCATCATTCGCTGGGTAAAGTCCTTATTCCGGTTGAAGTACTCCCTGAAACTATTGCTTAATTTGCTGCTGTATGTCTTGTCATGCTTGTCACGTTTAGCATGGCAGAAAACCGCGCAAGCCAGATACACCACCATCGACGAGAGTGCAAAAACCGTCCCCAGCACTGCAAAGCGATGGCCAATCTTATTCCACGCACCTGAAGAACCCAGCGGATTCCCCCGGTAGAAACACAGCACCGCTAGCAATACAATCAGTGGAATGACTATCACCAGTAGCAGATCCCACGAGAGAAAGGTTTCCTTGAGTACAATTTTCAAGAGTTCATTCGACATTGATTAATTCTCCTCCTCATTCTCAATACCTTCAGTAATCACCAGACGACCATTGTCCACTGTCAGGTTGAACAAATCGACCGGCATTCCCCACTGATCTGTCACCCCGAGCTTGACGGCCTTCTGCTGTACCAATGCAGTGCTCTCATCCGGTTTCCTGAACGAAACCTTGTATTCGTCGCCGCTGTCATCATCCGCCCTGACGATTCGCAACGACAGATCGTTATTGCCCCCAAGGTCAGTAATTGGCACTACCTGTCCAACCTTAACTACCTTTTGTCCCAGGAGTTTCTTGTCACGGGAGTATAGTTCCACCGTGAAGCGTGCCCCGTGCCTCAACAGCAACCAGGTCATCACTGCACCACTGCCAAGCACCACTGCCAGCACCATCAACAACATTCCCGAGGATCCGCCATCGCCTTTTGCGGTGAACGTCCCCATCCTGCATCGATTCCGAGTCGTCATCGCCAGTTGCCAGCGGTTCGCTGTCGCCTCCAGATGCTTCATCACCACCATCTGATGATGCAGCGGCCACGGTCACTATCTGGTTGATGCTGTCCTGCCGGCCATCATTTGAAAATACTGTCAACCGTACGGAATAATCACGGCTATCGGTTGTCGCGTAGGCATGGCGCGGATTTTCGTCGGCGCTGTCCGCCCCATCACCAAAATTCCAGTGGTAGCGCACACCTCCGCTGGAAGTGTTGCTGAAGACGATCTCATTCGTATCCGCATTGTGATGCCACCGGAATGATGCCTTCAAATTTTGGCGGATCACCACAATTCCTTCGGCTATTGCGGCAGTGCCATCCGGACTAAAAGCCTTCAGCAACACCTTGTAGCTTCCTGCAGTCTTAAACTTGTGTTTCGGATTTTCCGTGTTTGCCATGGGTGTGCCGTCCCCAAAATCCCATTCATAGCGGTTGGCATGGCGCGATTTATTGGAGAATTCCACCACATTGGCATTGTCATGCGGTCCGCCGACCACCTGGAATTCCGCCACCGGGGGCGGTGCCTGCACCACAATCGTGATTTCCTTGCGCCCGTTGCTGCCATTCTCGCCCAGAACATTCAACGAGATAGGGTATTTTCCCGGGGTGTCATAGGTGTGTTGCGGCGGCTCACGTTCCATCGACTCCTCGCTACCATCCCCCCAATTCCATTGATATTTGCTAGCATTATTCGATTTGTTGGTGACGGAAATCGTCAGCGGGGCCAATCCAGAGGTTGGGAAAACCGTAAAATCCGCAATAGCATCCGGTGCTGGACGAATATCAAATTTTAGTACTTGGACATGTTCGTCTCCCAAGAGGTCAATGCCTACTGCCTGGATTTCATACTCCCCGGCATCGTTGAATTGGTATTCAACACTTTCGCGAACTATCTCGCGTCCATCCTGACGCCAGAAGAATTTGCTTGCGCTCTTGCATTTTGCCGCCAGCATAATTTTTGCCGGCGCCTGGGCAACGATTATCCCGGTGGCATCAAATACCTCGCCATTGGCACTGGCTACTGCTATCGACATTGAAAAACGAAGCGATTCCAAGGTGCGTTTCAGCCATTCGAAGGTGGAATGAACCCGTTTGGCCAGTTCCGCATTCAGCACATTATCGTCACGATACTCCGGTTCCTTGCCGGTCGGCAATTGTGCAATATACAATCCAGAATTCACTTGCCTGGCATCAGCATTGATCCGCAATAACTCTTGGACGCTTATCCCCTTGCGGGTGTTGGTCAAAATAATCAAAATGGTGTTCTTGTTGTCGGTCGGCCAATTGCGATTGACCAGCTTGTCCAATGTCACTTCACGATTGACAAACCACTTGTTGCTCCATTCCCGCAATCCCTTGTAATTTTGCCTCCCACTCTGGCCCAGACGGAAATCAAATATCCCTTCGGTCTTCACGTCATTGTCTTTCTGCCAAAAGGTGTCCACCAATATCCGTAAATTGGTGGGTACAATGACGTTTTGTCCACTGGGGTTGCGTAGAAAATCGTCGATCTCCGCAGCCAATAATGCCGCCGAGGTCTTGGCGATATCCCGATCTTGCATTCCGCCGGAATTCTCGATCATGAAACGGATGTTGATACCATCACCGGTGGCGCCATTAAGCCGCATGGCACCAGAAATGCATATTACTCCGATAACTAAATGCCAGAAATGTCTTGAAATGGCTGTCATTGTCAGATGCTGATGTCTAGTGAATGCCAAAGAAGCTGAGTGCTCCGGCGAAAGGGGGAGAATGCAGAGTCAAGAAGAACGAAACTTTGCCATGGGCTTGGCGGTCGCATTGCAATGTACTTCCGATAGTGATGTGGAATCTTACAGTGTCGAGGATACTTTTTGATGTGCGTGGGTGATTCCCGTTTTTTGGGGGGAGTTTCCCTGCAGGGAATGTCAATCGGTGTTGGGTTCGACGCCGCGCGTGCTGCCGTCTGCGCTCAACGGCGCCGAAGTGCTTGACAACCCGCCGTCGCACATCGACAGGCGCTTTTGTTGTGGTGAACGCCGCTGACTGGGGGTGTTTTTCCCGGAGCGGAAAGCGGATGGCGACCGTCCGGCGTGCTTCCGGAAATACCGGGCGAAGTAATTTGGATCGTCAAAGCCGCAGTCGCCGGCGATTCTGGAGACTGTCAGATCGGTTTCAGCCAGGAGCTGCTTTGCGCGGGAGAGGCGCATCAGCATGAGGTAGTTGTGTACGGACAATCCGATTTTCATCCGGAAGAGCCGGGTCAGGTGATTCGGCGAGAGTTGCATGTCCCGCGCCAGTTGCATGACGGTGAATCCGGGGTTCATGAATTGCATCTCGATGATGCTTTTGGCCTTGAAGAAGCGGGTGTTGCGCTTTTTTTCGCCCGGCGGCTCCTCCGGGCCGCTATTGAGCGCGAGGCCGAGGATTGACAGCAGAAGCCCCTGCCGGTGAAATTCCTCCTTCAAGCTTGACGGGGCAAGCAGGAAGTATTCATCCAGCAGCCTCGTCATGGCGGGCCGGTCCGGCGTCGGGATGGTCTTTTTCAGCGGGAATTCGGCTTTCAGCCCCGGCGGCGGCGGAAGCGCGGCGCATGAGCTGTCGAAGGGCTCGTTTTCATCAAGATATACAAAAATGGCCGGTTTGTCATAATGGGCGGCGCAGTCGCCGTACCAGTCGAAGTGGATGCACCATCGCCGGGTCGGCTCGTCGCAGACGGTGCAGTGGACGGCGCCGGGGGGGATGATGATGGCATCGCCGGCGGCGCAGGTGAAGATTTGCGATTCGGTCATGATGCGTCCGCGGCCGGAGGCGAAGTAGACAAATTCGTAGTCGTATATCCGTCGGTTGCGTTCGATATGTCCTGTCTGCCAGTTGGTCTGGCGGATTGGTCCGACGGACGGGTTGATTTTGCGCAGCAAGCTGTCCTTCGGTGTCTGCGGTGCCAGTTCCGGGGGCATTCGGTTCTTCCTCCTGTTTTTGCCGTTGTTCGCCATGTTTCTTCCCTGTCGCCGCCGATAAGATAGCACTGGAAACCAAAAAGCGGCAAAAAAGCCGGTTTTGTGCTATAAATATCTGATTTGTCGTCTTGTCGGCATCGTGTTTTCCGATTATAATGATGGAAAAACGACAGAGCTGTCTTTGGGATGACGTCCATGAACTGGGAAACACGCTGCTACAGCAGGCTGTTGATCGACAGCCACATCACCGACCAGAAGGAGGCGTACATGCGGCGCTTCTCCCCGGAGGAGTACGTCCGCATGGTGTGTCTTTCCGGCGTCGAGTCCGCGATGGTCTATGCCTGCGACCACAACGGCAACTGCTACTATCCGACCCGGGTTGGCCACACCCACTCCAATCTATGCGGGCGCGACATCTTCGGGGAGACGGTTGCCGGCCTCCGCCGCGCCGGGGTGGTTCCGATCGCCTACTACACGGTCAACTACCACAACGACTGCGCGCGGCGGTTGCCGCAGGCGCGCATCGTCGACAATGTCGGGATGGACCATGACGGCCGCTACCACTTCACCTGTCCGAACCAGCCTGGCACGGCGGCCTTCTACAAATCCCAGCTTGCGGAGGTTCTTCAATACGATGTGGACGGCATTTTCATCGACATGACCTTCTGGCCGACGATCTGCTGCTGCTCTGCGTGCCGGGAAAAATATGGCCGTCCTTTTCCGGAGGTGATCGACTGGGAGTCACCCCAGTGGGTCGGCTTCCAGCGTTTCCGCGAGCGTTCGCTTGTGGAGTTTGCGCAGAGTCTGACGCAGTTCGTCCGTGCCGTGAAGCCCGGCGTCACGGTGGCGCACCAGTTTTCGCCGGTGCTGCATGGCTGGTATCTTGGGCAGTCCGACGGGATTGCGGCGGCCTCCGACTACGCCTCCGGGGACTTTTACGGCGGGAAGCTGCAGCAGCGCTTTGCGGTGAAGGCATTTGCCGCATACACCCGCATTCCGCCGTTCGAGTTCATGACCTCCCGTTGCGTCAGTTTGAACGACCACACTTCATCGAAGTCCGACGAGGAGCTTTTCCTCAGTGCGCTGACCACGCTTGCCAATGGCGGCGCCTATCTTTTCATTGACGCGATCAATCCCGACGGAACGCTGGAGGAATCGTTCTACCGCCGTTTCCGGGAGTTGAACCGGCGTCTGGCGTCGTTCCGGGATGCGGTCCGCGATCTGGACGGCCGGTCGGCGGCGTCGGTCGGGGTATATTTCTCGATGGCCAGCTGCGTGAATCCCGCGCTGGACGGCGTCGAGCTGAAGAAATTCAATGGCGGCGGCGCCAACAACATGTCGATCCGGAAGAATGCGGTTCTCGACGAGTTGCTGGGGGCCACGGACATCCTGAATCGTCTGCATGTGCCATGGCGGGTCGTCACCAGCTCGACTGCCCGCTGGCATGGGCTCAAGGCGCTGATAATCTGCAACGCGGCCTATCTGTCTTTGGAGGAGGTCGGCCGGCTGCGGGAGTTTGTGCGGGGCGGTGGGACCCTGATTGCAACCGGGGCGACTTCACTTTATGACACTGACGGCGGCGGCGGCGGAAATTTCGCGCTGGCGGAGGTCTTCGGCGTCGACTATGCCGGGCGTCGTTCCGATCAGGTCACCTATACCGGCGACGAGCTGGTCTATGCGGAAGGGCGCGTCCCGCTGGTGCGCCCCCGTCCGGGGACGCAGGTGCGCGGCATGTTGTCATTTCCCGACTTTCCGGTGAATGATCCGGTTCATTATGCATCCATCCATTCGAATCCGCCGGGGGTGAGGAGCGCCTTTCCCGCCGAGACGGTCTGCCGCTTCGGCGACGGCGTCTGCGTATGGCTGGCGGCGCCGGTGGCGCTATTGTCCCACGCGACGCAGCGCGAGTTCATGAAGCGGATGTTTCGCCAGTTTCTGCCGCAATTTGTCGTCAGCGAGGCGAACCTGGCGGAGTCGGCGGAGATCACCATGCTGCGGTCGGAGGGCGGCACGGAGCTGCTCTGCGTCGTGAACCGCCAGGACGAGGATCCGGTGGTTCCGCTTTGCAATGTCGAGTTTGCGATCCGCCATGACGTCAGGCCGGAGCGGATCGTCCGCATCTCCGACGGCGCGGAAATCCCGGTCGTGTGGGAAGGCGGCGAACTGCATTTTTCGATTCCGGAGCTTCATTGCGGTGAATTCTTCCGGATTGAGGGAGGAGCAGGATGAATCGCTCCGATTTGCCGCCGGTGCCGGAGCGCGGCTTTGTCGCGTCCATGGAGCAGCTCGCGCAGCTGCAGCTGGTGTCGCTGGAGGAGGGCACGGGGCGCGGCATGCGTCTGGTGCTGGTCGACAACGGTTCCGGATTGAGCTTCACCGTCGCGCCGGATCGCGGCATGGACCTGGTGGAGTGCCGGTATCGCGGCATTCCGGTGGCATTCCGGACGCCATCCGGATATGTATCGCCGTCATATTATGATCCGCGCGGGCTGGGCTGGCTGCGGTCATGGCAGGGCGGATTGCTGACCACTTCCGGCCTTCGCAATTCGGGGGTGCCAAGCGGCCAGTGCGGTCTTCACGGCCGTGCCTCGGCGTCGCCCGCCGAGGAGCTGTCGCTGTCGCGGGGGCTGGACGAATGCGGCGTTTATCGCATGGAGGTCGGCGCCGTCATGCGCGAGGCAGTGATGTTCGGGGAGAATCTGCGCTGGCGGCGGCGGATCGAGACCGCCTATGGCGACAACGCGATTACTGTAAGCGACTGTTTCACCAACCTGTCGCCGCGCGACGAGTTTCTCCAGCTGCTGTATCATTGCAATTTCGGCTGGCCATTCGCCTCGCCCGCGCTGGAGTTCGCCATGGCTCCGCATGAGGTGCGTCCGCGTACGGAAAAGGCCAGGCGCAACCTCGCGCGCTGGAATTGCCTGGAGCCGCCCGTTGCGGACTACGAGGAGGAGTGCTTTTTCCATGATCTGCCGGCGGATCCGGACGGGCTGCGCCGCTTCGGGCTTCGCAACCGCGAATTGGGCATCGGCGTCGACTTCGAATACGACCCCGCGGAGTTGCCGGAGCTGATCGAATGGAAGAACTGCCTGTCCGGAAGCTATGCGCTGGGAATCGAGCCGTCCAATGCGTCCCTGGAGGGGCGGGATGCGGACGTGGCATCCGGGAAGGCCCGGCGGGTCGCGCCGTATGAATCTGTGGAAACCCGACTGAGAATTCGCTTCAACAACCTGGGAGAATACCGCAAATGACAAATTCCGCAAAGATCCGCGAGGCCTTTGAGCAGGGCGGGGGCATTTTCCGCCTGGCGCCGAACTGGGTGCCGCGTTCCTTCTGCATTCCGGGACGGCGCATCAAGCTGCATCCGGACGACTACTATGCGCTGGGCGGGGTGCGCGGCGGCATTGACGAACGCTGGCTGGGATGCACCACGCCGGCCGACAATGGGCCGCTTACCGGGAAGAACGAGGGCATAAGCCATCTGGTCACAAGGGATGGCGGGCGCATTCCGCTGACGGAGGCGGTGGAGGAGCTGGGCGCGGAGCTGCTGGGCGGCCGCATCTGGGATGAATATCATTGCTGGCCGGTGTATTCCAAGTTCTTCGACAATCTCGGGCCGCTGCCTCATCACATCCACCACAAGGACGAGCACGCGAAGCTCGTCGGCCAGCGCGGGAAGCCGGAGTGCTACTATTTCCCGCCGCAGCTCAACAACCACGGCGGCCACTTCCCGTTCACCTTCTTCGGCTTCGAGCCGGGGACGACGAAGGAGCAGGTCCGGGAGTGCCTGGTGAATTTCACCAAGGGCGACAACAAGATCACCAATCTCTCCAAGGCGTATCGCCTGGAGCCGGGCACGGGCTGGGACGTCCCGCCGGGCGTGCTCCATGCGCCGGGGAGCCTTTGCACCTACGAGCCGCAATTCGCCAGCGATGTCTATGCGATGTGGCAGAGCCTGGTGGACGACCAGCTCATCTCCGAGTCGCTGCTGTGGAAGAATTGCCCGGAGGACAGGATTGGCGACTTCGACTACCTGATCTCGAACATGGACTGGGAGCTGAACATCGACCCCCAGTTCGCCAGCCATCGGTTCATGCGTCCGGTGGAGAATATCCGGCAGGTTCCGGGCACGGTCGACCGCTGGGTATGCTACCGGTCGCCGGCGGTTTCCGCAAAGGAGCTGACGGTGCTTCCCGGCGAGACCGCCGTCATCCAGGACCGCGCCGCATACGGACTGATCATGATGCAGGGCCACGGCACCTTGGACGGCATGCCGCTGGAGACCCCGGCGCTGATCCGCTATGGCGAGCTGACCTGCGACGAGTACTTTGTCTCGGAGGCCGCGGCGAAGCGCGGCGTGACGATTGTCAATGGATCCGGCTGTGATCCGATCGTGATGCTGAAGCATTTCGGGCCGATGAATCCGGACTGGGCCGACCAGTTCGCCAGCGGCATTTAAGGGCGTCTGCGTGCCCATCACCCCATCCACTCACAGTAATTGAAAAGCCATGGATCCGCGAAAGCTGGTGATTTTTGCGTCAGAATGAGGTTTTTTTAGGGAGCGTGCCGGGAGTGCGTGACCGAAAAAAGACGAAATCATGGCGCAAAAGGGCCAGCTTCACGGATTCAGGGAGGCGATTGGCTGAATGTACCATATACTTGAAAACAGGCGTCTTGTTTTTGAAACACCGGAGTGGTCCGGCGTCGTCGCATTGGACTCCACCGGCAATATGATCCGCCTTTTCCACCGGCGTAGTCAGATGGAGGTCCTGCGTCCGCCGGAATCGGATGAAGCGCTGAGGGAAAGTCCGATGGTCTACGGCATTGCGCTGCTTTTCCCGCCGAACCGCATCAAGGACGGCATGTTTCGCGCAAATGGCCGTGAGTTCCGTCTGCCCGTCAATGAGGCGTCAACGCACTGCGCGCTTCACGGCCTGGTGGTCGGCCGCCAGTTTGAGCTGGATGGGGTGGAGGAGGACGAGTCGCTTCTGCGGATTGCTGTTTCGTACCGCTTTGATGCGTCCCGTCCGGAGTTCGCCGGCTTCCCGTGTCCGTTCACTGCGGAGATTATCTACGGGATCCGTCCCGCGGGGATGAGCCATCTGCTGCGGATCCGCAACGACGGCGACCGCGCGATCCCGCTTGGCGTCGGCTTCCATACGGCGTTTGCGACCCCCGACGGTGAGGATGTCCGGCTGGAGATTCCGCATCGTCCGGAAGGTGCCTGGGTGACCGATGGAGTCCGCCATCTTCCGGACGGCGTGTTGCGTCCGTGGAGCGAGGCGGAGGAGGCGCTGCTTTCCGGCAGGACCGGCGTTTCCGGGGTCGGATTCTCCGCGATGTATCGGCAGCCGGAGGCGGAGCGCACGGCGCGCATTCATCGGAGAAACGGCGTTGTCCGCTATCAGTTTGACGCAAAATACGCGCATGGCGTGTGCTGGAACCAGGGCGGGACGCACGGCTTCTTCTGCATCGAGCCGATGAGCTGGATGACGGATGCACCCAATGTCCCGCTTCCGGCGGAAGTCAGCGGCTTCGCCATGCTTCCCGCACATGGGACGGCGGAATATGCCAGCATGATCGCGGTGGACGCATCCCCGGCGCCGGCGGGATGAGCATCCCCGCGGGGGACGCCAGGGGCGCCATTCGGGCCTATCTAGGCCAGATATGCCAGGATGGCTTGCGGGATGCCGCGCCGGGCTATGGATATAGCTTGAGGGCGGGGATGTCGGGGAGGTGCTTGCGGATCAGTTCGCCGTCAAAGCCGTTGCGTTCGATGAGTTCCTTGTAGAAGTACGCGCTCGGCTTCGGGGTGCGCTTGAAGGTCTCGAAGTCGACATGCACAAGTCCGAAGCGTGGCTTGAAGGTGTACCATTCAAAGTTGTCCATGAACGACCAGTGGAGATAGCCGCGGACATCGACGCCGTTCTTGATCGCGTCGGAGATCGCGGCGAGGTCCTGTGCCAGCTTGAGGATGCGCCAGCGGTCGTCGTCGCAGGCCAGGCCGTTTTCGGTGATGAACACGGGCTTGTCCTTCAGCCGCTGGAGGCCGTTGAGAAGCCCTTCGGGATAGAACTCCTCTAGATAGAAGTTCATGTCGATCATCTTCTGGTGCGTCGCGGTGTACCAGACGGAGTCGGCGGTCTGCCGGCGCCCGGAGACGAGGTTACGGCAGTAGTAGTTGATTGCCCAGTAGTCCAGCGAGTCCTTGACCTCGGGGACGTACTCGGCGTCCATGTACGGCAGCACGATTTCGCCGGTGCGGATGGCGTGGAAGAAGAATTCGTTGACCTTCCAGTCATCCAGCTCCGCGAAGATGCGGTCGAATTTGTCGAAGGGATTGGCGGGCACGTCGGCGCGCAATGCATGGGCGGAGCTGACGGGCGCGCTGCTCATGGTCTTGATGATGCGGTAGCCCCGCGCATGGGCGATGAGGTTGTTTGCGCGGCAGGCCCGGTAGTCCTCGTCGAGTCGTCCGCCGGCAATATTGAACTCGTTGATGACCATCCAGTAATCGACATATTCGTGGATCGCCTTGACGATGCGGGAGACGTAGCGCTCGAAGAACTTGAAGTTTTCGCGGTTGAGCATTCCGCCGCGCTCTTCGAACCATTGCGGGGAGCTGCCATGCAGGAGGGTGACGAAGGTCTTGATCCCCGACTCCTTGAGGCGGTTCAGCAGATCGACGTAGTGGTCGATTGCCGCCTGGCAGAAATCGCCTTCGGAGGGCTCGATGCGGCTCCATGGGATTGAGAGCCGGTACGCCTGGTGTCCGAGGGATTTGAGCAGCTCGATGTCCTCCTTGTAGAGCTGGTAGCTGTTGCATGCCTTCCCGGATTTGGCGATGCGGGGGTTGTTCATCTGCTGATGCCACTCGCGCGAGTTGACGTCGTCGCCCTCGATCTGGTGGGCGGCGGTGGCGGATCCCCAGAGGAATCCTTCCGGAAATCTGATTTCCGGATATGACAGGGTATTGAGCATGGGGTGTTTTCCTTCCTGAATGCCGAAATCATGGCGCAAAAGCGCCTGGCTTCACGGACACAGATGCTTGTTTATTCGGCGTTTTCGGCGGTGATGGCGACGATGGCCGGGACCGCGCCGGTCTTGAGCGAGATGATGTCAAGCGAGCTGACTGCCTTTTCCGGATGGGGGTTGGTCCAGGCGAAGCACTGGAGGTGCTTTTTCACCGGATTGGTGCGCTCGACGGCGATTTTCGCGGCGGGCAGATGCTCGATTTCCCCCCATGAGTTGATTTCCTGCTTCATCCGCACGGGGACGTCGGCCGAAGTGCCGTCCGTGTAGTGGATGCGGTAGAGCATGACCGCGGTCCCGGGCTTGTCGCCCCAGCCGGCAGTGTGGAGGAAATAGAGGCGCTTGACCTTGCCGCCGACCGCAATTGCCTCTGCCGACTCGGGGAAGTATGGGCGGAAGGAACCGTTGAGGACGATTGCGGCGCGTCCGCCATTCCTGGCGGGGTCGATGATGGTGAAGGGGATGCCGGCGGCGTGGATTTCGCCGAGCGGCATGTCGGCATAATCTATATTCCCCTGATCGAACCATCCGCCCTTTTGGTCGCCGGGGACTTCATCGGCGAAGGCCATGTTCGCGGCCTTCGCAAGATCCAGCGGCCGGCACTGGTGGGTGTCGACTCCGTGCCAGACGCGGGCTTCCTCGCGCTCGCGTCGGACCTGTTCGCGCCGTGCGTTTTCTTCCGCAATCCGGATGTCGTCCGCATTCTTCAACGGCAGCGCCCGCTGGCGGATCGCCTCCTGGGTGACGGGGGTGAAGCCCTCCGGCTTTGCGGTCTGGAGGGTCAGCAGCACGCGTTCCTGCGGCGGGATGATGATGAACACGCCGCGCTCCAGCTCCGCCTTGCTCCAGGTCTGGCCGTGTTCCGGGAGAATGAGCTCGCGCCGGACCGCATCGCAGAGGTAGAAGGGCGTGTCCTCCTTCGGAAAGAGCTTGAGGATGGGGAAGCGGTGGATGGTGTCCGCCATGTTCAGCAGGAAGACCATCTTGAATGATCCGCGGTCGATGAGCTGCAGGTCCGGTCCGCGCAGCGGTTTGCCATCTTCGACAAGCGTGCCGTGGCGGCGGACTCCGGCGCGTTCGAGCTGCGCGACCAGCGCACTGCCGGAGTCGCCTGCGGCGGCGTCCAGGCGGATGATCGCCCCGGCCGGCGCGGCGATGGCGCGTCCGTGGGTGTCATGCGTGAATGCGCCGTTGTCGGCGATGACGATCCCGCCGCGTTCGATGAAGCGCGTGATGGCGGGGATGGTCTGGGCGGTGACGTAGGTCGCCTCGGGGACGACCAGGGCGGCGATGCCCTCGGGCAGGCCGCGTTCGAGCTCTTCCTCAAAGACGATCTGCAGTGGGAACTGGGCGGCCAGGAGCGCCTCATGCCAGTTGAACATCTTCTGCTGGAAGGAATATTTTCCGTAGCCTTCCAGCCGCATGGAGGGATGGCAGTGGAAGAGCGCGACCGACGCGCCCGGCTTGCGGGGGGCCGGAAGGAGCTTTTCGCGGTATGGCTCCAGCTCGCTGAAGAACATCTTTCCGAAATCAAGCTGGTCCGGCGGCCAGTTCCAGGGGTTGAGGTAGCTGTATGCCTTGTATCCGCCGTTGATGACATTTTGCTTTGCGCCTTCGAAATCCTTGTATTCCCAGAAGCGCTTGTCCCAGGAGTAAAGCAGTGCGCCGGAGGAGCCGTGGAAGATTTCGCTCCAGAGCGCGGAAACCATGTCGATCCGGCGGCTTGGCACGCGCTTCCCGAAGTCGAAGCGGGCGCAGTAGTATTCGTCATTCATGACGGCCTTGCCGCGTGCGGTGGCAATGGCGTCGAAGAAGTCGCTCACGTAGAGATAGGCACGGTTTTCAGCGCATGCGGCATCCTCCATGACGTTTCCGGTCTGGCGTGCGGCGGAGTTGCCGAAGCGCATTCCGCCCTCGTGGGTGATCACGTCCATGACATCGGCGATCCGGCGGTAGTCCATTCCCGCGCCGCGGGCGGAATAGACGTTCTGGAGGGCGAGCTGTTCGGTGAAGAAGACGTTGTTGCGCTGGTCGACCTTGCGGATGTTGTCCTTCAGCTCAAGCAGGAAGCGGATGTAGCGCTCCGCCGCGAACTGGCACCACTGGTTGCGGCTCTCGATCATGTCGCGGACGGGCAGCCAGGCGACGGCGTCGAAGCTTTTGAGGCTGGTTCCCCAGGCGCGGTTGAGGGCGTCCAGCGTGCCGTATTCCTTCTTCATCGCCTCCGCGAAGGCCTTGCGGTTGAAATCGCAGAAGCAGTTGTAGTTCGACTCGTTGATCAGCTCGTATGAAAACACGTTGTATCCGGCGGCCAGCGCCTCCTCCGCCTGGGCGCGGCAGCGTCGTTCGTAGTATTTTCTGACCTCGGGGTGTTCGGGGCAGAACGGGATGTAGACATGCCAGTCGGGGTTCTGCTGGGCGAGCCGCTCCTCCTTTTCCGGGTCGAGCATTGGAGTGCGTCCGATGCTCATGTCCATGACCG
This sequence comes from uncultured Lentisphaeria bacterium, assembly GCA_934661755.1. Classification (GTDB taxonomy): domain Bacteria; phylum Verrucomicrobiota; class Lentisphaeria; order Oligosphaerales; family Oligosphaeraceae; genus CAKUJM01. The sequence goes on along the minus strand of CAKUJM010000019.1, from coordinate 27,335 downwards.
ACGGGACACCGGGGAGTCCGGCGTTGAAATCGCGGGAATCCTGGCGTTCCTTGCGGAAATTCGTGGTGAAGGTGCGGTCGTGGATGATGTCGCAGAGGTGGTAGGTGTTGAAGCCGAGCAGGCGGAAGATTTCCGCATCCGGCTTCTGCAGGTACGCGGGGTGCTGGATGCCCAGCGGATTGGCGCGCGGCGAAAAGTCGCGGTCCATGCAGTAGGATGCGGCAAGCGGCCCCATGAAGAAGGTCGCCTTGCCATCGAGAATGAAGGTGCCGTTGCGCAGCTCCGGACGGCTCCATTGGTCGTGGGTCCAGACGTGGTCTCCGGAACCCGACTCCGCGAGGAACTTGTGGAATTGGGCGGACTGCCCGAGTCTGGCGTCAGGGGAGGGCAGATGGAGGGCGCATTCGCGCAATTCCAGCGGTCCGGGGTCGAGCGACTCGGTGAATTGGAGAAAAAGCTGCGAGAGATCGGCGGGCGCGGCGTCCATCTTGAGATCGGCAAGCGTGCATTCGTAGCGGAACATGCCGTTTTCGGGGCGTCCGCCCTGCTTGAAGCCGAAAGAACCGAGCTTGCCGCCGTCGCAGGAATACAGGTTAATGAAGAATTTTACATTCCGGCTGGCGAGCATGGAGAATTTCACCTGCTCCGGCCGGAATGCGGAGAGGTCGATCAGGCGGTCGGGTCGGCCGGCGCGGAAGCGGATCCCCGCCAGCGGGATGGTCGCCTGCTTCAGGTCGTAGCGGGTCCGGGACTTGCCGTCGAGGGAAAAGCCGCCCCAGTACTCGTGGTTCCAGGGAAACGGCAGATCCTGCGGGAAGCGGATGACGGTGCCGAAGTCCTTGCGGTAGTCGGGAAACTACGGCTTCCCGTCCTGGACGTCCGCCGCGGCGCCATCATCGCCGATGACCAGAACGGCGTCGTCGAAGTAGGCCTCCGCCGTGGTGTTGAAGTGGTTGGAGCACATCAAGAAGATGGTGAGGCCGGTCAGATCGGCGGGGAGGGGCAGCCGGATGGACAGCTTTTCCCAACCGGTCGGATTTGCGGTCGGAATGAATCGTTCCGCATGGACCGGCTTGCCTTTGGTCAGCGCGACCACCAGGACGCCGACCGTGCCGGGACGCCCGGCATGGACCTGCTTGGCCATGACGGAGAAATCGAGGATTTTCCCCGCATGGACATGCGGCTTCGGGACGCGCCAGCCGAAGCCGCTGACGGTGCGGTCGGCGCTGGCATCCTTGAGGTGCAGGGAGTATTTGCCGGAGGCGGCCTCGGCGTCGCTTTGTTCAAGGACCTCGAAGGACGAGCGTTTCCGGTTGAGGTCGCGGTAGGTCCATTGCCATTCGGTGTCTCCGGGCAGATCCAGCTGTGGATTCCAGCTCTCGAAACCCGGATTCGGCCAGAGGTTGGACTGGGCGCCAACAAGCATTGCCGCCGTCAGCAGCGTCAGAATGGTGAAGAGTCGCTTGAACATGGGGACGGCTCCTATTTGAAAAGCCTGAATTTTGGAAGCTCGGGGAGGTCCTTGTCGACCATCGCGGGGGTGAAGCCGTGGTGCTCGATGATCTCCTTGAGGAACTGCGAGCTGGGCTTCGGGGTGCGCTTGAAGGTCTTGGAATCGACGTGGACCATGGAATTATGGATCAATGAAGAATTTCACATTCCGGCTGGCGAGCATGGAGAATTTCACCTGCTCCGGCCGGAATGCGGAGAGGTCGATCATACGGTCGGGTCGGCCGGCGTGGAAGCGGATCCCCGCCAGCGGGATGGTCGCCTGCTTCAGGTCGTAGCGGGTCCGGGACTTGCCGTCGAGGGAAAAGCCGCCCCAGTACTCGTGGTTCCAGGGAAACGGCAGATCCTGCGGGAAGCGGATGACGGTGCCGAAGTCCTTGCGGTAGTCGGGAAACTACGGCTTCCCGTCCTGGACGTCCGCCGCGGCGCCATCATCGCCGATGACCAGAACGGCGTCGTCGAAGTAGGCCTCCGCCGTGGTGTTGAAGTGGTTGGAGCACATCAAGAAGATGGTGAGGCCGGTCAGATCGGCGGGGAGGGGCAGCCGGATGGACAGCTTTTCCCAACCGGTCGGATTTGCGGTCGGAATGAATCGTTCCGCATGGACCGGCTTGCCTTTGGTCAGCGCGACCACCAGGACGCCGACCGTGCCGGGACGCCCGGCATGGACCTGCTTGGCCATGACGGAGAAATCGAGGATTTTCCCCGCATGGACATGCGGCTTCGGGACGCGCCAGCCGAAGCCGCTGACGGTGCGGTCGGCGCTGGCATCCTTGAGGTGCAGGGAGTATTTGCCGGAGGCGGCCTCGGCGTCGCTTTGTTCAAGGACCTCGAAGGACGAGCGTTTCCGGTTGAGGTCGCGGTAGGTCCATTGCCATTCGGTGTCTCCGGGCAGATCCAGCTGTGGATTCCAGCTCTCGAAACCCGGATTCGGCCAGAGGTTGGACTGGGCGCCAACAAGCATTGCCGCCGTCAGCAGCGTCAGAATGGTGAAGAGTCGCTTGAACATGGGGATGGCTCCTATTTGAAAAGCTTGAATTTGGGAAGCTCGGGGAGGTACTTGTCGACCATTGCGGGGGTGAAGCCGTGGTGTTCGATGATCTCCTTGAAGAACTGCGAGCTGGGCTTCGGGGTGCGCTTGAAGGTCTTGAAATCGACGTGGACCATGCCGAAGCGGGGGATGAAGCTGACCCACTCGTAGTTGTCGATCAGCGACCAGTGCAGGAGGCCGCGGATGTCCACGCCGGAGTCCATCGCGTCGCGGACGGCGGAGAGGTCCTGGCAGATTTTTACGATGCGCCAGCGGTCGTCCTCGCAGCAGCAGCCGTTTTCCGTGATGAACACCGGCTTGTCCTTCAGCCTCAGCAGTTCGTTGTAGAGCCCCTCCGGATAGAAGCTGCTCATGTAGAACTCCTTGTCGATGAGCTTGAGCTGCTGGTAGGTGAGCAGTTCGGCTTCGCCGCTTTTCGTGCGTGAGGACACTTCGCTGCGCGTGTAGTAGTTGATGGCCCAGAAGTCGAACGAGTCCCGGATCTCGGGGAAGGTCTCGGCGTCGTATTGCGGAAAGACCAGCTCGCCGGTGCGCAGCGCATGATAGAAGAAGCCGTTGAGGATCCAGTCCTTCATTGCGGCGTGCGCCTTGTCGCCGTCGAAATGCGGATCCTTGGGCACGATGGCGGCGGCGGCGTGCGGGGCGCCGACCGGCTTGACGGAGTGCCTTTTGATGATGCGGTACGCCCTGCCGTGGCAGATCATGTAGTTCTTGCGCAGCTCAAACGGGTCGCATCCCGGACGCTGCATGATGTTGATTTCATTGATGGTCATCCAGTAGTCGACATTCTTGTCGAGCCTGGGGACGATGAAGTCGACATAGCGATCGAAGTAGTGCAGCGCCTTGCGGTCGCCGAATCCTCCCCGGTCCCAGAACCACGCCGGGTCGCTGCCATGGGAGATGGTGACGAAGGTCTTGATCCCCGCCTCCTTGAGCAGCCGGAGCAGGTCGATGTAGTGGTCGACGGCCTCCTGGCAGAACTTCCCCTCCTCGGGTTCGATGCGGGACCACGGGATTGAGAAGCGGTACGCCTGGTGTCCGAGGGATTTGATCAGCTCCACATCCTCCCGATAGAGCCGGTAGCTGTCGCAGGCCTTGCCGGAGTGGTGGATGAAGCGTTCCGGGTGTTCGGTCTGGTCGCGCCAGTTGATGGAATGGATGTCATCGCCCTCGATCTGGTGGGCGGCGGTGGCGCTTCCCCAGATGAAATCCCTGGGGAAGGTGATGTCGGGGTAGTTGTGGATGTTCAGCATGATGTAGCCCTATGGCAAGGTGGTCAGAACAGCTTGGTCAGCGGAAGCAGGTTGATGGTGTAGCGGTTGATGTCGATGCTTCCGCCCGTGCGGTATGGCGCGTATTGGTCGGACGGGGAAATGTAGTGCATGAGATTCAGGCTCTGGCAGCCGCCGTCGGCCCTCAGGATGTTGCCGATGGATCCGTGGGGGATTCCCGGATAGGCGTCAATGGCGTATTTGTTCGCGAAGTCCGCGATGGGCGCGCCCTGCTGCCAGCGCAGGCCGTCCTCAAGAAGGTAGATCTTGGAGCTTGCCTGCACCACATGGGTGATTTTCGGATGCCAGTACTTGTTCTGGTCCGTGAGCCCCTCGTTCCGTCCGGCGAAGAAGATCCTGGCCGTGCCGCTGTGCGAGGGGCCGCCGTTGTTGCCGGCGATGACGTAGGTGTCCTGGAGGAGGAAGCCGTTATTGTCCCTTCGCGGATAGACCCCTGACGGACAGAGGTACAGCTTCTCGAAGACCCGGGTTTTCGAGCCATGCAGCGCCTCGGCGAGGGCGCCTGGTTTCACATACTGGAGAGTCTCCTGCAACCAGTATTGCGAGGGCATGTAGTCGTCAAAATCGATCGTGTAGGCCATCGCGGCAAGTCCGAGCTGCTTCAGGTTGTTCACGCAGCTGATGGTCCGTGCCTTCTCCCGGGCCTTGGAGAGCGCCGGCAACAGCATCGACGCCAGTATCGCGATGATCGCGATCACGACGAGCAGCTCGATGAGCGTGAAGTTGCAATGGCTGCGCTTTTGCCGGGATGCGGCTGATGCATCCGCCAGGTGTTTCATCGCCATGTCATTTCCTCCTTTCTTCGTGATTTCGGATATCTGCACTCTGGATCCGTGAAGTTCGGTGATTTTGCGCCAGGATGGGTAATTCTGGGGAGGCGTACCGTGAGTGCGCGACCGGAAAATGACGAAACCATGGCGAAAAAAAGCTTCACGGCATTCAGGTGCGCTTATTTGGCCAAATTGCCCCTTGTCTTCAAGCTGGCCTCGACGGTGCACGCGGGGAGGGATTTTTCCCCGGCAAGCAGCGACTCGAGCATGTCGACGGCGATGCGCCCCATGCGCTCCATCGGAAAATCAAAATAACAGCCGCGGTAGTACTGGTCGCGGACGGGAGACTTGCGGGAGACCAGCAGGATGTCATGGCCGCTTTCATCGACAAGCTTCTGGAGGGTTTCCGCATATTGCTCGAAATGGATGATGACGTCAGGCGGATTCTCCCGCACTTCCCGGCGGACCGCATCCAGCTCCAGGTCCATGAACGCAAGCTCCGGATTGCATTCGGCAAGGCGCGACACCACCCGGTGGTCGTCATGGGGGCTGGACGAGCTGATGATGTTGATTCCCCGGGAGCAGTTCCTGGCGTGGAGGAGCCGCGAGAGCTGGCGGATGGCCAGGCCCTGGCTCCGGATCACCTGGGCCGGCAGGCCGGGGATCCGGGCGTTCGAAATGACGACGCAGGGCATCGACTGCCGCGCGGCATTGATGTAGTCCAGGCAGGTGTCGATGAGGATGATGCCGTCAAGGTAGGACTCGTGGACCTCGCGGTCGATGCTCACCGGTGTGGTCGCGGCGTTCATGAGCAGCCGGAGGTTGAAGCCGCGGTCGGTGAGCTCCGTGGCGACAGAGGAGATGGAACGCCAGAAGTTCGCGCCGTAGTAGAATGCGTCGCCCTCATAGAGCTTGATGCCGATCAGCGGATTGCGGTCCTTGGGCTGGAGCACGAAGTGGCTGAGCGGATTCGTCATGGTCGCCGCGCCCTGGCGGCAAACCAGGAAGCCGTCCTTGATGAGCTGCTCGAATGCAAGCTGGACGGTGCTGCGCGCGATCCCGAACCGCTCGGCAAGCTCACGGGTCGAGGGGACCTTCACGGATTTGCCGGCGCTGTGATAGATGAGGTTCATCACAAAATACCGGATCCGCATCTGCTGAGTCATGGTACCGTCAGCACGGTTCATGGTCATGGGGAAGCTCCTTGCGTTGTTTTCGGTCCAGTGTCGGTCCAGTTATTATTATAAGCAAAAACCCCCGTTTTTTCAAGGGGGTCGGGGAAAAAAGTTGGCCGCGGGGGGGGGCTTTCAGGCGTCCGCGTCTTCAGTTGCCGAGGATGCAACCGGCGAGAACATGGTGTTTCTCGGTCAGTTCGGCCGGCTTGGCGGAGCGGGCGCTGCCGTCGTTGCAGGAGAAGTTGGCGCGGCCGCTGTGGGATCTGGCGTTGAACTTGTATACGTATGTTTCGGCGCGCGGCGCCAGCAGATAGATTTGCATGAAGGCCGTCGAGTGCATCGAGTCGCAGAAGAGAATGGTGTCCGATGGCGGCAGGGTCGCGCTGCCCATGCCATTGTCGCCCCGGTTGAATCCGGTCTTGTCAAGCATGGCATCCATGGTATTGTGTTCGGTTGCGGCGACAGTCAGGATCGATCCGGCGGTATAGCTCCAGACGGTTCTGCCGTAGGTATAATACCAGTCGTTGTAGTTGTCCCGGGTGAGGGAGGTTTTGGTGACCGGGCACAGGAATGACTTGATATTTCTGAGATATCCCAGATCATAGAGGCGCATGTTCCAGCTGCCGCGGTTGGCGGTCATCCCCATCGTCCATGGCGGAAGCAGCACGCCGTAGTCCGTGACGTAGATGGCCGCGGAGAGGGTGAGCTGCTTCAAATTGCTGATGCAGTTGATGCTGCGCGCCCGGTCACGGGCCTTCGAAAGCGCCGGCAGCAGCATTGCCGCCAGAATCGCGATGATCGCGATGACTACGAGCAATTCGATCAGGGTAAAGTTCTTCTTCATTTTGATCTCCTCGTTTGTTTTTTGGGGGCAGGGGCTGGAGCAGTTTTCCTGCTCATTTTTTCCCAGAAAGGTCAAGGCGCGGATGCAGGGGCAGGAGGTGCCGCACGGTTTCCACGATGAAGACCGCCGATTGTTCGCAGTTGCCGCTGTCGATGGTGTAATCGCCGTCGGGATTCTCGGTGAATGGCGTCCAGACTCCCCGGTATTCGCTGAAGAACCACTGCAGATATTCGTCTGGATTTTCGGGCGGGTGATGGAACCAGCACTCAGGCCACAGCTCCGCCGGGCGCACGGTCCGTTTTTCGATGAAGTCCAGAAGGAGGCCGAGCCTGTCGTCATCGCCGGTTTGCGCCGCAAAGGCGAGAAGCACGGCGACGACCTTTCCCATCGTCCGGAAGGAGAGCGCCGGTTCTTCGCAGCAGGGGATGAGGAGTCCGCCGCCCCAGTCGTTGCAGGTGGTTTCCCAGAGGCGGCGGTATGCCTCCCGATATGGCGCCAGGTTGCGGCGATACCAGCGGACAGGGTAGAGGCTGATCCAGTTCAGCGGTGAATCGACGCCTGTCCCGTCCAGCCTTATGGCGGCACGGTATACTCCGGCCGTGTGGTCGAGGAGGTTGGACTCGATGCCCGAAGACAGCAGCTGCGCCCGTCTGCCGAAGCGCGGCCCATATGGCGCCAGCGCCTGGCACATCGCGTAGTTGGAGGCATTGGAGAAAAGGTCAAGCAGGGGTTCGCGTCGCAGTTCCGCAAAGCCCTGCTCGTTGTAGTTCCCCGAGTCGAGGAGCGAGGCCTCGGCGTGGAAGTGGTCGTCCCACTGCATGTCGGCGAACTTGATCGCCTGATCGCGCAGCGCGGCGATCTGCGCCGTCTCGCCCGCGGCCGCCGCGCAGGCTTCGATGGCCAGGACGGCGTGGGGCAGGGTGTCGGTCTGGATGCTGTTCGCCTGGATGGACCCGTCGCGGTTGACGACGTGCGGGAGATGGCGCTGCCCCGCCGGCACCGAGCGGAAGTTGAACTGGAGGATGGCGATCGCCTTTTCCACATTGCCCGTGAGCGCCAGGGCCCGCGCCGCCTCGGACGCATCGCGGAGGTAGTGGCGTACGCCATAGCACTTGACGTTTCCGCATTCGCCGAAGCTGGTGTGGCAGAAGCCGTCCGGCTCCACCCGATTGACGAGCGACCGGAGGGTGGTGGCAAAGATCCGGTCGAATGCGGGCCTGGAGGTCTTGATTTCCAGCATGGCGTCAATCCTGTTTTCTGTGGAGGATGGCGGTGCTCTGGGCGCCGAGGATCAGCCTCCGGCCTTCCGCCTTCGCGCGGGGACTGGCGTACAGCAGCTCGAAGCCTTCGGGGATGGCGCGATCGGCCTCGCCGTCAAACGGGTGGAAGAGGAAGCGGAAGCGGTGGCTCTTTGACGAGCGTTCCAGATCCCATACCCTTCCGTCCTTTGCGGGGAGGCCGGAAGCCGCCATGGCAAGCGTGTAGAGGTAGGGCAGGGAATCTGCTTCGCCGCGATGGGCCGCCCCGAACGCGAGGTTGCTTCCGGCCGTGAAGACCTGGCCCCGGCCGAAGCGGTTCCGGACCACCGCGGGAGTGCCGTCCTCCCAGCGGGCGATGACCTCGCCGGACAGGGACGCAAGCTCCACTTGGCAGAAGGCGGCATTGTCGATGACGCCGTCGGCGTAGATGATCTTCGCCGTGCCGTCGGGTGACTGGAAGTCGGTGCGGTGCTTCTCGGTGCATCCCGTCAGCCTTTCCAGCCCCGACGCCGGACGCTTGAGCGCCATCCAGGTGCGGTCGTCGCGGCAGGCGAAGGGGTATTCGATGAGCAGGGTGCCGCCGTCCGCAACAAATCTCTCGAGGGCGGGGACGGCCGCCTCCGGGACCATCTCCCAGGCGCCGGTGCAGATGAGGCTGTAGCTGGAATAATCCTCCCCGCCGGGGGTCACGAAGTCGGACGCGTAGCCGCCGCAACGGAGCAAATAGGCCGCGCCCCGGAGGTATTTCTTGTAGCTGTAGTTGCAGTCCTCGGCGATGGCGGCGATGCCGGACAGCGCCCCATGCATCGCCTCGATCCGCATCAGAAGGTCGTTTTCGCGGTCGAAGAGCACCGCCGCCCTGGCTGGCGTCGGGTCGGTCTCCGCCAAGGCGGCGCCCCATTCGCGCAATTGGCCGGCGACGCAGTCGCACCGCCGGCTGCGGGGCGTGGGCGAGCCGTCCATCTCACGCATGCCCCAGCCGTTGGACTCCTCGCCGAGCCGCTCGGAGCGGTACTGCCAGAAGGTGAGGCCGCGGCAGCCGGCGGCCAGCGCAACCCACAGGCATTGTTCGACGTATTCGGGGTCGGCCTCAGGGTGAAAGCAGGAGTAGTTGGTGTAGAATTCCTGGCACCAGTATCCCGGGTCGACACGGCGCATCCAGGCGCTCAGGAAGTGGGGCTGATGGCGTTCCAGGCCGCAGCGGGGCAGCAGCTCCACGGGGAAGGAACAGCCGTACCAGTCGACCTCCCGCGCATTGAGAAGGTCGTTGCTGGTGTCGCAGGCCGGATCCTGCACGATGCTGGCCTGGCCTACATGGCACATTACCGGGACGCCGGGGGCGCCGCGCCGCAAGCCGGAGGCCGAAAGCCTTACCTGGTGCGCGACCGAGTGCCCCGCCCACTGGCGCCACAGGAAAAGCTCGACGTAGTCGGAGTGGGAATGCGGCGGGAAAATCGTGTCGAAACTGGTCCACGCCTTGCCGTACTTGCCGTTGAGCGCCTCGATGGTGCCGAATTTCCCCCGCAGATAATCCCTGTAGCTCTGGAGCGAATGCCGGCAGCAGCACTGTCCCAACGGGCGGCTGCGCGGCTCGTTCCAGGCGTTGAAGAACCAGAGCGCCTTCTGGCCGCTGACATGCCTGGCCAGCGCCTCGGTGAACCTCTCCGCCGCTTCGGCGACCGCCGGGACGTCGAAGCATGGCCACCAGCCGCCGACATAGAAGGCGGCGTGGGCGATGGGTGAAAGCGGCTGGCCGTTGAAGCCGATCCGGGTCCCCGAAAGCTCAGTGAAAACCCAGTCGGGGGCGTTCTCAAGCTGGGGCTTCACGATGACGCGCAGCCCCTTGGACTGGGCGACGGCAAAAAGCCGGTCGAGTTCGGAAAAGTCGTATTGCCCGCGGATCCGCTCGTGGCAGCGCCACTGCGGACGAAACTGCACGTGCGTGTATCCCCTGGCGGCAATCTCCTCCATGTCGCCGTCCCACTCGCCCTCAAGCGGGGTCGGCGCACGGTGATACTGGGTGCCGAAGGGAAAGAACTGCTCCATGTGTCTTTTCATCTCTTGACTTGGGAATGCCGGACAGAAAAAGGTGATTGTTCGTGATTATACTTGATAATATACACAATATACACGATTCTTCCGATTGCCGGGATGGCATGCGCCAAAAAAAGCTTTTTTCAGCAAATTTGACGGCTTGTGCATCGGGGGAACGCACGGGATGCAGTATATTCTAGGCGTTCGTTGATCCCGGTGCCAAGGCGCGGGGACAATGCCACCGCATTCAAATGAATCTGACCAGATGCCCGGATTCATGCAATTCGGGGTGAAGCCGGCTGCAACGAGAAAAAAGTTTTTTTGACGAGATGCTTTTCGATTCCCTGAAGATCACCATCACCAGCAACAAGGCCTATCCCAAATACGTCCAGCTCCGGGATCAGCTCGAGGCGTTCATCAGGGTCAATCAGATTCCGGCGGACACCCAGCTGCCGGACATCCTGACCCTCGGCAGACTCGCGGGATTGAGCAACCGCTCCGTCGAGCGCGCATGCACGCTGCTGATCAACGACGGCGTCTGCTTCCGCCGCCCCAAGAAGGGCACCTTCGTCCGGGGCGGCCGCCCGCCGTGCAAGGATGGCATGCCCAGGGTGTGCGCGATTCTCAATCCCGGATCCTGCGCCCAGATCGAAAACGACGACATTCTCGGCACGATCTACCGTGGCATCCAGGAGAAGGCGCAGGAGGAGGAGATCGACATCATCATCCTCTCCGAGCGGAGCATCCCGGTGTACCGCGAGAATTTCCAGGGCAATCTGCTGGGGATCATCATCCTTGCCTGGTACGACGTCAAGCTGGCCTGCGACCTGGTCGCCAAATATCCCGACCAGCGCTTTGTCTTCCTGAACTTCCATTTCCCTGCGTTCGAAAAGATGCCGCCTTCGGTGACCGGCATCTTCAACGACGATTTTGCCGGCGGCTTCGCGGTCGGCGACTACGTTTGCAGCCACGGATGCAAAAAGCTGCAGATCCTCTCCCTGAAGCAGAAAAACGACAACTACCGACGGCGGATCGATGGAATCTGCCGCGCGGCGCACTTCCACGGCGTTGACATCCCCCAGGAGGCGATCGCCGAAATGGACCCGCGCCCCCATGCCGACGACGGACAGTTCGCCATCGCCCGGGAATTCATCCACGGGCTCGTCGGGGATAAAGTCGATTTCGACGCCGTCTGCTGCACCAACGACCTGCTGGCCGCTGGTGTCGCCGCCACCTTGGAAAGCCTGGGGATGCGCGAACAGGTGATGGTCTTCGGGTATGACAACATCCGCCCCTATTTGAGCTATCAGTCGCACTTCCCCACGGTCCTCGTCAATCTGGAGGAAATGGGCAAGCGCGCAATTTCGGTGCTGGCGGCAAATGAGCCGCTGCCGCAGTCCATCAACGTGCCGCCGCAGCTTATCTTCAGGGATGGCGACCGGTGACGGGCGGGCGGCGCGAAAACGGGGCGCCGGAACGCCTGGCGAGAAAATAAATCGTTTTTTTTGCGGCTCGCCGCTGGTTATTTAGGAATTATCAAGTATAATAAGGTAGTATCACCGCGGATTACTGCCTTTGAATCGAAAATAGGGGAGCATCCTTCTTATGAAATTGCGTAGACAGCTTTTGAGCGCCATTGCATTTCTGTTTTTAGCGGCTGGCAGTCTCCAGGCATCCTGGAAGTCGTCGCCACTGCCCGAAAATGTCAGGGCGTCCACGCTAAGCGGCGCCCCCGTGAAGATCGACAGCCTTGGCGTCTGGAACATCTGGCCCGAAAAGACGAAGATCGCCGTCGACGACGTCTGGGATGGCGCCTTGCCGGTACGCATCGACATCGACTTCACGCCGGCGGACTGCAGCATCTCGTGGCCAGACTCGCGTATTCTTTCGCTTTATGACGCCAACGGCGAGGAATTCCTGACTGTCGATGCCATCCGTCGCGGCCGTTTCCGCCTTTCCCATGGCGGGGTCAGGGCGCTTTCCCGTCCCGTCCTCTGGGAGACGACCGTGGTGCACTGGGGGCGGCTGACTCCGGGGGTCGTCTCAGTCATCCTCTTCAGGGATCACGCCGTCCTGGCGGTGCGCGGCTTCGCGGTCGCAACGGCCCGGGGGACGGTTTCGCCGCGCCTGCCGCTGCGTGCCGAGCTTGGCGCCCGTGATGACTCCGACCGCGGTCTACACGGCTGGTACAATGGCCTTTCGGCCTCGGCGTTCGATGGCGTGATGCCGCCCGAGGCGCCGCTTCCCGGCAAGGCCGAGTGGTCCGCGCGGGTCGACGCCCTCAATGACTTCATCTGGCAGGAAAAGGATTTCACGGCCGACATGCCGACTCCAGGCCAGGTCGAGTTCCGGCAGGCGCGCCGCGCCGCGCTGCGCCTGGCAGTCGATTCGCTCTGGTATCGCCTGCACCGGAATAACGAGGTCTGCTTCGAGCTGTTTCTGGAGGCGGCCGAGAAGATGGCCGCGCAGATCCGGGAAGACGGACAGCCGAACCGCATCTGGCGCTTCAACGATGAGCGCCGCGGCGCCTTCTTCCTGGCGCCCGACGATGATGATTTCTACGGTGGCGTCTGCGGGTGGGGGCTTGGTTCCCGCGCGCCCGAATTCGCGATGATGGGCGTCAACCTCGTTTCGGAACACGTCTGGCCCGGCGCCACCTTCGACAACCAGGGCAATTTCGATCCGGTCATGCTGATCCGCAGCACGATGATCTCCCTGGAGCAGTATGAGAAGTACCACATCCGCTTCGACCTGATGGTCGCGCCATACACCCCCGGCTGGCTCCTCGACAAACATCCCGAGTGGGATGGGACTTTCGTCGGCTTCGGGGTCGAAAACGAGTCGGGGCTGCTGGCGCTGCACGAGCAGGAGTGGAAGGGGCGCCAGGCGGGACATGGCTGGCTGAAGGCGTCGGCGATCCATCCCGACTACCGCGGAATGTGCGAGAAATTCCTCGCGAACGTCCTGCCGGTCATCGCGAAGAGCAAGGCGCTTGTCGCCATCGACCTTGCCAACGAGGTGCAGTTCGAGGACTATACTCCCGAAATGCAGTCGCGCTTTCGCGCCTGGCTTCTGAAGAAGTACGGCACGCTGTCGGCCGTCAATGCCGCGTGGAAGACCAGCTTCACCGACATCGGCCAGATCGTGATGGCGCGCCCGATCGTCCATGACCGCGGGAACGCGGCCCGATTCTGGGACTGGAACCTGTTCAACCGCGAGCAGGGCACCGACTTCTTCGTCTTCATGAAGGGCCTCTGCGACAAGTATGCCCCCGGCATCCCGACCCACATCAAGCACCTGCCCCACGAATTCGGCGTGCCATGGCTGCCGGCGGGCAGCCCCGACCACAATTTCTACGACTATGCGGACGGCATCGACCGCATGAGCCTGGCGCGCCTGACGCCGATCATCGGCACCGACTCGTGGGCCGACAACGGACACGACCGCCATGGGCGGCTCTCCACCGATGCGCCCTATCAGACGGCCTATTTCTCTCTCCTGGGCAACTTCGCGCCGGAGAAGCGCATCTTCGACAGCGAGTGGCATATCCTGCGCTGCGACCCGCCGGTGACGACGCCCGACTGCCTTGACATGATCATGAAGCAGAACGTGACCTGCAATCTCAAGGCGGGCACCAGCTGGGTATGCTGTCCCGGCATCAACCAGAAGCTGGACATCTCAAGCACCCCGCAGGTGATGCTGCAGATCGGCCTGGCGACGGCGAGCATCCGCGAGGCGATCGCGCTCTACGACGCCGTGGCGCGCCGCCCCCGCCCTGTCGCCTTCTTCTACAGCCCGCATTCGCGATATCTTGACAATGTGGACCATGTAAAGTCGCTCCTCAACCTCTCCGAAGGGGCGATGTTCTCGGGCGTGAGCTTCCGCATCATCGACGAACGTCAGCTCATCGACGGCCAGATCGCCCCGGAAACCGTTCCGCTGGTCATTGTGCCGCGCTGCCCGCTGCCTGACCCCCGCAGCCTTGACGCCTTGAAGGCCTACGCCCGTCTTGGCGGCAAGGTGGTATTCTCCGGCGTTTTCGGCGCCCTCGAGGCCGCCACCGCCGCCAAGGAGGTCGGCGGCAGCCACCAGCCGCTTTCCGGCAGACCGGAACCGCTCCCCGCGGAATTGGGAGATCTGGCCAGGGCGCATGGCCTCTATCCCGAGGTCGAGGTGACCGACGCCGACGGCAGGCCCGCCTGGGGCATCCAGTGGCATGTGGCGCATACGGCGGATGGGAAGGCCGTCCTCTATGCCGCGAATCTGGGCAAAAAGCCGCAAAGCCTCGTCGTCAAGGGCGCAAGGCGGCTCGTCGACGGCAATACGGGGGAGGGGAAGGCGCCAACGCTCGATCTGGCGGTGCATGACACCTTCATCGGATATCTGGAGTGACCCCGTGAGGCCGCCGGAAAAAAGAAAAATCCGAACACAAGAGGATAACGACCATGGAGAAATTCACCATTCCCTCCAGATGCCTGGATGTCGCCGCCTCCGCTGACCTGGTGGTGGTCGGCGGCGGAAGCGCCGGCGTCGCGGCGGCAATCGCGGCGGCGCGGCGGGGATGCTCCGTCATCCTGCTCGAAAAGAGCATCTGCGCGGGCGGCATGATGACCAACGGCCTCCTGCCAAGCATCATCTACATGCGTGACGGCAGGAATCTGCTTTCCGGCGGCCTTTGCCGCGAGCTGGTTGATCGCACGGCAAAGGCCATGGCGGTCCCCGTGAACTACAACTGGTTCAACATCCATCCCGAGGCGGTGAAGCTCGTCCTCGATGAAATGCTGACGGAAGCCGGAGTCCGGATTTTTTTCAATACGGTCGTCTGCGACGCGGTGAGGGAAGATGGCCGGGTGACGGCGGCCGTCGTCTGGACGCCCGCCGGACTGGCCGTCGTCAAGGGGAGGATTTTTGTCGATGCGACGGGGGACGGCAATTTGAGCGCGCTTGCCCAGGTACCCTTTGAATTGGGCGGCGAGCAGGGGCAGGTCATGGCGCCCACCCTCTGCACACTCTATGCCGGGGTCGATTTTGACCAGGTCGATCCCCGTTTCCGCTATGCCGGAATGGGCCGGGAAGAGTGGCACGCGATGGAGAAGGCGGGCACGATCCCTGTAGACGAGCATCACTTCGTCGGCTTTTTCCGTTGCGGCGGCAGCGTTGGCTGCGGCAACCTCGGCCATGCCTACGACTACCGCCCGCTGGAGGTCCAGTCCTGCACCCAAAGCTGCATCGAAGGGCGGAGAATGGCGCGGCAGTACCTCCAGTTCTTCCGCGATAACGTTCCCGGATTCGCCAAGGCGGAGCTGGCCATGACGGCATCCATGCTCGGCGTGCGCGAATCCCGGCGCATCCGCGGCGAATATCAGCTGACTGGCGACGACTATCGCGCCAGACGCCATTTTGCGGATGACATCGGATCCTTTGCCTACCCGATCGACATCCATGCCTCGGGCCATGACGCCGAAGAACAGGCGGCTGCGGAAAAAAGAGCCAACGAAACTGAATACCAGCCAGGCGAAAACTATGGCATACCCTACCGTGCGCTGCTGGCCTGCTGCGTGGAAAACCTGCTGCTTGCCGGACGGTGCATCTCGTGCGACCGCCAGATGCAAAGCTCCATCCGCGTGGTGCCGGGATGCATGATCACGGGCGAGGCGGCGGGTACGGCCGCCGCACTGTCGCTGGAGTCGTCGACGCCGTTGCGCGGAATATCCGTTCCAGAACTCCAGGGGAGGCTGGCGAGGCAGGGGCTTAAGATCCGCTGAACGCGTTTTACGGCTTCACTGCCTTTGCCAGGGCGGCGGCGTCATGGTCGAGGTCGGCAAGCGATTTGCCGGCCTTGTACAACGCACTGCCGATGCCGGCGCCGGCGCAGACCTTCATGAACTCCGGCAGATTGGCGGCATTCACGCCGCCGACGGCGAGAATCGGCTTCTTCACCACCGCCTTGAGGTCCTTGACATAGCCGGGGCCGAGGATGGCGGGGAAGAGCTTGAGGTAGTCGGCGCCCGCGCTGATTGCGGCAAATGCCTCGCTGGCGGTGAAAAAGCCCGGAATGGAAAGCAGGCCGCACGCCTTGGTCTGGCGGATCACCGCAACGTCGGTGTTCGGGGAGATGATGAACTTCCCGCCCGCGCTGGCGACATTGCGGACATCCTCCGGAGCAAGCACCGTCCCCGCGCCGACCATCATTCGCCCTTCGGTGTGCCTGACGGCAATGCCGATGCTCCGCAGCGCCTCCGGCGAGTTCAGCGGGATCTCGAGCAGCCGGATGCCGTGCTTGTGGAGGATGTCGCAGACCGGCGCGGTTTCATCCGGGGTGATGCCGCGCAGGATCGCGATCAGCGGGCACGCCTTCATCAATGATTCAAAATCCATGTCCGGACTCCCTTCGGGCTATGGGCGCATGAAGGCGCCGCCGTTGATATTGAGCACCTCGCCGGTGATGAAGCCGGAACGCATCATGTTGATTCCGGCTTCGGCGATTTCCTCCGGAGACTCGCCGCGGCCAAGCGGGATGGTCGCCTTCTCCCGGGCGAAGGCCTCGGGGGTGAGACGCTCCGAAACCAGCTTTGTCATGATGAGCCCCGGCGCAAGCACATTCGAGGTGATGCCATGCGGCGCGCCAAGACTGGCGAAGCCGCGGCTCATGGCGTGCATGGCGGACTTTGCCGCCGCATAGGAAAGCATCCGCTCGTTTGCCGGCTGATATGCCCAGATCGACGAGATGTGCAGCATGCGCCCCCAGCCCTTTTTCTTCATCTCCTCCAGCGCAAATTTCCCGCAGAGGTAGGCGCCCTTGAGATTGACGGCCATGACCTGGTCCCACCACTGCCCGTCGGAGAGGCCGGCGCCACGCTTGTACGGGTCGATGCGCGCATTGTTGACCAGCAGATCGACGCCGCCAATCGCCGCGAACATCGCCCCCACCGACTCCTCATTGGAAATGTCGCAGGACATCGCAGTGCCCCCGACCTCCGCGGCGACTTTTTCCGCCGCTTCGCGCCCATGGGCGTAATTGACGATGACCCGGCAGCCCAGCTGCGCGAATCCATGACAGAATGCCTCGCCCAGCCCGCGCGATCCGCCGGTGACAAGTACGGTTTTGCCTTTGAAATCATCCATGATGGGTATGTGCCTCCTGATAGTCACCAGTCGCAGACCGCGCCGTCGGGGCGGTGGAGCTGCGGGGTGTACGGCGGGATTGCGGGGTGGGCCTTGCAGAGTTCGTCGTTCAGCTCGATGCCCCATCCCGGTCTGTCGTTGAGCCTGATGTATCCGTCTTCGACCTTGAGGGGCTCGGTGATGACCTCGTTGCGCCAGTCGTTGAGGAAGAGCCGCTCCTGGATGAGGAAATTCGGGATGATCGCGTCCAGATGCAGCGAGATGGTCGTGATCACGGGGCTCATCGGGCCGTGGGGGGCGACGAAGGCATTGAAGGCCTCCGCCAGCCGCGCGGCCTTCAGCGCGGTTCCGAAGCCGCAGCTGTGGCCGATGTCCGGCTGGATGACGCTGGCGCAGCCGCGGGTGAGCAGCCGCTTGAATTCGGGCAGGAATGAGAGCCGCTCGCCAGTGGCGATCGGGATATTGACGCGGGCGGCGACCTTGGCCAGGCCCTCCTCGTCCTCCGGCTGGCATGGCTCCTCGAAGAAGGTGAAGTCCAGCGGTTCGAAGATCTTGCCGATGCGGATGGCCAGATCCGCATCGTAACGGCCATGGCCGTCGAACATGAGCAGCGCATCCGGCCCGATGGTCTCGCGAATGGCTTCGGCCGCCTTGGCGATTTTACGGAGATTCGCGGGGTCGTTCAATGGCCAGACTGGCAATGCGAGGCTGAATTTGAAGGCGTCGTAGCCCGCATCCATGGCGAGCCGGGCCTTTTCGCGGATGACAACCGGATCAAGCGATCCGCCGCTCCAGCCGTTCACATATACGCGCATCCTGTCCCGGCACGCACCGCCGAGCAGCCGGTATACGGGTTGCCCCAGGGATTTCCCGAGGATGTCCCAAAGCGCCAGCTCCACGCCGGCAATGGCGCTGCCCTTGATGACGCCGCCCTTCCAGAAGAGCTGCTTGACCATCTTCTGCGTCAGATACTCGATCCGGGTCGGATCCTCGCCAATGACCAGCCCTTCGATGTCCTTCAAGGCGCCCAGGACGCTGCTGTCATGGCTTTCAAGGGTGGCTTCGCCAAGGCCGCAGAGGCCATCGTCGGTGTGGACCTTGATGAATATGTAGTTCCGGCTGGAGAGCAGGCCGACTCCCGGCGTGGGCGCGCCGACGAGAATGGGTTCGATTCTGGTGATTTTCATGTGAGGCGATTGCAGGACGGTTGCGGGTGACGCGCATAATGTAATGCGCCTTTGGCCACAGCCGGCCTGCGGATGACTGCGGATGACTGCGGATGCCTGCGGATCAGGGGGTATTTTCGATGGAACAAAAGTCGCCGAAGGCAAGCAGCAACGGATAATCCATCAGCGGCAGATGCAGGAATTCGCGGGAGCCCTTGTAGAGCGCGCCGTCGTGGATGCCGTCCATCTCCGGCGGCAGCTCGTAGACGGATCCGTCCAGGAGATCCACTATCCGGACCTTGTCGGCCATGCAGGTGTGGATGGTGCAGGTGCCCTCATAGGTTTCGCGCAGCAGGTCCACCGGCTTCCAGTAGGCCAGTGCCTTGCCGCCGGCATTCTGGAAACCGGCGAACATCATCTCCGCGCTTTCCGGCTCCTTCCGGTACATCGCCCGGGGCGAGGCGGAATGGGGGCGGAAGTTCAATGGCAGGTCGACCTTCTCAAAATCGCCTTGGAATACCGAGCAGAGCACCTGGAAGGTGCGGTATGACAGCTTCGGCGTGTAATTGCCGCTGGCGACGCCGTTTTCATCGAAATCGGCCGCCAGGATGCCGAAATAGCCATAGTCCTTCCAGGTGGATGGCTTGCCGACTATGCCGTCGAGCGCCTCACACATGTCCATGCAGGAGAAGTAGGAATTGAACATGATGTCGCTCATGAAATCCGTAACCGTATGCCGCGCCATGTACTTGGCCTGGCGAAGCGGGGTCCACGCGCCTGGATTCAGGGCGCCGGCGCCGCCGGACCGGGACTGGGTGCCGGTCTCGCCCTGGATCAGCCGGATCGACGGATTGTATTGGCGAAGCAGCGCCTTGCTGCCTGCCACCAGCGCGGGCAGTCCGCGCTCATCCTCCGCATAGTTGTGATAGGAGAAGGCGTCCATCGCCATTCCGGCACCCGTTTCCAGGACATCGTGCAGCCACGCCAGGCCGAACAGGCACTGGCTGCCGCCAATGACCCTGGCGTCCGGATCCGCAGCCCGGATCGCTTCGGCGGTGCGCAGCACCAGATGGCCGTAGTCAGTGCCGTTCGGGCCGGTTTTCCAGCACCAGATGCCATCGGGCTCATTCCAGACCTCGTACCACCGCACCTTCCCCCGGTAGCGGGAGACGACGGCGGTGACGTACCGGCACCATGCACGGTACTGCTCCTCCGTCCGCGGGGGATGGCCAACTGCACCGTAGATCTTCGCGGCCTCCTCGTCATACAGGCCATTGCCGTAGCATAGGCAGATCCACGGCTGCATTCCGCGCCGGACCAGATTGTCCACAATCCGGTCAAGCCACTCGAAGGAATAGATACCCTTTTCCTTTTCTGTCCTTGCCCAGCCGGATTGAATCCGCGCCCACTTGGCGCCGGTGGCCGCCACCTTGTCGTAGGCCTTTTCCGGATCAAAAACCCCGCGGTCCAGCTTCTCGAAGCCGATGCCGATGCGGGAATGGTCAATTTCCAGGGATGAAAAGGCCTTGACCTTTCCGATTCTGATCAGTCGTTCCATGGGATGTGTGTGTATGATGTTGCAGGCAGTGCAGGTTGCGTAGGCCGGGAACGGAAAACGCGCCGCCGCCCCCGTCAATACTGCCGGACGATGTCCGGGTTGAGATGGTAATCGCGGCTGCTGCCATTCGGATAGGGAGTCTGCCAGCCGTTCGACTTGCCTTTGACGACCGGCTGGTTGCCCAGCACCATTGGCAGCATGATGCCGCCTTCGCCCTTTTCGTCCAGCACGCGGATGGCAATCACGTTCTCGCCCGGTTTCAGGAGGCCGCCGGGGATCTCGTACAGCCGCGGCGCCTGCCACCATGACGGCGTCTCCCGGCCGGTATGGCCCACCAGCTTGCCGTTGACATACGCCCAGTCGAAGTCGTCGATCGCGCCGATGGACAAATAGCACTTCTGGAGATTCTCCAGCTCCGGCGGCAGCGGGAATTTCAGGCGATACCAGACATGCCCGTCGTATTCCCTGCGCAGGAACTGCTCAAAGGCGACGCCGAGCTTCACCTCCGCGCCATCGCCGACAAGACCGCTTTGCCATTCGAGGGTGCCGTTTTCCCCGGTCTCGACCTTCTCTGAAAGGCCGATGTCATCCGGGTCGAGGGCGAAGCTCCAGTTGAAGTCGGCCAGGTCGAGGCGGTGGCTTTCCCCCGCCCGGACGGCGAAGGCGGCGCCGTCATTGCGGATGGCCACGCCGGCGCCGGAGAGGATGGCGCAGAGAAGTCGGCAGGTTTTTCCGCAGGCGGGGGTGTCTCCGAAGAGTTCCGGGGTGATGGATATCAGCGTGAAGCGTCCGGCGCCGTGGGGGAGGTCCACCACAACCCCGGGGGAGAAGGCGTTGGCCTGCTCCGGAATGTCGTCGAAGGCCG
Source organism: uncultured Lentisphaeria bacterium (assembly GCA_934661755.1). Lineage (GTDB taxonomy): Bacteria > Verrucomicrobiota > Lentisphaeria > Oligosphaerales > Oligosphaeraceae > CAKUJM01. The sequence continues at coordinate 6,687 of CAKUJM010000019.1, read as the reverse complement.
GCAGGGTGAATTCGTCATGCCAGTAGAGGTCGTTGTCATCCCAGCCGCAACGCCAGAAGCTGTCAGGGCGGTCGACGTTATGCAATGCCTGCCGCGCTGTCGCTTTTTTGAGCTTCAGGGGGAATGGCAGCCAGGTTGACTCGAACTGGTCTCCCGCATGGATGTAGAACAGCTGCCCGCCACGGTAGACAAACCGGGTCAGCGCGATGGCCTGGTCGCGGAGGCTGCCGAAATCGGGGTCGGAAATCAGGACCACCCGCGCATTTTCCAGCGACTGCGCGTCCAGCAATGCCGTCGGCGTGTACGCGACTTGCATTTTGTCCAGCAGCGCCATGCCCTTTTCCCCGCCGAAGAAGAGCACTTCGCCCTCGGCGGCGCCGCGCTGGTCCAGATAGGACACCAGCTGGTGGAACAGCGTGGTCGCCACCGGATCCACGCCCAGACGCGGCACCAGCTCCAACTGGGAGGCGATCCAGCTGCCGCCTTGCCCGCAGTACTCCAGCAACGGTATCTGGTAGAGGTCGAATCCGGAGCAAAGCAGCGCACGGTAATTGCCATGCGACGGGCGCCGGAAGACATGGCTTGCCAGCATGTTGCGGTTGCCGGCGGCCGCCCAGCCGTATCCCGGCGGGTTGTGCTCATAGGCGTCGGCCAGCGAGATTCCGCCGCGCCAGTTGGCGAAATCCGGGTCCCGGAAACCGGCCAGCGCCGGATGGGCGGCGGCGTTGATGAAGGCATGGCGGGTGCGGGTCTGCATCAGCTCGGCGGAGCTTGCGAGCTGCTGTTCCAGGATCAGGGTGTTCATGCCGTTGTCCGCCAGCTGGTTGAAGTCGGGGATGTCATGGGCGGAAGAAAGCGCCTTGCGGCCGACCAGGAGGATGCCCGGACCTGCGGGAAGCGCGGCCAGGGATGGCAGCTGCGTGAATGGCGTTTTCTGTGCGGAAAGATACCGCTTGACGCCGCCGTCGGGGTCGAATAGGTAGATGGCACGGCGGGTCTTCAGCGGCGGCGCCTCCGGGAACCACTGGATGTCGAGCGACGCGGTGACCTGCGGATCCTGACCGATGCTCTCGGCGGACAGCCGGCCATCGACCCGGGTGGCGGTGAACGGCAGTTCGAACTCCACCGGCAGCTCCGACCGCCCCCCCGCTGCGACGGTGCAGGTGCGCTCCACGGAACGCAGCACCCGGTTGTCGCCGTTGCGAAGCGTGATCCGGAAGACCAGGGACTTTTCCTCCGGTGAGTCGTTGATGACTACCAGCTGTTTCTTCAGCGTTTCGCCGCCGAACCAGGCATGATCAAGTGCGTATTGGTCCTTTCCCGGCTCCATGAACTCCGCCAGCACCGGTGCAGTGACGCGCAGATGGGACGCCATCGACAGCGTCGGCTTCAGGAACAGCCCCTCCCCAAGGCAGTCGAATGGCGGCAGGTACGCGCCGTATGCCATGTGCTCCGGAGTGTATGCCGGCGCCGATAGGTTGTCCGGCAGCGGACGGTCCAGATTCTGGCGGGAACAGCCTGCCAGCAGCAGGTGGTAGCTTTGGACAAAGCCGAAGAATCCGATTCCGGTGACGCCGGAGAAGCGCCAACCGGGGACAATGGTCTCGTTGGTGCACGTGAGGAGGGCGCTGTACAGGTCGCTGGGAATCCAGAACTGGAGGTCGCCCAGCCGGTCCATCCGGCTGCCCATCAGCGAGTCGTTGCCGAGATCCTGAAGCAGGCGGCGGCAGTGGAATGGCCGCCAGCGGTAGCCGCGGTTGCCGGAGTAGCGGGCGAAGTTTTCCAATGCCAGCGGCCGGGCTTCGTGGGGATTGAAGACATCCAGCGGGCAGAGGCTGCCTGGGTAGGGAATGTTGAATTCTCCGATGAAGATCGGCTGTTCCCGTTGCAGCGCGTAGCGGCCGAAGAGGGCGCGGAGCTCCTCGAAGGGCGCCCCCCAGGTGTGGTAGCAGTGGGTGGAGAAGGCGTCGCCCGCCTCGCCGGAGGCCCCGGTGAGCATCAGCTTGCCGGGGAAGTTCTCCTTCAGCAACGCGGCGATCTCCCGGAAACGGCGCTGACGCGCCCCGCGGTCGCCGCCGGCGATGTTGGGGTCGCCGCCGGTGCGGGTGACGATGTCGCCGTTGCGGTCGAAGGCCGGATGGCTGGCGGCATCCGCCTTCAGGCCGATGTATTCGGGATTGGTCGTCCCCGGATGGAAGTTGAACCAGACGTCAAAGAGAAAGCCGATGTGCGACGGGTGGTTGTCGAATCGGTCCATGCCCTTGATCGTCGCAATCTGCCGGCGGAAGCGCGACAGCATCTTCTGGTCGCTGTCCTTCAGATGGGTGTCGTAGTTGAACGCGATATGGGCGATGGCCAGAATCCCTTCTTCGTCGTAGACATCCAGCAGCTCCTTGGGCATCATGCCGCTGAAGTAGACGGCATTGAGGTTCATGGCGCGCATTGCCCGCGCTTCCTTGCGGATGTAGTCGGCGTTGGTCCGCCAGTTGGAAGTCCAATAGTTGTTGGGGTCCAGGGCGGTGTCGGCATACAGGTCGAACTTGCTGCCGTTGAGGAAGTAGTCGCCGCCGTTAACCGTGACTTCGCAGGCGCCGAAGCGGACTTGGGCCGCGTCGATCGTCACGCCGTCGCGCTCCAACGCCAGCTCGCACCAGTAGAGGTTCGGCGAGTCCGGACTCCACAGCCTGGGAGGCAGGTAGTCAAGCTGGATGGATTCGGCAAATGGCATCTCCTGCTTGTAGACCGCTTCGCCGGTCTTCCAGTCCCGGATGGTGACGGACAGCCGGCCGCCATGCACGGCGTTGCCCTTGAAGTCGATTCGCATTGTCCCGCGGGAGACCTGCGTGGACACGGCCGGCGATCCGAAGCTCTCCATCGGCGCGGTCTCCAAATAGACGTAGCCGGCGATGCCGCTGCGCCTTTCGTCCAGGCCGCTGGCGGTGCTCACCCGCACTGCCAGCTCGTTCTGCTGGCCATAGCGGATCAACTGCGAAATGTCCAGGTCGCAGGCGCGCATCGCGTCACCCCAGTAGACCGGAAAGACGGTGAAGTCGCTGGTGCCGCCGGCACGTTGGCCGTTGACGAGGATTTCGGCGTCGTGGTTGATCTGGTTGAAACGGAGCATCACCTTGCGACCTTCCCAGGCGCTGGGGATGTCAATTGTGCGCCGATACCAGGCGCAACGGATCTTCTCCAGCGGTACGCCCCGGTAGGTGGTGACGGTTTTGCCGTCGCCGGTGTGGACGAAGTTGGTCAGGTTGCCGCCCCGCCAGTATCCGGGGACGATGAAGTTCGCCCAGTCTTCCGCATCGGCGGCTGGCAGCGGCTCCTTGACGCCCCTGGCCGGTGCAAAATCCCACATCCCGCAGAGCGACACCTTTTCCCGCTGGCCGAATGACTGCTTCCAGGCGGCTGAATAGCTCCAGTCCTTCTTGGCGGAAAGGTTATCCACGGCAAAATCGTCCTTGACGGTGAAGGTTGCGTGCGCCTTGCCGTCGTCTTCGACATCTTCCTCGTCTTCATCCTCCGCCTCGTCCGCCGGCGGCTCCGGCAATTCATCCGGGTCGCCGAAAAGCATCTCCGCCACATAAAGGACGCTGCCTTTGGGCAATGTCCCCAGATAGAACACCGGGGCCCTGATCCCGCGGTCGCAGTCCTTGTCGGCGATGAAGGACAAGGTCACGGTCTGCCATTTCCCCGGACGGGTCTCCACGGTGGCGCTGGCGTCGGCGCCGAGCTTCGCCCAGGGGTCGAAATCCTGCATGACCATGATGGGAAACTGCAGTTTCTGCGGACTCATCAGCCGGAGCCGCAGCTCATAGCGCTGTCCGGAAACGATTTCCCCGCTGGACGGAAACACCACCTGGATGTCCCAGTCCCGCTGCCCGGGGACGTCGGCGGTGAATTTCACCGACCCCGGCAGCGCGCTGTCCGGGGCGACTCCCGGCGCATAGTCGCGGCTGAGCCGGCATTTCCCCTGCCAGATCGGAAACGACTCGATGCTGTGGGCATCGGGGAATTGAAGCACTTCCATTGCCGCCATCGGCAGCGCCGCGAGTGCAAACAGGATCATGAGCAGGGGTGTTGTTTTCATGGAGTCGTCAGCCGTGCAGGCTGGTGAAGATTCATGGATGCAGGAGGCCAAGGCCATTTTCCAGCAGCCTGGCGGTGAGCGCGCAGTCGTGGCAGTGGATTTCCGGGGAGACCGCACGGTTCTGCCATTCCGCCGCCTTCAGCCTTCCGATCTCGAAGATCAACAGCAACTCCTGGGGGAGATTGTTGATCTGCGCCATGATCGCCGGCCAGTCCAGCACTCCGAATCCGGGGAACCAGTGGCATTCATCCACGCCATCATAGTCCGAGATGTGGAAGCTCCGGAGGCGTTCTCCCAGAAGCGGGATGGCGGCGGGGACGCGTTCCGGCGCGCCGCAGAGGTGGTTGACATCCAGGCAGAAGCCAATGGATTGCGGCATCCCGTCCATCGCCTGGAGCAGCTCTTCCGGAGTGTTGCCGATGCAGCTGCGGGGAAGAAGCTCCAGATTGAGCGATGCGCCCAGCTGGCCCATGTCCTCTGAAAGCTCCAGCAGGCTTCGGCGCAGCGACGCCATGGCCTGGCTGCGGTTCTCCGGGACAATGGGTTCGCCGCTGCCATGGATGGTGTAATTGCGGCACCCGAGCACACGGCAGATCGACAGAAATTCGCGGATGCGCCTTACCCCCTCTCGCCTTTCGGCTTCGTCTGTCGAGGCATGGGTCCAGAAGGAAAATGGGCCGAATGGAATGTGGATGCTGGCCACCTCCAGCGAACCGGACTGCTGCATGGAGTCAAGCGCCTCGACGCAATGACGGAAAACGTCAAAGTCGTCATCGTCGGCGGAATACTCGATCTTGCGGATCTCGGCGTGGCTGATCGCGTTCTGCCATGATGGCCAGACCGCTTCCCGGTTGTTGATGGAAATTGCATAGGAATGCATGATGGAGGCTCCTTTATTTTCAAGGAAAAGGCCTTCCGGGATGATGCGCCGGAAGACCGGGTGGGGAAGGGGAGGGAAATGCCCCGGTTCCGAATGTCGGAAATGAATCCGAAACCGGGCCTAATATACATTTGCTCCCGTGATGCACGGGAAATTTTGCATTCTCCCCCTTTCAATGGGCTTCAAAAAGCCGACATCACGCCACGTCACGTCACTGGACTTCGCCAAATTCCGACTCGATCAGCTCGTTGCCTTCGCCCCTGAACTTGTAGGTGGAAACATGGCCGTCCGCGAAGGCGACATTGGTGCAGCTGTTGTGATTCCATGCCGGAGAGTAAAATCCCGCAAGATTGCCGCTTGCATTGGTGAACAGGTAGTCGACGTAGGCCCGGCCGCCATAGGCCGCGTCCATGCTCACATAATTCTTTTCGCCGAAGAGCGCGGAGCTGGCGCGCATCCTGACAAGCGGAAAGGAATACACCCACTGGCTGTCACGGTTGAAAAATACCCAGAGATGCTGCGTCAATGACGCCGACCAGCTCGCATATTGATGCGGGTGGGCGTAGGCCTGGTAGGAGGTGGTGTAATATTTCACCCCCGCCAGCACGCGGCTTACCGAAGGGCAAATCGACAGCGACTTGGTGCCCGGGGGCACCAGCAACCGGTTGCTCTCCGGATTGTAGTCGTTCTTGTTGGGGAGAAATTCCGAAAGGTTGTCGATGAAGCTGCCCCAGGGGTCGGCAATCGGAAGCATGTCATTGTTGCCGTCCACGTACATGAAAATGCCAAGGGCGATCTGCTTCATGTTGCTGACACAGGTGATGGCCTGGGCCTTCTGCCTGGCCTTGCCCAAGGCCGGCAACAGCATCGATGCCAAAATCGCGATGATCGCAATGACCACCAGCAACTCAATCAGGGTGAAGGTCCAGTTCTGTTTTTGGGAATGGTATGTCATGTTTTGTCTCCTGTAAAGCATACGGGGGGGGTAAATGTCATGTTTTGTCTCCTGTTGCTGTAATTCATATCCAAAACAAGTCATCAAATTGCACAGCTTCACTGTAACTTTGCAAACATTATACTAAATGTCAGATGATTGACCAATGAACAATACCATAACAAAATGTAATTTTTCGCTAAAATATCGCGGAGGCCGGTAGCGCGGTCAGGCAGGACAGACGTCAGTAACAACTCGTTTGTAAAGTGTCTGCCAATCGCACACTTTTGGGGATTATGGCGCTTGCGGCTGGCAATGCCGTGCGGGGCGGTTAGCTTAAGGCTGGGTGGTCGGGCGGGGGATATATGGCCCACCTATAAGGCTAACGCGCGCGCGCGAGGGAACGAGGGCGGATGGGGGCTTTTGGAGCTTTTGGGATGCGGCTGGGGGGGGGTGGCGCCGGTCATGACGTGCCGTCGTGCATGGCCGTAAAAAGACCGCGCTCCAGTTTTCACGACAGGAAAAGCCTCCCCTGCAAGGGGAGGTGGCGCGACAGCGCCGGAGGGGTTGGCGTCGGTCTTGACGTGCGTCCATGCATAGTTTGAAGAACGCGCTTTGTTGCAACAACATAATTGTCCAAGGGCGGGACGCCCTTGCTCCCCCCTTGTCCAAGGGCGAGACGCCCTTGCTACCCCGGGGGGGGGGGGCTGAGGGACTGGTGCCGTGAGTGGACTTGGCCGGTGCATGTGTGTTGTCAATGACAAAGCCTGTTTACAACAT
>CAKUJM010000018.1 GCA_934661755.1 uncultured Lentisphaeria bacterium | reverse complement strand
AAAACACGGAAAACACGGAAAACACGGAAAACACGGAAAACACGGAAAACACGGAAAACACGGAAAACACGGAAAGCACGGAAAGCACGGAAAACACGGGGGACACGGGGGACACGGGGGACACGGGGGACACGGGAACACGGGGGGTACATTGCCGGGGTGTTGCGGCTTTCCACGGCGCTGCCCGTGCAAACTGTGATTTTGCAGTATATTATGCGGTTGATCAAAAATCTGGATCCGTTTTTCGGCTCGAGGCCGCGTGGCCTCCGGAGAACGGCGATTTGCCGGACGACACCAAAGCAGATGGCCCGCACCGCTACAATTGAACGCAAGACCCGCGAGACCCGGATTCGGCTGACTGCCGATCTGGATGGCGCGCCGGCTGGCAATTGCTTCCGCATCGGCCTGCCTTTCTTCGAGCACATGCTGGACGCCATGGCGCGACATGGCCATTTTGCCTTGCATATCGAAGCCCATGGCGACTTGGAGGTCGATCCCCATCACACCATGGAGGACGTCGGACTGGTTTTCGGCAGCGCCCTCAAGTGCGCCCTGGGGGACAAATGCGGCATCAACCGCTTCGGCGCCGCCGCCATCCCGCTGGATGAGGCGTTGGCCCGGGTGGTCATCGACCTTTCCGGACGCCCCCATCTTTCCTGGCGATGCGATTTTCCGGAGAACGCCGCCGGCGGCATCTCCTGCCGGCTCTTCCATGAGTTCTTTCAGGCAGTGGCGAATGCCTGCGGCATGACCATCCACGTGGATCTGCTTGCCGGAGACGAAGCGCACCATTGCCTCGAGGCCATCTTCAAGGCCTTCGGCCGCGCCCTGCGAATGGCCGCCGCCGCCGACCCGCTTGCGGCCGGTGAAACGCCGTCCACCAAGGGCGTCCTGGAATAGATCTTCCTCTCCTCCGCATTCTAGCAACGACACTACGATAATGGCTGAATTCGATCTATCGACAATCCGTCATAGCGCGGCGCATCTGATGGCCGCCGCAGTGCAGAAGCTCTGGCCCGATGCAAAATTTGACATCGGTCCGGCGACTGCCGACGGCTTCTATTACGATTTCGACATGGAGCACCGGCTGGTTACCGAGGATCTCAAGCAGCTGGAGACCATCATGCGCAAGATGATCGGGCAGAAAATCCCCTTCGTGCGCAGCGAAGTCTCACGCCAGGAGGCCCGGCAGCTCTTCGAGTCGAAGGGGCAGGAATACAAGCTGTCACGGCTGGTGGACATCCCGGAGGACGGCGTGATCTCGCTGTATACCTGCGGCGATTTCGTGGACCTGTGCCGCGGACCGCATGTCGACAACTCCTCGCAGGTCGGCGCCGTGAAACTGCTGGGCATTGCCGGCAGCTACTTCCGCGGCGACGAGAAGAACAAGATGCTGCAGCGCATCTACGGCACCGCCTTCCCCAGCAAGGAAGAGCTGGACGCCTACCTGCGCCAGGTCGAGGAGGCAAAAAAGCGCGACCACCGCAAACTGGGCACCGAGATGGAGCTGTTCTCCACCCATGACGAGATCGGCCCGGGGCTCATCTGCTGGCATCCGATGGGCGCACGCATCCGCAACACCATCGAGAGCTTCTGGAAGGACGCCCACTACAAGAACGGCTACGAACTGGTGTACACGCCGCATGTCGGCCGCGCCAACCTGTGGGAAACCTCCGGGCACCTGGGATTCTACCGCGAGAACATGTACTCCGAGATGGATATCGACGGCGATCCCTACTATGTGAAGCCGATGAACTGCCCGTTCCACATCGAAATCTACAAGACCCGCCCGCGTTCCTATCGCGATCTGCCCTGCCGCTGGGCCGAGCTGGGAACTGTGTATCGCTACGAAAAGGCCGGCGTGCTCCATGGGCTGATGCGGGTGCGCGGCTTCACCCAGGATGACGCCCATATCATCTGCACCACCGAACAGGTCGAGGATGAGATCCGCGAGGTGATCCGCTTCTCCATGTACATGTGGAAGTGCTTCGGCTTCAAGGATGTCAAGGCGTATCTTTCCACCCGCCCCGCCAAGGCCGTCGGCGACCAGGAGAAATGGGACCAGGCCACCGCGGCGCTGCGGAAGGCCGTCGAGGCCGAAAAAATGCAATGCGAGGTCGATGAAGGCGGCGGCGCCTTCTACGGTCCGAAGATCGACTTGAAGGTGAAGGACGCCATCGGCCGCGAATGGCAGACCTCCACGATCCAGTTCGATTTCAACCTGCCCGAGCGCTTCCACCTGGAATACATCGGCCAGGACGGGCTGCGCCACCAGCCGTACATGGTCCATCGCGCCCTCCTGGGGTCGCTGGAACGCTTCTTCGGCATCCTCATCGAACACTACGCCGGTGCCTTCCCCGCCTGGCTGGCGCCCGAACAGGTGCGAGTGCTGACCATCTCCGAGAAATTCTCGGACTACGCCAGGGAAGTCGAGCGACAGCTTCGCCAGGCCGGGCTGCGCACCAGCATTGACTGCGGCGCCGACCCCATTGGCGCCAAGATCAAGAATGCCGGGCTGCTGCGCACCCCCTATCTGCTGGTCGTCGGCGAAAAGGAGGTGGCGGACCATACCGTCGCCGTCTCGGTCCGCGATCGCAGCAAGGGCAACGGCAAGTACTACGTCAAGGACCAGGTCATGACACCTGGTGATTTCCTGGCCAGGATTCAAAAGGAAATCGACGAAAAGGCGTAGAGGCGCCTTCCACATGAACCTGGATTCGCGGAGTCGGGTGATTCCGCGTCGGCGCAAAGGAGCCACCTTCGTGGATTCAGGCTGAAAACAACCCCAAAACGGAGCAACATCGAGTGAAGCTACTCAGACCCGGAGATCGTTTTTTGCGTGGGCACCAGGTTCGCCTGATCGACCAGAACAACCAGCAGGTCGGCATTGTCAGCTTCGAGGCCGCCATGGCCAGGGCGCAGGCCGCCGGACTGGATCTGGTGCTGGTCCCGACGCGCACAGAACCGCAGGTCACCCGCATCATGGACTTCGGCAAGTACCAGTTCGACGAGTCCAAGCGGGCCCGCGAGCAACGCCGCGCCCAGGTCCAGCCAAAACTCAAGGAAGTCAAGCTGCACGTCAATATCGATGACAACGACTTCCAGATCAAGTTGCGCCGCGCCATCGATTTCCTCACCCATGGCGACAAGGTCAAGCTGCTGCTCACCTACCGTGGCCGTGAAATGGCGCACCCGGAACTGGGAATGGCGGTCCTCAACCGCTTCATTGAGGGTCTGGCGGAAATCTCCACTACCGACGGCCCCCCAAAACGGCTCGGGAAATGCGTGAGCACCACCCTTACGGTGAAGCCGCAATGCCGCATCGCCCGTCAAAGCGCAAGCAAGCCGGATAAACGCGCCGCGGCGGCCGACAGCCCCGCCGATGCCGGCAACGAGGAGAAGCCATAGCTGCAACCATCATTCCGCGTCGCGCGTAGCCCGAAGAGGCGGCGGCGCGGCACATTGTCCGCCAATCGAATATTTTCCGGTGCCATTAGCCAGGCGAAGGGTCTTTTTCTCTACCCCAGCCGGATGGCGCAGGACGGTCGGCGGCGTTCAAAAGAAAACAAGGAAGTACGACAATGCCAAAAATGAAAACGAGAAAAGCTGCCGCGAAGCGCTTCAAGCAGACCGGTACTGGAAAGTTCATGCACAACCGCGCCGGCGCGCGCCACATCCTGACGAAGAAGAGTTCCACTCGGAAGCGTCGTCTGGGCCAGGCCGCCGAGGTCAAGAGCACCGAATTGTCACGCATGAAGGCGTGTTTCCCGTACGGTCTTTAATCTGTGTTGAACAGCACAAACTTGGAGAGATAAGATGAGAGTTACCAATGCTCCTGCTTCACGGGCGCGCCGCAAGCGCATCCTCAAGATGGCCAAAGGCTTCACCGGCGCACGCAGCAAGCTGCTCCGCCAGGCCTGTACCGCGACCGACCGCGCCATGGCCTATGCGTTCACCGGACGCAAGGACAAGAAGAACAGCTATCGCCGCCTCTGGACCCAGCGGATCAACGCCGCCTGCCGTGCCCTGGATTTCAAGTACAGCTGGTTCATCGATGGCCTCAACAAGGCCCACGTCGAAATCAACCGCAAGATGCTTGCGGATCTGGCTGTCACCAATCCGGATGCATTCAAGCAGCTGGTCGAGACTGCAAAGGCCGCACGCGGTTAAGCCGTAACCAGGCGACAGCATACGCCTGCCCGGGGAAGGGGGTTCATCCCCCCTCTCCCGGACAGGCGTTTTTGTTTTGCGGACATGGCGCGTGTTTGCAAGCCATGCACGGCTGTGTGTCTTCACCGCGCCGGAGGGGGGCGCCGGTCATGACGTGCCGCAGTGCATGGGCGTAAAAAAACGCGCTCACATTTTCACGACAGGAAAGGCCTCCCCTGCAAGGGGAGGTGGCGCGATGGCGCCGGAGGGACTGGCGCCGGTCATGGCGTGCGTCCATGCATAGTTGCAGGAACGCGCTTTGTTGTAATAACATAATTGTCCAAGGGCGGGACGCCCTTGCTACCCCGGGGTGAGGCTGATGGAGTGTCCTGCGGGTGCGCAAGAAGGAGGATTATTGCAACCATCATTTTATCAAAAAGCTGTCGCTCGGGACACCCCAAAAGGAAGGACACGGCCCAACTTCACGGGTCATGGGCAAATTATTATATTTCGCCACTTGATTTTTAGCTGCAGTTTTCGTATAATATAGGCAGAAACAAGAATACACAGATACAATAATGGCAAAGGAGACCATCGATTATTTCAGCAGTCAGGCAGGTTTTCGGCAGTTGGCGGAGTTATTGCTGGAGCGTCGCCGCAACCACGAGCGGGCATTGCCGCCATTTCGTGCGCTATGCCGCGAATACGGGGTCAGCCTGGGCGTCATTCAGCGTGCGATCCAGTTGCTATGCAGCCGTGGATACCTGACGGTGCGTCAGAATGTCGGCTGCCAGTGGGTGGAGGGCGCGGCGTTGCCGCCGGCGGTGCGCAAGATTGGCTTCATCCACGCGTATGCGCCGGACCGCGATCGTTTTCTGGAGGACAGCTGGGCGTTGGGGCAGGCCTTCAGCGAGCTGGGGGTCAATGGCTTCGGAGTTTTCCGCTGGTCGGGAGGCGTGCCCCCCGGCGAGCGGACGCAGGTGGATGAGCTCCGGCGGCTTAATCTGGACGGTCTGATCGTGTCGCCGTGTTCGGGGTCGGAGTCGTCATTTTTCGAGGAACTTGCCTTGGAGATGCCGGTGATGGCGATCGACACTCCCTTTCCGGGATCGAACCTGCCGGCGGTGATGCACGACTATCGCGGTTGTGGCGCGCAGATTGCGGCGGCATTGCGCAAGTCCGGGCGGAAGAAGCTGCTGATTTTGCAGAACAGCATCGGCAACCAATCGACGGAAGAGATTGCGGAGGCGTTGCGTCTGGGAATTGATGCCGAGCAACTATGTCTGCCGCTGCTGTCCGCCTCCGACGCCGCGGAGAAGGGCAAATTTGCCGCGATCCGGCGGATTGGGCGGATTGTCAGCAGGCGCATTTCCGACGGCGGCTGCGACGCGGTTTTCTGTCCCTATCACGAGACCATCAACCGGCTTTATTCCGAGTATCTCGGCGAGAAGGCGCGCAAGCTGGCGATTCCGGTGCTCATTGGCATCAACCGTCCATTCTGGTATTCCGAGCAGCTCATTGGCGGCGGCGCGATGATCTGGGAGCGCTGTCCGGATGCGGTGATGAAGTTGGCGTTGCAGCGGTTGCTCAGCTGGCGTGTCGGTCATCAGCGCACCACCGGCATCAAGCGGGTGAAGCTGCGTCGGCGGAGGTAGGCCTCAATGCCTGGCGGCGCGGCCATTCTCGGCGTCGTTGCCGCCATCCAGCCATTTGCGGAAATCAGGCTGCGTCTCGGCGAAGAGCAGCGCCGGGAATTCGAAATAGCCGCCAAACAGGTGTCGCTGGCGGTGTGTCGAGGAAAGGAGAGGAGGAAAATGAAGCGCATGAGGACTCTGGTTTTGTCCATGGCGAATGCCATGAATGTCAGGAAGCTGTCGGTTGTGTCGCTGGCGGCGGCGCTATGGCTTTGGGGGGTGTCCGCCTTCGGCGCGGGCGGGGCGGTCGCCAGCCGTGCGGACAACGCGGGGGCGCCAGCCGCTTATCCGTCTGTCGCGCCGGCAGTTTTGAGCAACGCCGATTTGCTGCCGGCGATCCTTCCGGACAGCGAGGTGGTGATGGAAATGAGCGCAGACGGCCTGATGGAGACGCCGGATTGGCTCAAGAGCCTGATCCTGGTCGAAGTGCGGGTCGACTCCGCCTCTGCCGACCGCACGCTCAAGGGCATGGGCAGTGTCCTCGACCATCTGGCCCAGACCGGGGTCAATGGCATCTGGCTTACGCCGATCAACGGCGGATCGCATTATACCAACCACGGGATCCAGACGATCAGCGACCGGCTTACCGGGGAGGCTACCCGCGAAAAGCAGTTCCAGGCGGTCAAGGACTTCGTCACCGAGGCGCACAATCGCAACATCCGCGTCTTCTTCGATGTCATCACCTGGGGTGTCAACAAGAATGCGCCGTTGCTGAAGAACCGTCCGGACTGGTTTGGCAGCTTCCATGAGCCCTATGGCGGCTACTTCTGGAAATGGGATGGCAACGACGAGCTGGTGGAGTGGTTTGCATCCCAGCTTGTGGACTGGTTTGTGCGCACCGGCGTCGATGGCTTCCGCTGCGACTGCGCACCGAATTTTGCCGGCTATGCGCCATACGCGATCGCCAAGGATCGGATGCGCCGTCTGGGCCGCAAGGTCGTCTTCATTTCCGAGAGCGACAGCGACCGCCGCAATGTGTTCGACTTTGACCAGGTCGCCTTCTGGCGCAACAACCACCCCAAGGATGGTCGCTGGATTGGTATTTCCTTCCTGGAGAACAACATCGTGGACATGGTCGTCGGCGGCGACGAGCAGATTGCGCCATCGTCCCGGATTCGTCCGGGGTCGTTCCGGTATTATAGCTACATGCTCACCAGCCATGACAGCAAGGGCTATGTCGTCAAGGGGTCGCCGATCAACATCGGTTACCAGGCGTTGTTTTCGCCCTATTTGCCTATCTGGTATCTCGGCGAGGAATGGAACAACCCGTATGTGACCACGGAGCCCCATTTTGTCCAGACGAAGCAGCCGCATTGGCTTTACAGCAACGAGATCGACTGGACGGCGTTGGACAAGCCGGAAAACCGCGCCTTTTTCGAGCTGGTGAAGAAGATGATCCGCATCCGCCGCTCCCATCCGGAGATCTTCGAGCATTTCCCGGACGACCATCGCGACAGCAACATCTGCAAGGTGTCCACCGGACAGCCCGGGCTGCTGCAGGCATACGCCCGCTTCCACAGCGGCAAGGCGGTGCTGGTGGTGCCGAACAACTCGTACCGGGAGCTGCAATTCGAGGTGTCCATCCCGCGCCAGGCGGCAGGACTGCACTCCACGTCGCCATGCCGGGTCACCGACATGCTGTCGGAGACGGTCGTCGCTGAAGCCGCCGCGGAGTCCTTCAAGGCATTGATCGGCGCCGGGCAGCTGGGGGTCTACCTGGTGTCGTGTCCCGCAAATCCGTGACATCATGCCGACCGGAACCGCCGCCACGCGTTACATTAGTCTGCTGTGTGCAGCCGTCTTTACCTGGACGGCCGCGGCACTGCGATCGGAGATGCCCAATCACTCTTCCACCACTGCCATGCTGTTCGGCAATTCAATTCAGGAATACTACGTTTCGGAGGCGCGCCAGGCGGCCGCAGACCGCCAGCTGCGTCTGGATGCCATCACCACTGCCGCGGAGGCGCAATCATATATCGGCGAGGTGCGCGAAAAAATCCGGCACCTCTTCGCATTGCCCGTGGAGAGGTGCGAGCTGTCGCCGCAGATCACCCGTGAGGAGCGCATCAACGGTCTGGCGGTGCGTCACGTAATCTATTGGAGCCGCCCCGGCTATCCGGTCACCGCGATGCTCCATTTGCCGGAGGATTGCGGCCGGCCGTCGCCGGCCGTGCTGCTCTTGTGCGGCCATTCCCAGGAGGGCAAGGACTGCAGCACCTACCAGACTGCGGCGGTCAATCTGGCCAGACAGGGCTTTGTGGTGCTGATTCCGGATCCGGTGGGGCAGGGCGAGCGGTTGCAATTCACCGGCAGCGGCGGCCCCGACGAGCCGGTATACTGCTGTTTCCAGCACAACAGCCTGGGGAAGAGCCTGGCGCTGACCGGCGAGTTCTTCGGCGCCTGGCGGGCTTGGGACGCCATCCGCGGCATCGACTATCTGCGGAGTCTGCCGGAGGTGGATTCATCCCGCATCGGCATCACCGGCTGTTCCGGCGGCGGCACGATGGCCACCTTTGTCAACGCCCTGGAGGAGCGGGTGATGATGGCGGCGCCCAGCAGCTACATCACCACCTGGCTGCACAATATCGAGAACGAACTGCCGGTGGATTGCGAGCAGATCCCGCCGGCGGCGATGGCGCTGGGGCTGGATATTGCCGATTTTGTGATTGCCCGGGCGCCGCGGCCGACGATCATCATGGCGCAGGCCAATGATTTCTTCGACTGCCGGGGTGCGCGCCAGGCCTTCGCCGAGGCCAGGGCCATCTACCGCCTGCTGGGTGCGGAGGAGAACCTCCAGCTGACGATTGGTCCGGGCGGCCACGGCTACAGCTCCGAACACCGCCAGGCAATGTACGGCTTCTTCAACCGCCATGCGATGGCGCGCGACACGCCACCCCGGGAGGATGCGTCGCTGGCGTCGCCATCCGGCAAATCGACATGGTGCCTGCCTGAGGGCAATGTCTCGGCGCTGGCGGGCGCCAGGCCGCTGTACGACTTCACCCGCGAAAAGGCGCGGCGGCTGGCGGTGTCGCGGCCGGACTTAACTGCGGCGGAGCTGCGCGGCAAGTTGTCGGATCAGCTCAAGATCGGCAGGATCGAGGCGCCCGGATACCGGATCCTGCGTCCGGGAACGGCGCCGGCGGACGGCATTCCGGCGCCGTCGCGCTTCGGCCTGGAGACGGAGCCGGGACGGGTCATGAGCGTCCTGAAACGATATGACGGTCCCCATTGGAACATCCCCGGCGGCGACGGCATGGCGGCATTGCTGTACATTCCGCATCTGGATGCCGACCGCGAAATCGCGCCGGTGCTGTCATCAGCCGGGGGGATGCGGGTGTTTGCGCTGGACATCCGCGGCATCGGCGAGATGACCCCCTCCGGCTGCGACCAGTATTCCCGCGACTTCTTCGGCGACTACCTTTTCGACTACCATTACAATTCGCTGGGCATCCTCATGGGGCGGCCATATCTTGGGGGCAAGGTGCGCGACATCCTTTGCGCGCTGGAGCTGCTCAAGGCCCATGGCTGCGCCGACATCACCCTGATGGCCAATGGCATGGGGGCTGTCCCCGCGCTGCTGGCGGCCGCAGTCGCGCAATTTCCGGGGAGGGTCGTGCTGGCCAGCGCCCCAAGCTCCTGGCAGTCGATGGCGGAAAAGCCATACACCAAATGGCCGGCCTCATGCATGCTTCCCGGAGTGCTTTCATACACCGACCTGCCGCAGATCCGGGCGCTGCTGCCGCAACTGGAGGCATCCTTTGCGGATGAGCCGGAGCAGCCCGGGAAGGCGGCGTCGGGCGGATTCTGATGACTCCCGATTTCCGCATCGGCTGGCGCCAGCCCCGCCTGGATTCACTCAAGGGCGGACCGGCCGAATGCGCCTCGCCGCGCTCGATTTCTGGCGGCGACATGCCGCCCTGGCGCTGTTCTGGAGGCGCGGGGCGATCACAGCGGCTTCGCGGCGCCGGGCGTTGCCAATAGCCGCCGCAGCGCCGGCGTACGGGGGTCGTCCAGATTCTCGCGGACCGGCGTTGCCAGCGGGATGAGCATGCAGTTTTCGGAGCTGGCGTCCCCGGGGTCAAAGCCGGCAAAGACGACTGCCCGGGGGCCATCACCGGACGACAGGCTCGGCCTCAAGGCCTCCCAATCGGCGCGCAATGGCGCCATGAGAACCGGAATTGCCGTGATCCCCGGCGGCAGCTGCCGGATTGCATGGAGCACCTGCCGACTGCATTGCGCGTCGGAGACCAGCAGCAATGGCAGACTTGACAATGACGGCCTTTCCTCGAGGAGCTGCCGGCAAAACGAGGCGATGATGGCCTCCCAATCCTCTCCGAGATCAAGATAGAGCGTGGTGGCATTGAATTGGCATGCCAGGGCCGGGCGGAGCCGTTTGCGGATTTCGCCCATCCAATTGTGATGGGAAAAGCCCCTGTCCCGGTGCATGAGCGATGCGCGCCGATGGCTCGATGCGTGGATGAACACGATGCTGCCCGCGGAATGCGGGGAAGTCAGCAGGACGCTGGTGCCGATGCGCCCAAATTGGAGATGCGTCACGTCATATCCGCGCTCCGCCACGACTGCGGCCCCCATTGCGTATGTCGCCGCGCATAGTGCGCCCGCGATCATGATCGCGGCCAGCGCATGACGCCCAAGACGCCTCCGGCATGCGGGATGGCGCGCAAGCAGCCACGGAAGCACGGCGACCGGCAGGATATGGGCGGCGGCAAATATCGGCTTAAGCCAGAAGGTGTTGAAGACGCCGGCGATCATGACCGCCACCCATTCGGCAGGAATTGCGGCCAATGCATATTTCCGCCAGGATTCGTCCGGACAGCGGCGGACAAGCCTGGCCTCGGCGGTCACCGCCATGATCATCAGCGCCATCGCCAGTGCGGCCAGCGGCAGCCCGAAGGCGGCGGCAAAAGTCAGCCAGTCATTGGTGGCGGTGCGGTATCCGTCATCGAAGGCCAGCGGCTGATGCCAGGCCGTGTAGCGCAATCCAACCTCGCGCAACGGCACCCCGGAAAATGGCTGCTCGGCAATGATTGCGCAGACCCCCTCCCAAAGCAGCAGCCGGTGGTTGATCGATCCATCGGCAATCGACAGCGAGCTGGCGGCGCGGCTGGCAGTGCGGGGCAGGAATGCCAGCAACAGGCAGAAGACCGCCACCCAGCACCACGGACGACGGCTGCCAAGCAGCCATGACAGCGAGGACAATGCCGCAATTGCCGCCAGATATCCCCCGCGCGAATAGGTCAGGGAGAGGGCGGTCAGCGCAAGCGTCAATCCCCCGCGGCCGGCCCACACGGCAATCCCCCGCCAGCCTTTTTTCTGCGGCCGCGCCGCCGCCGCGCAATCCGCGATGCACAGCAGCACCGCCAGCATCGCCAGAAACAACGCACAGGGGTTCGGAGTCTCAAACCACAACTGCAGTCGCTGGCAGCCCTGGAAGGTGTAGCTCATGCGTGATGCTCCATCTTGCGCAGACCGGACTGTGGACGCTTCCGCCTGCGCCGCCAGCGGGCTACGCCGACCACGGCCAGGCAGAGGACGCCGGCATTGCGCCCAATTGCCGATGCCGTCTCCCCCGCCGCCAGCATCAACGCCGCCAGCAGCCCATATCCAGCTCCGCGGATCGCCCATGCCTTTTGCTTCATATTCCGCTTCCTCCAGAGTCAGTTGTCAATAGCGCGCTGGTAATCGCCAGATACCGATCCCCGCCTCCGGCAACAGTCAGGTATTCCCCCATGTCATAATGGACATCCATGAGGGAAGATTTGACGCCATCTTGCGCGATGCCAATCCTGCAGCGGTTGTTTTTCATCCTGACCGCATAGTACATTACAAGTTGCCCATCATCGCCAGATTCCGTTTCAGGGTTGATTCCATGCACCGTTGGAAGCCTGGCATGCCTGGAGAGCCCGGAATCCAAATCATCATCATCCTGTATCTCGTCCAGCGGCGGCAGGTCGATCTCCCCGCTTGGGGCAGGGTGGTTCCCGACTTGATGATAGCACACCATCAGCAGGCATGGCTTTTTCAACCGCCTGAATGACATGCGGTTGTTTCCGGAATATATGCACAATGGCACACATGCGGCAGCCACGGCCAAAAACGCGGCCAATATCCACGACACCCTTCTGGCGGAAACCCTCTTTTTCATTGTCGCCTCTGCCTGTGGTTCTGGTTGTGCGCCCTGTCAGTCGCCAGGCAGTGCCTGGACAATCTCCAGCCAGGCGGCGTCTGGCTCAAAGCGGATGGCGGTGACCTCATTTGGCAGCGGCAACCCCGCTGGTGCCAGTATGATTGCGTTTGCGGCATGGCTGGTGCGCCAGTTTTTCACATTTTCCGCCACCTCCTCGTCGGACATGTAGTCCACGCGCTGGAATGATGGCGCAAAGCCGTATTTGGCCAATGCGCCGACGAGGTTTTGCAGTTGGAGGTCGGCATCCCTGCCGGGCTTGCAATTCCACAGTAGCAGGATTGGGCGCGCCTTTTCAGCGGCAGTGAGTGGATAGTCATAGTATTCGTTGTCGGCGAAATCCACCATTGGCAGGCGCCGGGCATGTTTTTCATAGGCTTCGGGATTGAGCGTGAATTCGTAGATCAAGTCATACGACAGCTGGGCTGGCGCATGGTTCTCCTGGCTGCCGTCATGGTGGAATATCGGCGGCAGGGTCAGGAAATCGATCTTCTGTCCGGCCTTGCGCAGTTCTCCTGCCATTTCTGCGGTTGGCGGCATGGCATAATCCGCCCAGGAGTTGATTGCCAGCATCCGTATTGGCACTGGCGTCTGCAATCGGTCATAGCGCGATCCGCCATGCCAGGCGGCGCTTTCGATATGTTCCGGATAGCGCAATGCCATCATCTGCGCCATGCTGCCGCCGCTGGATTCCCCGACCACCAGCAGCCTTTGATCCGCAAGGCCGAATTGGCTTCGCAGATGGCGTTCAATGCCAAAGACCAGCTCCATCCACCCGGCCTCCGGGTAGACGTAGTAGGATTTGCGGTCCGCCAGGTGATCCGGCTTCTTGTCGGTCTGGATGGTCAGTGAGAACACCGTGCAGCCGCCCTCGTCGGCAAAACGCCGAAGCCATTGCGGCAGCGCCTTGGCCAGCCGTGGCGCATCGCCATTGTATGGCGCATAGAAGACGATGCGGCCGGCGCCATCCAAAGGGCGGCCCGTGGACGAATCCAATGGAACGATATAGCGCACCAGCGTTTTGGAATTCAATGGCTTGCCGATTTTCAGCCAAAACGATCCCTCCAGAAGCCGCTGCCCCGGACGCGCGCTTGCGTCAAGCGTCGGGTAGACCACCGCGACCGGGCGGAATGCCAGCCACCATGCCAGCCATGCTGCAATTGATACGATGGGAAGTGAGGCAATGACAATCTTTTTCATGAGCTGGCCGCCGCGGCTATTTGCCACCTCCTTGCCGACGTCGCCGCCAGCAGGCCACGCCGACCACGGCCAGGCAGAGGACGCCGGCAATGCGCAGGGTGTAGACGATTGCCAATGACGCATGGGAGGAGAAAAGCCAGTCGGCAAAGCGCTCCAGCCGCGAAGGCGCATAGTAGGTGGTGTCGGTCTTGAAATTCTGCGGCAGTCGGCTCTTGTACAGGTCGCTGTAGTACTGCCTCATGAATTGGGAATTGAGCAGGAGGTAGTCGCCGACGATTTTGCCGGTCGGCTTGAAATCCTCCACGGACAGATCTGGCGCGGAGTCCACCTTCTCCAGGCGCCATTGGCAAATCAGCTGGTTCTTCAGATTGTAATGCGAGCGCGAAAGCAGCAGGTTGTCCGGGCTGATGACGAAGACGCGCCTCATCGGGCGCGTGGCATAGAATCTGGAATTGATATTGTCGATGCCCTCGCCCCATGGAATGGCGATTTCACGGGAGCCGCCAAAGCGTATCTTCTGCAGATCCGGTCTGGTGGACATGGTGATTTCCGTGCAGTTCATGCCGTCATATAGTATTGTCCGCATGGAGAAGGCGGACAGCTCGATTTCGAAGTCATCGAAGGGCTCGTACATCAGATCGAAATGATGCAGCGGCAGGATTTCGGCGATCTTCCCCCATTTCCCCGAGGCAAAGGCATACGATCCCTCGCGGTTCTGGAGAAAGCGCAGCAGCAACTTCCCCGAGGCGTCGAAGAGATCGATCCGGCGGCAGGACGTGCCGTCGCCAAGCGCCAGATGATAGTACTTGCCGGAGGCCGCGCCGGTTTCCTCCAGCAGTTGGCTGTCGTTCACCATGCAGGTGTATGAGGTCCCCGCCGAGTCCTCAAACGACTGCAGCAGCTTCCCCAGGACGGGCGACGGTTCCGGGGAGGCCTGAAGCATGGCGACCATGCCGAAAAGCGCCAGTCCCGCCGCAATTGACGCGAATCGATTGGCGACACTCTTCATGGGTCAGTCCTCCAGGCGGCGGGTGATGGCCAGATACCAGTCCCGCCCCCGGGCGATGACCAGAAATGGCTCGTTCCTGTATTCGACATCCGCAATCGTGCGCTTGACCAGGTTGTCCACGATGTTGACCCGGTAGTGGTTGGGGCGCTCCGGGGTGCTGATGTCAATGACGTTATAGGCAAAGGGCAAATCATAATCTCCCGTCCCAATGGTATAGAACAACGGCATCCCGCCGCGATCGATCATTGCCTGGGCATCTGCAGAGCTTGTCAGTTTATCGATACTGATAAAATCAACCAGTTCAGTGCTTCGCCTTTCTCCCGGATATTGATGATAGTATACGCGCAGAAGCCTTGGTGTATTGCCAACGCGTTTTTTTCGTAACGGATGACACCGACACACATACAGAAAAAACAAGAGGAGGCTGAGAAAAAAAGCGAGCAGATACGCCACGCATCTTTTATGCTTGAATTTCATTGTTTGCACCTCCCCGCTGTTGGTTGTCTAATTCCATAGAAGCTCATAGTAAAGGAACAGTCGTTGAGGCATTTACCTGACAGTCATGAAATTCATTCATCATCAACGCACGGCGTATTTGGATATATCTTTTTTACATGCTGGAAATACGTATATCCTCCTGAGTTATTAGAATAGCGTTCGACAATGAGCTGAAAGCCCGCCTCGTTATAGCCCCCGCCATTTCCCGTATGTGGCGGGTAGTCTAATGCGCCTGCCGTAACAGGTTCCTGGTGATAGTATTGTCTTGTATTCCCATCAAAAGAAATTTGCCATCCCAGAGCAACAGCAAATGGTTCATTGACATCCACGGTTTGAAGAAGGTTTACGGTCCCTGATTTGCCAGACTCCCCGCAAATGACCCGAAGCCTATTGCTGTTGAATGTATGGTATACCTCAGCAAACAGATTTCCCGTGAATGACAGCAGTATTAAGATTGCAACGGCGGAATTATGAAAGGCTGACATTTTCTCTCTCCATGTTCGGGGGATTGCTACGCATCGGGTGAGAAGTAGAGAAATATACGCTGGAAGAAGCAACCCACTTGTTGCGTGAATGGTGAGCTGGCCGCCGCGGCTATTTGCCACCTCCTTGCCGACGTCGCCGCCAGCAGGCCACGCCGACCACGGCCAGGCAGAGGACGCCGGCAATGCGCAGGGTGTAGACGATTGCCAATGACGCATGGGAGGAGAAAAGCCAGTCGGCAAAGCGCTCCAGCCGCGAAGGCGCATAGTAGGTGGTGTCGGTCTTGAAATTCTGCGGCAGTCGGCTCTTGTACAGGTCGCTGTAGTACTGCCTCATGAATTGGGAATTGAGCAGGAGGTAGTCGCCGACGATTTTGCCGGTCGGCTTGAAATCCTCCACGGACAGATCTGGCGCGGAGTCCACCTTCTCCAGGCGCCATTGGCAAATCAGCTGGTTCTTCAGATTGTAATGCGAGCGCGAAAGCAGCAGGTTGTCCGGGCTGATGACGAAGACGCGCCTCATCGGGCGCGTGGCATAGAATCTGGAATTGATATTGTCGATGCCCTCGCCCCATGGAATGGCGATTTCACGGGAGCCGCCAAAGCGTATCTTCTGCAGATCCGGTCTGGTGGACATGGTGATTTCCGTGCAGTTCATGCCGTCATATAGTATTGTCCGCATGGAGAAGGCGGACAGCTCGATTTCGAAGTCATCGAAGGGCTCGTACATCAGATCGAAATGATGCAGCGGCAGGATTTCGGCGATCTTCCCCCATTTCCCCGAGGCAAAGGCATACGATCCCTCGCGGTTCTGGAGAAAGCGCAGCAGCAACTTCCCCGAGGCGTCGAAGAGATCGATCCGGCGGCAGGACGTGCCGTCGCCAAGCGCCAGATGATAGTACTTGCCGGAGGCCGCGCCGGTTTCCTCCAGCAGTTGGCTGTCGTTCACCATGCAGGTGTATGAGGTCCCCGCCGAGTCCTCAAACGACTGCAGCAGCTTCCCCAGGACGGGCGACGGTTCCGGGGAGGCCTGAAGCATGGCGACCATGCCGAAAAGCGCCAGTCCCGCCGCAATTGACGCGAATCGATTGGCGACACTCTTCATGGGTCAGTCCTCCAGGCGGCGGGTGATGGCCAGATACCAGTCCCGCCCCCGGGCGATGACCAGAAATGGCTCGTTCCTGTATTCGACATCCGCAATCGTGCGCTTGACCAGGTTGTCCACGATGTTGACCCGGTAGTGGTTGGGGCGCTCCGGGGTGCTGATGTCAATGACGTTATAGGCAAAGGGCATGGTCTCGTCGTTGGCGGAAATCGTATAAAATAGCGGCGAGCCATGTCCCGCCAGCAGCTTCCTCGCCTCCGCCTCGGTGGTCAGACGACTTAATTTGGTGAGGGCCACCAGTTCCGAACGATGGCTGTTCTGGGGATACCGGTAGTAATACACCTGCAGAAGCATCGGCTCGTTCGTCCACCGCTTTTGACGCGGGGGGCGAAGCACGATGAATGACAATGCCGACGCGATCAACACCAGCGCCAGCAGCAAAAGCCATGGCCAATGGCGGGGCAGTCCCGCCATCAAAAGTCTGCTATTCCTCATCGCCATCCTCCTCCCTTGAAAAACGGGGTTCCAACGTGGATGCCAAATACATTAACGACGGTGACAGATTGAGGCAAATGCCTGGAGGCAGGCCGTCAGATAATATATACCTGAATGGCGTGAAGCTGGTTTTCCTGCGCCATGATTTCGTCGTTTCCCGGTCACGTGTTTCCGGGACGCTTCCTCAAGATTCCCCATCCTGGCGCAATATCACCAGCTTCACTGACCCAGGTCCGCGGCTTCTTCCAGGGGGGGTGGTGAAGCGGATCATCCGCGGGGTATCCAGTCGGTCGAACTTGATCTCGTAGCAGCAGTCCCGCAGATTGACGCTCAGGACAGTCCCAGGTCCGAAGACCTGGTGGAGCACCCGGGCTTGCGGGGGAAGCAGCTCGGAGATCGCCTTGAGCCGGCGGTTGTCGGCCTCGATATATTTGCGGCTCTTCTCCACCAGCTCGGCGGGCAGCGGCCTCTCGTAGTCGAGATTATCCTCCTCGGCATCGAATATGAACCGCGAGGGATATTTGACCAGATTATCATTGTCGACGCCTTCGGCATCCGAGAGGAAGAGCCGGTCTTTGGCGCGGGTGAAGGCGACGTATGCGAGCCGTCGTTCCTCGTCCATGCCCTCCGGGGTGTCGCATTTTCGACTGGGGAAGACGCCCTCGTTGAGTCCGACGACGAATACGCAGGGGAATTCCAGTCCCTTGGCGGTATGGACGGTCATGAGCTTGACGGTGTCGCGCCGTTCTTCGTCGCGATCCAGATTGGTCATCAGGGCCACGGATTGCAGGAAGTCCTCCATGGTCGCCTCCGGGTCGGCGTTGGAGAACTCGGCCACGCTTCGCTTCAGTTCCGCGAGGTTGTCCAGGCGGTTCTGGTTTCCCTCGGTCTGCAGCGCCTTCTCGTAGCCGCTGGCCTCCAGCAACCGCTGGAATTGTTCCGAGAGCGGCGGCGGGGTGCGCAATTCCCGTAGCGCCCGCACCCGCAGGATCGCCTCGACGTACTGGTCCACGCGGGTGCCGCGCCAGCAAGCGTCGGTGTAGCTGCCCCGGAGGGCATTGAAGAGCGTTTCCAGGTTTGCAGTCGCCAGCTCCTCCAGGTGTTCCAGCCTTTTTTTGCCGATGCGTCGGGATGGCTTGTCGATGGTGCGGCGGAATGCCAGGTTGTCGCCGGCGGTCACCATCCGCATATAGCAGAGCGCGTCCTTGATTTCGGTGCGCTCATAGAATTCCACTCCCGAATAGAGCCGGTAGGGGATTTTGGCGCGAATCAGCGCCTCCTCGACACTGCGGCTCAGGTAATGCGCGCGGTACAGCACCGCGATCTGCGAGAGGCGGTATGGCCGGTCTTCGAATTCCGGCGAGGTCAGCTTTTGGATGGTCGCCGCCACCCACTGTGACTCCTCGCGGGAATTGGCGGCATGGCGATAGAGCGGCTTGGGGCCGTCTTCGCGCTGCGCCTCAAGCTCCTTGGGAAAGCGTACCGCGTTCTTGGCGATCAGCGCATTGCCGGCCCGCAGGATCTGCGGCGTGGAGCGGTAGTTCTCCCGGAGCACGATGGTGGCGCAGCCGGGATGCTCCTTCGGAAAATCCAGGAAGAGGCGCTGGTGCGATCCGCGCCAGGTGTATATCGTCTGGTCGGGGTCGCCGACAATGAAGAGGTTGTGATGCAGCCCCGACAGCAGCCTGGCGATGGTGTACTGGCGCAAACTGACGTCCTGGAATTCGTCCACCAGGACGTATTCCATGCGCTGCTGCCATTTTTCCCGCACTTCGGGGAAATTCTGCAGAAAATACAGCGCAAAATTGATCAGGTCGTTGAAGTCCAGGCCATAGCAGAGGCGCTGCTCATAGAGGTAGCGGTAGAAGATGCGGTCCGATCGGCTTTCCGCCTGCCGGGCGCGCTCCAGCAACGGCGTCCCGTCATCCCCGCAAAAGTCGGCAAGATAGTCGGTTGCGGTGAATTTGCGCGCTTCGAGCACCTCGTCGATCGCCCGCTGGATGGTGTAGTCGCGCAGCGATATCCTCTCCTCGGCGAACGCCCGCTGGAGGATCGACCGCTGGTCCTCGACGTCAAGGATGACGAAGTTCTTCGGCCAGCTGATGCGATGCATTTCCGCCTTGAGCAATTGCACGCAGAAGGCGTGGAAGGTGCAGATCATCCCCAGATCGAGGTCGCCCAGGGTTGCGCGCACCCGCGACTTCATCTCGTTGGCGGCGCGGTTGGTGAAGGTGGCGCAGAGGATGTTCCTCGGGGATATTCCCAGATCGCGCACGATGTGTACATAGCGATCCGTCAGCGTCTGGGTTTTGCCGGTGCCGGCGCCGGCGGCCACCCGGACCGCGCCCTCGGTGGTCTCGACCGCCAGACGTTGCCCGGGATTCAGCGAATGCATATATTCTGATGGGGGGGGCGGCCGACGGGCTACTCGGCAACTGCGGGTGCGGCTTCGGCGGCGGGTGCGGCTTCGGCGGCGGGTGCGGCTTCGGCGGCGGGTGCGGCGTCAGCTGCGGGTGCGGCGTCGGCGGCGGGTGCGGCTTCGGCGGCGGGTACGGCTTCGGCGGCGGGTACGGCGGGTGCGGCGTCGGCAGGGGCCGCGACTTCCTCGGCAATCTGCGAGCCCACGGATTTGGCGCGGCTGATTTTGCCGACGATGGCGGTGTTGATCAGGGTGCAGAGCAGGAAGATCACCGCCAGCACCACGGTCACCTTAACCAGTGCGGTCGGCGCGGAGGCGCCGAACATCGCCTCGGAGACTCCGCCGCCAATTGCGCCGATGCCGCCGCCATGCTTCGGATTCTGGATCAGGATGACCAGGGTGAGCAGGATTGCGACGATTACCGAAACAACGGACAGAATAACAGAAACAGTTGCCATGACTGTACTTGGGTGGTATTAAAAATGCAAAGGACAGGAAGGCGGCGCCAGAATGTGCGCCGGAAGTGTAAAAGCCTAAATATAAGCCGGCATCATCGATTTGCAACGAACGAATGCATTGCCGCGTGGCTGCCTCCCCGCCAGCGTGGCGCCTCGCAAATCCGCCGGATGCCGATTCACCGCGGCAGTCCGCCTTTTTCCAGGCGTCGTCCGACTTCGAGGAGGGTGGTGATATCCTCCAGGTCGAGGGATCCGTCAGGCATCAAAGCGGTATTGAGCAGCAGCCCGCACTGGGCGGCGTGGGTCTGGCGCAGCTGCCGCCAGATGTCATCGGCCTTGAGGTGTTTTCCCGCCTGTCCGGCGATGAAGCTGCGGCTTTGCGGAGTCATTGGCAATGTGATTTCCACCGGCTTGCCGGGCGGCAAAGCCCTGGTGTCCTCCAGTGTCGCCACCGAAAAGAAATCCGCATCGGGGCAGGGATTGTCCTCGAAGGCGACCAAGGTGTTGGGCTGGAGCATCCCGGCCATTTTCGCCAGGTCCGCCAGGTCCACATGCGGCTGCAGGCCATTGGCCTCCGCCACGCCCTCGAAGGCCACCGCGGCCACCGGGCCATATCCGGTGAGCAGCTCATGGAGCTGTTCGTGCACCAGGCAGGAGTACTCCATTGCCGCCTCCGCGGTGGCGGCAATGCCATTGGGCCAGCGCCTGAGGCTGCGTCCGAGCCGGAATTGCGCCACCAGGCCGATGCCGTGGTATTCGCAGGTAGACGCCAGCTCGCCGAAGAGGTCCCGGTTGGCGGCGCTATTGACGCTGTTGTAGTCGTTGCAGGCGCTGTTGTACAGGCAGAAGCCGTCGCCGGCGACCACCGGGATGGCGACGTACCGGGCGCCGGCGGCAATGGCCAGCTCCACGATGTCGATGGCGTTGAAGTTGGCGCAGCCGAACTTCCCGGTAAGCATCGGGTACTGTTCCGCCGTGAGCTCGCCGTGCAGTAGCGCGTCTTCGCCCTTTCCCAGCAGCGAATGGAGCCCGAAGCCGACCGCCAGCCCCAGATGCGCGCCGAAGAGCCAGTCCACGCCGGCCTGGCGGGGGTCCCGCGCGTAGATCTTCGCCTGGTCGGCCAGGTAGGTGGGCACGCCGCAGGGGATGGCGTCATCGCCGTCGCCGGCGATCGTCTCCAGAAAATCCCTTTCGGAGGTCATCGGGTCGGATCCTGTCATTGGAATTGCGGCATCGGGAAGCGTGCGGCCAGCTCCCTCACCTGCTGATGCACGCGCTCATAGACCGCCTCGTCGCCCAGGTTCTCGACGATGGCGGTCATGAAGTCGGCGATCTGGTCCATTTCCGCCTCGCGCATGCCGCGGGTGGTGACTGCCGCGGTGCCGACGCGGATTCCGCTGGTGACCGCCGGCTTGGCGGGGTCGAAGGGGATCATGTTCTTATTGACGGTGATGCCGGCCAGGTCCATGGCGTCGGCCGCATCGCGTCCGGACACGTTCTTCGGGCGCAGATCGACCAGCATCAGGTGGTTGTCGGTGCCGCCGGAGACGATGCGGAAGCCGCGCCGGGCCAAGGCGTCGGCCAGGTGCTTGCAATTGGCGACCACCTGGCGGCCATAGGCCTTGAAGCTGTCGCTCATGGCCTCGCGGAAGCAGACCGCCTTTCCGGCGATGATGTTCATGATCGGTCCGCCCTGCATGCCGGGGAAGACTGACGAGTTGATCTTCTTGAGGTGCTGCTCCTTGCAGAGGATGAGCCCGCCGCGCGGCCCCCGCAGCGTCTTGTGGGTGGTTGTGGTCACCACGTCGGCGTATGGCACCGGGCTGGGGTGGACTCCGGCGGCGACCAGCCCCGCGATATGCGCCATGTCGACCATCAGGTACGCCCCGACCTTGTCGGCGATCTCGCGCATGCGCCGGAAGTCGATGAAGCGCGGATAGGCGGATGCGCCGGCCAGCACCATTTTCGGGTGGTTCTCGATGGCCAGCCGTTCCAGTTCGTCATAGTCGATGGTCTCGGTGTCGCGGTCGACGCCGTAGCCGATGAAATTGAAAAGCCGTCCGCTCTGGTTGATCTTGTATCCGTGGGACAGATGGCCGCCGCAGTCCAGGCTCATGCCCAGGACGGTGTCGCCGGGTTCCAGCAGGGCGAAGTAGACTCCGAGGTTGGCCTGGGTGCCGGAATGCGGCTGGACATTGGCGGCCTCGGCGCCGAAGAGCGCCTTTGCGCGCTCGATGGCGATGGTCTCGATCTGGTCGACGTTCACGCAGCCATTGTAGTAGCGCTTGCCCGGCAGGCCCTCGGCGTACTTGTTGGTGAGCACCGACCCGACGGCGGAACGCACCGCCGTGCTGGCGAAATTCTCGCTGGCGATGAGCTCCAGGCCGCCATCCTGCCGCGCGGCTTCCCTGTCGATGAGCCCCGCAATCTCGGGGTCGGCATTGCGCAGCGCGCAGATGTCGTCATAGCTGCCGCGTTCGAGCTTCTCCAGGCGGCGGGTATGGCGTTCGCCGCGGGAATAGGGGGTCTCCAGCCAGGCGATGACGACTTCCTTCATGGCGTCGTCGCCCATGTTGTCGCCGTCGAGCACCAGGATGTTGCTGCAGTTGTGGGCGCGGCTGGCCTTCGCCTTGCCGGCATTCTCCGCCAGGGCGGCGCGGATTCCATGGTAGCGGTTGGCGACGATCGACATGCCGATGCCGCTGCGGCAGATCAGGATGCCGCAGTCGATCCGGCCATGGATCATGGCGCGGCAGAGCGCATTGGCAAAATCCGGGTAGTCGTCATCGGGATTGAGCTGCGACGGACCGAAGTCGGTGACTGCGAGGCCTTCCCGGGCTTCGAGCAGCCCGCGCAGGAACTCCTTTTTGCCAAAGCCGCCGTGGTCTGCCGCCAGCCCGATGCGGATGGCGCCGTCTTTGTCTTGCCAATCGGAAATCATGGTCGTTTTCGGAAGAGGTCTTAGGGTGGGGACGAAAAGTGTGGCGGCTGGGGGGGGGGATCCCCGCCTGCCGCCGTAACACGCCATAATTTAACCTGAATCCGGGAATGCGGTGGCGCCGGCGCTTCCGAGGGCGTCTTTTTGCGTTCGGCCTTTACTGCAAATTCCTTTTTCCGGGTTATATTGGGCTTGTTACAATTCATCAGAACATCTTTTCAATGGGAGCGGGTTCTGTAACCCGCTCTTTTTGTTATGCATCTACCTACAGGGAGGCAGTTTCCATGAGCAGCAACTTGATTCAGGACCTCGAGTATATCGCCAAGCAGCGCGGGATGGACAAGGACGAAATGCTGTCGCTGCTGACCGACTCGGTGCGCCAGGCCGCCCGCAGGGCCGTGCGCAACTTCGAATACGTCGATGCCGCCATCGACCCGCGGCGCGGCGGCATCACCTGCACCGCCAAGCTGATTGTGGTGGACAACGTCACCTATGACGACCACACGATCGAGCTGGCCACCGCCCGCACCCGCTCTCCGAACATCTCGATAGGCAACGCCATCGACTGGCCGGTGATTGACGACGAGGGGCGCGAGAGCACCGTGCGCCTGATGGTGGTCAAGGACGTGACCACCAACTCGCGCGAAATCGAGCTGAAGACCGCGCTTACGCTTTTCCCGGGCGCACGGGTCGGGCAGGAGATCAACTGGCCGATCAAGACCGAGGATTTCGGGCGCATCGCGGCCCAGGTCGCCAAGCAGGTGATCACCAACGGCCTGCTCAATGCCGAGAAGCGCCATGTCATCGACATCTACCGTGACCGCGAGGGCCAGCTGCTCAACGGCACCGTCACCAGCCGCGACCGGAACGGCATCTGGATCAACTTCGGCCATGCCGACGGCCTCATGCCCGGCAAGTGGTCGATCCCCGGCGAGAGCTACGAGTCCGGCGAGCCGATCACGGTGGTGCTCAAGCAGCTCAACCCGGACAAGCCGGGCGCCAGCCTCTATGTGAGCCGCACCACGCCGGATCTGGTCAGGCGGCTCTTCGAGCGCGAGGTCAGCGAGATCTCCGACGGCACGGTGGAGATCAAGGGCATCGCCCGCGAGCCCGGCTACCGCACCAAGATTGCGGTCTGGAGCGAGCAGCCGAAGGTGGACCCGGTGGGCGCGTGCGTGGGCGTGGGCGGCGCGCGGGTGCGCACCATTGTCAGCGAGCTGGGCGGCGAGAAGGTGGACATCATCAATTGGAGCGACGACATCAAGACCTATGTGGCCAACGCGCTCAAGCCGGCCAAGCTGGTGAAGGTGACGGTCCTGGAGGACCAGAAGCGCCTGGAGGTGCGGGTGGCCGATGACCAGCTTTCGCTCTCAATCGGCAAGAAGGGCCAGAATTCGCGTCTGGCGGCCAAGCTGCTGGGCTGGAGCATCGACATCAAGAAGGTCGATCGCGAGGAGCCGGCGGAGCCGGTCAATTCGCTTCAGGCGCAGATCCAGCAGGCGATCGCCCTGCTGCAGAATGCATGCGGGGTGGACGAGGCCACCGCGGAGACGCTGGTGGGCAACGGCTACCATTCGGTGGAGGGCTTGCAGGAGGCTACCATGGACGACCTGCTGTCCTTGGACGGCATCTCGCCCGAGACCGCGCGCCGGATATATGATTCGGTGCGCACGGCCGAATAGGCGCCAGCGTGGATGGGCGGCCGCCGCCTTCCCCCCCGCAAGCCGGGGAGGCGTGGCAGCCGCCGCGGGCCGGCGGTTTTTTCACGAAGGGCAATTGTCAATTTTTCATATCGGGGAGATTTTTTCATACTATGAGTGCCAAGATACGAGTTTACGAGCTGGCCGGCGAATTGGGGCTTGACAACAAGGAGCTGCTGCAGCTGCTGATCAAGGAGGGCTTTGAAGTCAGGAGCCACTCCAGTTGTTTGGAGAGCGACGACGCGGATCTGATCCGCCGCCAGGTCGCCGCGGAGCGCATGGCGTCGCGCAAGCAGCACTGCGCGCCGGCGCCGGTGGAATCTGCGGGCGGGAAGCCGTCGGCGCCACCCTCCGCGCCGGCGGCGGCGGCCGATGCGAATGGCGGCGGCTCCGCGGAGGGCGCCGCCGGCGAGAACGAGGTGCACATGAAGACGCCGGTCACGGTGCGCGATCTTGCGGCCGCGATTGGCATCAAGCCGAATGCGCTGATCGTCCAGCTCATGGGGCTCAATATCTTTGCCGCCATCAACCAGGTGCTGGAGATCCCGGTGGTCGAGAAGATCTGCGAGAAGAACGGCAAGAAGTTCGTCCAGGAGCATCGGGAAAAGGGCAGCCATGCGGTTTTCGAGCGCAAGGCCTCGGCGATCGCGGCGGCGGCGGCGCGCAATGCCAATTCGCCCCGCAAGAAGGTCGGCCGTCCGCCGGTGGTGGTTTTCATGGGCCATGTCGACCATGGCAAGACCACTTTGCAGGACTACATCCGCAAGACCAAGGTGGCGTCCGGTGAAGCCGGCGGCATCACCCAGGCCATCGGCGCATCGGTGGCGCACTATGGCGACCAGACCATCACCTTCCTGGACACCCCCGGCCACGCGGCCTTCACCGCGATGCGCGCCCGCGGCGCCAACGCCACCGACATCGCGGTGCTGGTGGTGGCGGCGCAGGACGGCGTGATGCCCCAGACCATCGAGGCCATCCACCACGCCCAGGCGGCCAAGGTGCCGATCGTCGTGGCGGTCACCAAGGTCGACCTGCCCGGGGTGGATCTGGACCGGATCCGCCGCCAGCTGCAGGAAAATGGCGTGCAGACCGAGGATTGGGGCGGCGAGACCGCCATGATTCCGGTTTCCGGCATCACCGGCGACGGCGTCGACGAGTTGCTGGAGCGCCTCCTGCTGGAAGCGGAGATGCTTGAGCTGTCCGCCGACATCGATGCGCCCTTCGAGGGGCTGGTGATCGAGGCGCAGATGGAAAGCGGCATGGGGCCGACCGCCAACATCCTGGTGCGCAACGGCACGTTGCGCCAGGGCGACTGGTTCTCCTGCGGCGCCGTCTACGGCAAGGCCCGGGCGCTGCTTGACACCCATGGCAAGCGTCTGGCCAAGGCCACGCCGTCCACCCCGGTGAAGATCATGGGCTTCACCGGAGTCCCCGAGGCCGGCGAGCGGGTGGTCTGGCAGCCGGACGAACGCAGCGCCAAGGCGGTGGCCGACGAGGAGGCGCAGCGCCGCCGCACCGAGGAGAACACCACCAGGCGCGCCGTCACCCTGGACGAAATCAACGAACTCTTCAAGCGGGATGCGGCCGCATCGTCCATCCCCGAGCTCAAGATGGTGCTGCGCACCGACGTGCGCGGGTCGCTGGAGGCCATCACCCAGGCGGTGGAGGGCATCAAGTCGAACAAGATCTCCGCCAAGATCATCCACAGCGGCGTCGGCGAGATCACCGAGAACGACATCATTCTGGCGGCGGCGTCCAACGCCATCGTCGTCGGCTTCCATGTGCGGGTGATGCCGGGGGTCAACAAGGTCGCCAAGCAGAAGGGCGTCGAGATCCGGCTCTATTCCATCATCTACGATCTGCTTGACGATTTGCAGGACGCGATGCGCGGCCGCCTCACTCCGGAGACCAGGGAGGTCCAAAGCGGCGAGGCCGAGATCATCCAGATCTTCAACGTCTCCAAGGCGGGGAAGATCTGCGGCTGCCGGGTGATCAGCGGCACCGTGAAGGTCAATCTCAAGGCCAAGGTCTTCCGCGACCGCGAGCTGATCTACTCCGGGCTGGTGGCGTCGCTGAAGCACTTCAAGGAGGACGTCAAGGAGATGAAAGCCGGCCAGGAATGCGGCATCCGTCTCGACAACTTCGAGGATTTCGAGATCGGCGACCGCATCCAGGTGTTTGCCATCCAGCAGATCGCCCCGGAATTGTAGGGGCCGGTGATCATTGGCAACCAGTGGAGAAAAGGCTATGGCGGTTGATCGCATAACCCGGCTCAATGCCCAGATGCAGAAGGAACTTGGCGCGCTGGCGGAGGCGCTGGTGCGCCCGGAGGTCCCCGGCGCGCTGGTGACCATCACCGGAGTGGAAATCGCCTCCACTTTGCGCACGGCGAATGTCTATGTCAGCGTATACGGCGGCGGCGCCGGGGCGCCGAGGCGGGTCATCGAGGTGCTTCACCGGAAGCGCGCCGTCATCCAGTCCGACCTGTCGCGCAAGATCATCCTGAAGTACACGCCGGTGCTCAATTTCAAGCTGGACGACACCGCGGAGCGGGCCGACCGGGTGATGACCATCCTGAAGGATCTCCAGCTGCCTGACGACCAGGCGGATGGCGGCGTCCAATCCAATTGATCCGGATTGCCGGATTGCGCCACGGCGCCGCGCATCGGGCGCCGCCGGCGGCATTCATTTTTCGACCAGCATAAAAGGCAGTTGTCGCCATGCAAGTTGTTTCTGACCAGATTCTGGCATTTCAGCAGAACTCCTCCTGGATCCGCCGGATGTTCGAGGCCGGCATTGAGATGAAGCGGCAGTTCGGCGCGGAGAACGTCTATGACTTCAGTCTCGGCAGCCCGGATCTGCGGCCGTCCAGCACGATGATCGACGCCCTGCGCCGTCTGCCGGAGGAAGTGGACGTCCCCGCGGGGCTGGGGTACATGCCCAATGCCGGCTATCCCGCCGCGCGCGAGACCCTCTCGCGCTGGGCCGAGGCGGAGCAGGGCGTGCTGGTGCCGGCCGCCAACATCGTCATCACCGTCGGCGCCGCCGGCGGTCTCAACGACCTTTTCCGCGCGATCCTGAGCCCCGGCGACGAGGTGATCTGCCCTGCGCCCTATTTTGTCGAATACGGATCGTATTGCGGGAATTACGGCGGGGTGCTCAAGGCAGTCAAATCCGCGCCCGGCACCTTCAAGCTGGATCTCGACGGCATCGCCGCGGCCATCACCGGCCGCACCCGGGCGCTGCTGATCAACAGTCCGAACAACCCCTCCGGCGTGATCTACAGCGCCGGGGAGATCGAGGCATTGGCGGGGATTCTTCGCGCCGCCAACGCCAGATTCGGCGGCCGGCCGATCATCCTGATCGCGGACGAGCCCTACCGCTTCCTGGCCTTCGACGGCGCCAAGGTGCCGTCGGTGCTGCCATATTACGAGTATTCGGTGGTCTGCTCCTCCTTCTCCAAGAACCTTGGGCTGGCCGGCGAGCGGGTCGGGTACCTCTGCGTCAATCCCGCCATGGGCGAGGCGGCCGCATCCCAGCTGACTGCCGGGCTGATCCTGACCAACCGCATCCTGGGCGGTGTCAATGCGCCCTGCATTGGCCAGAAGCTGCTCATCCACGGCCTCAAGGACATCGCCCTGGCGCAGAAGCTGCAGCGCGACCAGCTGGCAGTATACGCGCAGCGGCGCCAGCTGATGGGCGCCATCCTGGCCGAGGCCGGCCTGCAGTTCCAGGCGCCGGCGGGGACCTTCTATTTCTTCCCCAAGGCGCCCGACGGCATGGACGACGTGGCATTTGTCAAGAAGCTGGCCGACCACCACATCCTGGCGGTGCCGGGCAGCGGCTTCGGCTATGCGGGATATTTCCGCCTGGCGATCTGCGTCGGCGCCGAGGTCATCGAACGGTCGCGGCAGGCATTCCTGGATGCCTGCCGGGAATGCAGGTAGACGCGCGGCAACCGGGCAGGCGATGGCGCATTACGACCTCATTGTCATTGGCGGCGGCCTGGCCGGGCTGGCCGCGGCGATCCGCGCCGCGCATTTCGCGCCGTCGGTGCGGCTTTTCGAACAGCACGCCGTGGTCGGCGGCCTCAATTCCTGGTATTGTCGCGACGGGCGGGTCATCGACGTCGGGCTGCATGCCCTGACCAACTATGTCCCGGAGGACGACCGCAACGCGCCCCTCAACCGGGTGCTGCGGCAGTTGCGCATCAAGCGCGACCGGCTGGATCTGGTCCCGCAGGGGCACTCGGAGATCGTCTTCCCCGGCAATACGCTGCGGCTGGAAAACGACTTCGGTGCCTTCCGCCGACAGATCCACGCGCAGTTCCCGGATGACGCCGCCGGCTTTGACGCGCTGGTGGAGGCCATCCGCCGGGAGGCCTATTCCGGCGACGCCCGCCCGTACCGGTCCACCCGCTGGCGGCTGCGCCAATATATCAAGAGCCGCCGTCTGCGCGACATGCTGTGCATGCCGGTGATGTACTATGGCAATCCGCGGCCGGTCGACATGGATTTCCAGGCCTTCTGCACCATCTTCCAGAGCATCTTCATCGAGGGCTTTGCCCGGCCCCGCCATGGCATGCGGCCGTTCCTGGAGCTGCTGTCCGGCCGGCTGCAGGAGGAGGGGGGCGTCCTGAGCACCGGCTGCGGCATCGCGAAGATCCATCATGACGGCCGGCGGATCACCGGCGTGGTCGATGCGAGGGGTCAATGCCATGACGCGGACAACTATATTGCCGCCATCGGGTCGGAGGCGCTGCTGTCGCTGCTCGACTGTCCCGGCGGCCTTTCCCGGCATCTGCCGCTTGTCCGCAAGGCCGGCAATCACGGCAACCGCCCGCTCAACAGCTTTGTGGAGGGGGTGTTCCGGCTGCCGAAGCCGGTGTCGGACTATGGCCTGGCTGCCGCCATCACCTTCCTGTGCGACGAGGACGAATTTGTCTTCGACGCCCCGCTGGGCGGCAATGCGCCGTGCGGGAGCATGCTGATTTGCGCGCCGGGCAACTACCCCGGCTGCGAAGAGGATTCCGGCATCCTCCGGCTAAGCGCCATGACCTCCTGCCAGGCCTGGAGCCCATACGACCTGACTGCGGAGGAATATATCAGCCGGAAGCAGTCGTATGCCCGGCGTCTCCTGGAGCTGCTGGGCACCCGCCATCCCCGGCTGGCCGCGGACGCCCGGATGGCCGATTTGTTCACCCCCAGGACCATCTGCCGGTATACCCGGCAGTCGATGGGCGGGATCTACGGCGGCACCATGAAGCTCAAGGACTTCAGGACCGGATTCAAAAATATGCTCATCGCCGGCACCGACCAGGGGCTGCTGGGCATCGTCGGCTCAATGCTCTCCGGGGTCATCGCCGCCAATATGGCGTTGGCCCGGAAGGGCGGCGCCTGACGGCGCCGGCAAGCCCCCCCCCCCTCCGGAAGGCCGCCGGCGCCGCCGGTGCGCTGCGCTACAGCATCTTCCTGTACAGCGCGATCACATCATCCAGCGACGGGTCGCGCGGATTGCCCGGGGTGCAGGCGTCAGCCATCGCCGACTTGGCCAGGAACTCGATGTCCTCCGCCTTCACGCCGACCTCGGCGAGGTGCTGCGGAATGCCGACGTCGATGCCCAGCTGGCGGACGGCGTCCACACAGGCCCGGCGGTATTCGCACTGGCTCATCTTGTCGACGCCCTCGACGCCCATGGCAATCGCGATTGCCTTGTAGCGCTCACCGGTGGCTTCCGCGTTGTACTCCAGCACCGTCGGCAGGATCGCGGCGCAAGCCACGCCGTGCGGGGTGTCATAGAGCGCGCTGAGCGGATGCGCCATGGAGTGCACAATGCCCAGCCCGACATTGGAGAAGCCCATGCCGGCGATATACTGCGCCACCGCCATCTTCTCGCGGCATTCGCCGCAGCCCTTCACCGAACCGCGCAGGTACTTCGCAATCATCTCGATTGCCTTGATATGCAGCATGTCGGTCAGATCCCAGGCCGCCTTGGTGATGTAGCCCTCGATCGCGTGGGTCAGCGCGTCCATGCCGGTGGCGGCGCACAGCCCCTTCGGCATCGACGCCACCATGTCCGGGTCGATGATCGCCACCACCGGGATGTCATGCGGGTCCACACACACGAACTTGCGGTGCTTCTCCACGTCGGTGATGACGTAGTTGATGGTTACTTCCGCCGCAGTGCCGGAGGTGGTCGACACGGCGATGATCGGCAGGCACTTGTTCCTGGTCGGGGCCACGCCCTCCAGGCTGCGGACGTCCGCGAATTCCGGATTGGTCATGATGATGCCAATCGCCTTCGAGGTGTCGATGGCGCTGCCGCCGCCGACTGCCACCAGCACATCCGCGCCGCAGGCCTTGCAGAAGGCCACGCCTTCCTGGACATTCTGGATGGTGGGATTGGCCTTGATGCCGTCGTAGACCTTGTATGCAATCCCGGCTTCGTCAAGCACGTCAGTCACCTTCTTGGCGACCTGGAACTTGATCAGATCGGGGTCGGTGCACAGCATCACCTGCTTGCAGCCGCGCGCCTTCACCTCGTTGGCGATCTCCTTGATCGCGCCCTTGCCGAAATACGAGGTCTCATTCAAAATGATACGACTCGCCATAAATCACTTGCTCCTTGTCTTGTTTTTCCGTAAGGAAGAGTTCCACCTGGGTCCGTGAAGTCCGGCCTCTTTGCGCAGTGGCTGCGCGCGTTTGCATTTTTCGCCAAACCGGTTCGGAAATGCCTGCGAACGCCATGATGGGGTCAGGCCACGCCGGAGAGGCCGGTTGCGCCGGCAATGTAATGCCGGAAAAATATTTTGTCGGAGAATTCGGGTGGGTGCGGCGTGCCTTATGGCCCGCGCGGCGGGATCATGCCATGCCGGCGGGATCAGGCCTGCCCGCGGGATAGCCGCTATAGCGCAGATCCTCGCCGATGCGGGTGATCTCCACGTCCCGCAGCCGCAGCGCGCCAGCCAGGCTCTCCGGCGCCTGGCCACCGACTGCCGGAGCGCTGTCGCGTCCACCGATGATCATCGGCGCGACATAGAAATGCAACTTGTTGACCACGCCGCATTCAAGGGCGTTGGCCGCCAGCTCCCCGCCGCCTTCCAGCAGCAGCACCTGCACGCCGTCGTCGTGGAGTTTTCGCAGGAAGATGCGCCATTGATCCGGCGTCTGCGGCTTGGCGACCAGCGCCTCGCCGGCGATTTTCAGCTCTGGCGGAAGCGCCCGGCTGCTCCAGACCGCGGGGCGTGGCTGCGCCGGCCAGTCGGCGGGGTCAGTCACCCGCAACGAGGGATTGTCAAGCCGCGCCGTGCGCCCGCCCACCATGATCATCTGCGAGAGGCGCCGCAGCCGCTGGACGTCGGCGCGCGACTGGGCGCCGGTGATCCATTTCGAGGTGCCGTCCGGCATGGCGATCTTGCCGTCAAGTGACATCGCCATCTTCAGGATCACCCACGGCTGGCGATGGGTGATCCACCAGAAGAAGTGCTCGTTGAGACGCCGGCATTGCCGCTCAAGCACGCCGCATTCCACCCGGATGCCCGCCGCACCCAGGCGCGTCAGCGCCGCGCCGCGGTGCGCGGGATTGTCATCCAGCGCACCGATGACCACATGGCGGATGCCGGAGGCGATGATGGCGTCGCAGCATGGCGGGGTGCGGCCCCAGGTGCTGCATGGCTCCAGGGTGACATACAATGTGGCGCCGTCAAGGGCCGTTCCCGGCTTCACGTCGCGCAATGCATTGATTTCCGCGTGGGCCTCGCCGGCCTTGTGATGGTAGCCGGCCCCGAGCAGCCGCCCGCCCTTTACAATGGCCGCGCCGACCATCGGATTGGGCGCGCACCGCCCCCATGCCTTCTGCGCCTCCTCCAAGGCAAATTGCATCCAGTGTTCGTGTTCCATGCCAGATGTAGAGAAGATGCCGTCCCGATGCCGGCCAATCCAATGCAAAAGGCGCCCCCGTCCCCGGGAGATGGGGGGAGGGCGCCTTTTTTGAGTGCAGCCGAAGACCGCGCGGGGGGGGGGCGATGGCTATGCCTCGGCTTCTGCGGCCGCCGGGATGATGTTGATGCGGCGGGAGGACTTCACGAATTCCACCGTGCCGTCGCACAGCGCAAAGACGGTGAAATCGCGGCCCAGGCCGGCGTTTTTCCCGGGGAAGAACTTGGTTCCGCACTGGCGCACGATGATGCTGCCGGCGGTGACTTTCTGCCCGCCGTAGACCTTGACGCCGCGGTACTGCGGATTGCTGTCGCGGCCGTTGCGGCTGGAGGACTGACCCTTCTTATGTGCCATAGTGTATATGCTCCTGAATTTTGATGTTGATGGAAATTGTCAAACCGTTTAATATAACCCTTTGAGCAATTTCTTCAACTCGATGCGGCTACCGTCCATCGAGCAGCCTGCGGATTGCCTCCAGCCGTTTGCGACGGGTCTCGGTGACGAACTCGATTTCGGAGGCCAGCATTTCCTCCACGGTCATCTCCAGCGCCCGGCGGTGGTCGAGAAACCGCTTGGCAAGCGCCGCCATCCCATACATCTCGCGCAGGAATCCGCCCTGGCTTAGCGCCTCCAGCTCCGCGGCGCTGAGGAACTGCCGCAGGAAGTCCTCGTGGAGGATCCGAGCGATATGCTTATAGCGCTTCGCCACCTCGACCCCCAGGAGCGGCCCGCGGCGGTAGCTGGCATAGTATACGGCCAGTTTCCTGATCACGGCGTCGCGCTGGGCGAGGGAGTCGAAGCGCTGGGACACCAGATCCAGCTCGTTGCAGATCATGTTGAAGGCGGTGTCGTCGCCGAAGGTGAACCGGCGGATCGTGGCGGTCGGCTTGCGGTTTTCCCGCAGATCGTAGAGGAATGACCGCAGGATCATTTTCTCCGACAGCGCAGTGATGCGCTGTTCCCATTCCCGCAGCCCCTTGCCGACGATTCCCAGGAAGGCCATCGCCATCTTTGCGGCGCCATCCGGCTCGGTGAGCTGGTGGTCGCAGGTGATCATGATCACCGGATAAAGCGACGCCAGGGTGCGCAACTCGGAAAGCAGCGCGGTATGCCTCCAGGCGTCGCCGTCCGGGCGGTCGTCCAGATTCAAGGCGAGGAACCGCTCGACGCCTTCGCCGAAGTGCTGGAGGGTGGCGCCCAGCCAGTGCAGCAACGGGTATTCCGTCAGGCGGCGGGTCTGCGCCAGCAGCCGCAGGTGCGCCAAGGCGCCATTGCGGGGGTGGACGCATTGACGGCTCCACTTCTCGATGGCGATCCGCCCCAGCAGCCGGTCGGCATGGCGGGTGACCAGCGGCCAGTGTTCCAGCAGCGTGAAATCGCCGCACCACTCAAGCAGCCACTCGACCAGTTCCTTCCGGAGGCCGTCGCATTGCCGAAGCACCAGCACCAGATCGCGGATGACTTCGGGCGAGAGGTCGCCGCGATGGGATTCAAGGAAGGACAGCGCCCACTGCTGGAAACGCCCGTCGTCAATTTGCCATAGCACCTTCAGGCCGATGGCAAAGACGGTGTCGACCACCTCCACGCGGCGCCGGAAGGAATCTGCGGCATTGGAGAGCGGTTCGGGGATCTGCGCCTGGCTGAGGATCTTGCAGTGATCCAGGGCGCTGTGGGCGCCGCGGCTGTAGAGGATCAGCGAGTGCGAATAGACCGCCCCGCCGGCGTCGTCGGCGCTGGCGGGCGGCGCACTGATCTCGCCCTGCTCCAGCAGGCGCTGCGCGGAGTCCTCCAGAGCCTGGAAGTACTCGCGGAGGATGGCCTTGCCCACCCGGATCGTCGGGGCTTCCTGGTAGAGTTCAATCAGCCGTTCGACCTGGCGGGCGACCAGCTCAAAGTCCTCCGGGGGGCATTGCCTGGCCCATTCTTCCAGCCGGCGCTCCTCCAGCCCCGAGATGTCGGGGTTGAGGTCCTCAAGGCCGGTCAGGAAATCCAGGATTTGCTCGGAAGGCTTGTTCATGCTGTGCCGTTGTGGATAATGAAGTGGCGGCAGGCGGCAAAGCTATCTGCCGGCCTCGAGCCGGAAGGCGAATTTGTCCGGAAGGCGCGCCATGAAGATCTTGTTCTGCGCCATCTCGATGTCGTACGGCTCGCGGACCAGCTCCAGCCGGCGGGTCTCCAGCTCGTAGATGCAGGCGCACGCGCGGTTGTCGCGGTCGCGGGGCTGCCCGACACTGCCGACATTGACCATGATCTTGTGGTCGGATGGCAGGGTGTATGGCCTGATGAAATCGACGAATGGCGGCCCCCCGGGCATGTCGATGCCGATCAGCGGGGAGTGGCTGTGGCCGCAAAATGCCAGCTGGCAGGGCTGGCGGCTGAAATTTGCCGCGAAGGTCGACTCGTCCATGCAATATGACCACCGGCCATGGGCGAAGGACGAATGCAGCGCCATGAAATCATCGTCCTCCAGATACATCGGCAGCTGCGACAGCCATTTCAGGTCGTCGGTGTCCAGCTGCGCCTGGGTCCACTCGATGGACTTCCGGATCTCCTCGCGCAGCCGCGAAAAGGCAGGGTTCATGTCCACCATCATCGTCGCGTACTCGTCATGGTTTCCCATGACGCAGGGGATGCCGCGCTCGCGGATCAACTGCACGCATTCGCGGGGGCTGGCGCCATAGCCGACAATGTCGCCAAGGCACACCATGGCGTCGCATCCCAGCGTGTCCAGCCGCTTCAGCATTGCGGTGAGCGCCTCGTAATTGCCATGGACATCACTGAAAAATGCGACTTTGGTCATAGGGAGAGCAGGTCAGGATGGTTGGGATGGCCGGTTGCGGACCGGCTGCGTTTTCCCCGTTCCCCGCCGCCTTCCTCCGTTCCGCCGTTAAGGTAACGCACAAAACGATATCTGCCGTCCACGGCGGGGAATTGGTTCTTTTTGGCGCCATTTTTCCGCAGTCGCGCAGAGAGCTTATATTTTATGCAATGACCGCCATGACAATGCGGGGATATTGTCTCCGGGGCGCAACCCCAGGATCCGGGCGGTCCCCGCCGGCAATTCCAGCACGCAGCAGATCGCGCCGTGGCAGGCGTAGCTGGGCAGCCGCCGTTCGTATGCGCTCTGGCTTTCGCCCGGCCGCTGCGGCTCCTCCACCTCCATGGTCACGATCTTCACGATTGTGCCATAGGCGTCAATGAACAGCGCATCCAGGGGGATCCGCGTATTCTTCATCCAGAAGGTGCGGGGCATGGCGTCGTCGAACACGAAGCACATGCCGCCGTCCGGCGCCAGGCGGGTGCGGTGCATCAGCCCCCGGGCGCGGGCCTCGTCGGTGCGGGCCACCTCGATTTTCGTGAAGGCCTGTCCGCCAATGGCCAGCGGCGGCAGAAACTGCCGTCCCGCGCCGTCGTCCGCCGTCAATATGCCGCAGGCTGCCATCATCAATACCATCAATTGTGCAATGCGTCTGTTCATTGCACCAAATATAAGTCCATGTTGAAATTCTACATCAAGACCTACGGCTGCCAGATGAATGAGCGTGACTCGGAGTCGCTGGCATGCCTGCTGGAGTCCAAGGGCTATGTCCAGTCCCGGGACGAAGAAGGCGCCGACATCCTGATATTCAACACCTGCAGCGTCCGCGACCAGGCCGAGCGCAAGGTCATCGGCAAGGTGGGGATCATGAAGCGCCTCAAGCAGCAGCGCCCGCAGCTCATCCTGGGCATCATCGGCTGCATGGCGCAGCGCCTAGGCGGGCGGCTGCTCGAGCAGCTGCCCCATCTGGATTTTGTCGCCGGCACCGACCAGCTGCAGAACATCCCGTCGATATTGTCGGAGCTGCTGTCGAAGCGGGGCGTGCGCGTCGCCGCCACCGAAAACGGCCCGGGGGTTTTCAGCGAGCTGGACGGCCATCGGCCGGGGCGGCTGATTTCCGAGATTTCGGTGATGCGCGGCTGCGACCAGTTCTGCACCTACTGCATCGTGCCGTATTGCCGCGGCCGTGAAAAAAGCCGGCCGATCGCGGCGATTGTCGACGAAGCCGCGCGGCTGGCGGCGGGCGGGACCCGGGAGATCCTGCTGCTGGGGCAGAACATCACCGCCTATGGCGTGGCGGAGGCACGGCGCGACGGGACCTACACGCCGGAGTTCTCGGCCTTCGCCGATCTGCTGGCCGCCCTCAACGAAGTCAAGGGCATCGAGCGCATCCGCTTCACCTCGCCGCATGTCAAATTCATGAACGACAAGTTCATCGACGCGGTCACCTCCCTGCCGAAGGTCTGCAAGTGCTTCCACATCCCGGTGCAGTCCGGCAGCGACCGCATCCTGCAGAAGATGAACCGCAACTACACCGCCGCGGAGTACCTGGCCCGCATCGACGCCATCCGCGCCAAGGCCCCGCAGGCGCTTTTCTCCACCGACATCATCGTCGGCTTCTGCAGCGAGACCCGCGCGGAGTTCGAGATGACCCGCCAGCTCATGAGGCAGGTGGGCTATGACATGGCGTATATATTCCGCTATTCGCAGCGCGAGGGCACCCGCGCCGCCGCCACCATGCCCGACGACGTGCCGGAGGCGGAGAAGCACGAGCGCAACCAGCTCCTGCTGGAGGAGCTCAACACCTCGGTGGCGCGTCACAACCAGACGATGCTGGGCAGCGTCGTGCAGGTGCTTGTCGAGGGGCCGTCGCCGCGCAATGGCCAGCGGTGGTGCGGGCGAAGCGACCTCAACAAGATGGTGCTTTTCCCGCCATCGCCGCAGTTGCATCCCGGCGACATCCGGGATTTTGTGATCAGCCGCACCACCGGCAATGCGCTGTACGGCGAACTGAAACCATAGGATCCGCCATCATGATGCCACTACGGGAGAAAATTACATCCGGCGAGGCCAGAATCGCGGTCATCGGCCTGGGCTATGTCGGGTTGCCGCTGGCGGTGGAATTCGGCAAGCGCTTCGACACCATCGGCTTCGACATCAAGCCGCGGCGGCTGGAGCAGCTGCGGCAGGGGATCGACAACACGCTGGAGACTGCGCCGGAGGATCTGAAGGCGTCGTCGCGGCTGCGCTTCTCCGGTGATCCGGAGGAGCTGCGGGACCGGGATTTCTTCATTGTCACGGTGCCGACGCCGGTGGACAAGTACAACCAGCCGGATCTGGCGCCATTGCTCGCCGCCAGCCGCACGGTCGGATCGGTGATGAAGGCCGGCGCGGTGGTGGTCTACGAGTCCACGGTCTTCCCCGGCTGCACCGAGGAGGAATGCGTGCCGGTGCTGGAGCGTGCCAGCGGCCTGGAATTCAACCGCGGCTTCTTCTGCGGCTATTCGCCGGAGCGGATCAATCCCGGGGACAAGGAGCATACCCTCACCAGGATCATGAAGATCACCTCCGGGTCCACTCCGGAGGCCGCGGCGGTGGTGGACGCGCTTTACAACTGCATCCTGTCCCAGGGCACCCACAAGGCCAGCAGCATGAAGGTGGCGGAGGCGGCCAAGGTGATTGAAAACAGCCAGCGGGACCTCAATATCGCATTCGTCAACGAGCTGGCGAAGATCTTCCATCTCATCGGCATCGACACCCATGAGGTGCTGGCGGCCGCCGGCACCAAATGGAACTTCCTCAAGTTCAAGCCGGGGCTGGTGGGCGGCCATTGCATT
This sequence comes from uncultured Lentisphaeria bacterium, assembly GCA_934661755.1. GTDB lineage: Bacteria > Verrucomicrobiota > Lentisphaeria > Oligosphaerales > Oligosphaeraceae > CAKUJM01. The sequence continues at coordinate 16,142 of CAKUJM010000018.1, read as the reverse complement.
GGCGTGGACCCGTATTACCTCACCCACAAGGCGCAGGCGCTGGGATATCTGCCGGAGGTGATCCTGGCCGGGCGGCGCATCAATGACGGCATGGGCAGATATGTCGCCTCGGAGATCGTCAAGCTGATGATCCGGAAGGACTGCCGCGTCAAGGGCGCGCGGGTGCTGCAACTGGGGATCGCCTTCAAGGAGAATTGCCCGGATATACGCAACAGCCGCGCGGTGGATGTCGTCCGCGGACTGGAGGACTTCGGGTGCGCTGTCGATATCCTCGATCCCTGGGCGGATCCGGCGGAGGTGAAGAAATACTACGGACTGGAATCGATGCGGACGCTGCCGGACGGCGCCGGCGGGCGCTATGACGCCATTGTGCTGGCCGTCGCCCATCGCGAATTTGGGCGGATCGCGGTGTCGGAGCTAAGGAAGCGCTCCGCCTCGGTGGTCTTCGACATCAAGGGGATGCTCCCCCGCGAAGAGGTCGATGGCCGGCTATAGGATCCACCCGTGAGGAAGACAGGCAAAATGCAGTTGCGAAATTCCAAGTTCCTGGTCACCGGCGGTGCGGGCTTCATCGGCTCGAATCTGGTCGATGCGCTGCTGGCATCGGGGAGCCGGGTGACCGTGATCGACAACTTCTCCACCGGAAAACGGGAAAATCTGGCCCATCTGGCCGTGAATCGCGCATTCACCCTCGTCGAGGGCGACATCCGCAGCCTGGACGACTGCCGCCGTGCGGTTGCGGGCGTGGACGGCATTTTCCATCAGGCGGCATTGGGGAGCGTCCCGCGGTCGATCCGCGATCCGATGAGCACCACCGCCGTCAATGTCCTCGGATTCGTCAATATCCTCCAGACTGCCGTGGAAATGCGGGTCGGACGCGTGGTCTACGCCAGCAGCTCGTCGGTGTATGGCGACAGCCCGCAGCTGCCAAAGCGCGAAGACCGCATCGGGAAGCCGCTTTCGCCATACGCCGTGAGCAAGTACGCCGATGAGCTGCTGGCGGACAATTTCCATCAGCTCCATGGCCTCGACTGCATCGGATTGCGCTATTTCAATGTCTTCGGCCCCCGGCAGGATCCCGACGGCGCATACGCGGCGGTGATCCCCAGGTTCGCGCTGGCGCTCCTGCGCCACGAAGAGCCGGTGATCAACGGCGACGGCTCGTACAGCCGCGACTTCACCTATGTCGACAACGCCGTGCAGGCGAATCTGAAGGCGATGGAATGCACTGCGCCGGAGGCGCTCAACCAGGCATACAACATCGCCTGCGGCGAATGCACCACCCTCGACGCGCTGTTCGGCATGCTACGTTCGGCGCTGTCCGCCAGCGACCCCGCCATCGCCGCCATCGAGGCGCGCCACGGCCCGGAACGGCCGGGAGACATCCCGCACAGCCTGGCCGACATCGGCAAGGCCATGCGCCTGCTGGGCTATGCGCCGCAGGTTGGCGTGCGCGAAGGGCTGCAGCGCACCGCCGGGTGGTACCGCAACCGGCAGCCGCAGCCGGCCACGCCGAACTAGCGGGGCGCACATCCAGGCACCCTCGCGTCACTTCATGCCATGATCAACGCCATGTCATCCCAAGCCATCGAATATTTTTCCCAGCCCGGCCATCCCTACAACTGCGCCCAGTCCGTCGCCATGGGCGCGGGCCGTCCGGAATTGGCGGAGGCGCTGCGTACCTGCGGCGGCGGCCGCGCCCCCGATGGGCTTTGCGGCGCGCTTTACGCCGCGTTGCAATTGACGCCGCCGGATCGCCATGAGGCCGTCCGCCAGGCCTTCGCCCGGCAGGCTGGCGCACTCAAGTGCCGCGAAATCAAGGGCGCCGCCGCCCCGACGCCCTGCGCCAGATGCGTGCAGATCGCGGCCGCATTGGCGGAAACGGCGGGGAATGGCGGGGAACCGCGGCTGAACCGCGGCTGAACGGAAGCAGCCTATCTGCCGCAGCAGTTCTTGTATTTCTTCCCGGATCCGCAGGGGCAGGGGTCGTTGCGGCCGACTTTCTCGGTTTCCCGGCGGATGGTGCGGGCGACCGGCTGGGCCGGACGTTCCGGGCCGGCTGCGCTGCCGTACTTCTGGTGCATCGCCTGAACCCGCTGCGAGGATGCGGCGGCCGCCAGGCTGGGCTGCTCCGCGGCATGGCCGGCGGCGTCGGCCACCCGCGGCGGCACGGAGCCGGCGGCGTCGCGCCGCACCATCTGGTAGCGGAAGATGTTGGTGCAGACCATGTCCTTGATCGCATTCATCAGCCGGTCGTAGAGCTTGAAGGCCTCCTGCTTGTATTCGACCAGCGGGTCGCGCTGGCCGTAGGAGCGCAGCTGGACGCTCTGCCGGAGGTCGTCCATGTCGTAGAGGTGCCCCTGGTAGAGGTTGTCCAGGGCGTTGAGCATGATATAGCGCTCCAGCCAGCGGCTGGCCTCCGGGATCTCGTACGACTCCTTGATGGCGTAGGCCTCCTCGACCCGCTGCATCACCCGGTCGGTGAGCTCGCCGGCGCTCTGGGGGGCGTCGAAGAGCTCCGCGGCGAAGCTGATCGGAACTGTCCGGGTAAGCCAGTCGCGCAGCGGCGCGGTGTCGACGGCATCGCCCCGCGCACGGGAATTGAAGGCGTTCTCGCAGCGCTCGCTGACGGCAGTGTAGATGAAATCCATCACCAGCGACCGGGAGTCCTCGGCGGTCAGGATGCGATGCCGCAGCGAGTAGATCGCGGTGCGCTGCTTGTTCATCACGTCGTCGTATTCCAGCGTGCGCTTGCGGATCCCGAAGTGCTGCTGCTCGACCCGCTTCTGGGCCTTCTCGATGGACCGGGTGAGGATGGAGTGGGACAGCTCCTGGCCCTCCTCCAACCCCAGACGCTCCATCACGCTGGCGATGCGCGCCGAGCCAAACAGCCGCATCAGGTTGTCCTCCAGTGAAATATAGAATCGCGAGGATCCGGGGTCGCCCTGGCGCGCGCAGCGCCCGCGCAACTGCAGGTCGATGCGGCGGGAATCGTGGCGCTCGGAGCCGATGACATGGAGGCCGCCCAGCTCCTTGACGCCGTCGCCCAGCTTGATGTCGGTGCCGCGCCCCGCCATGTTGGTGGCGATGGTGACCGCGCCCCGCTGGCCGGCTCGCGCCACAATCTCGGCCTCGCTTTGATGCTGCTTGGCGTTGAGGACGTTGTGGATGATGTTGCTGCTGGAGAGCATCCGCGAAAGCTTCTCGGAGACATCGACCGAGATGGTGCCGACCAGCACCGGTTGGCCGCGCTTGTGGCATTCCACCACCTCGTCGATGATCGCCTTGTACTTCTCGCGCTGGGTCTTGTACACGCGGTCGTTGTAGTCGATCCGCTTGCAGGGGCGGTTGGTCGGGATGGCGACCACATCCAGCTTGTAGATCGACTTGAACTCGGTGGCCTCGGTGGCGGCGGTGCCGGTCATGCCCGCCAGCTTCTCGTACATGCGGAAGTAGTTCTGGATGGTGATGGACGCCAGCGTCTGGGTCTCGCGTTCAATCTGGACATTCTCCTTGGCCTCCAGCGCCTGGTGGAGACCCTCGGAAAAACGCCGCCCCGGCTGCGGCCGTCCGGTGAACTCGTCGACGATGATGACCTTGTTGTCCTCCACCACATACTGGACATCCTTTTCAAAGAGGCAATAGGCGCGCAACAGCTGCGAGATATTGTGGAGCAGCTCGGACTTGTTGTCGTATTCGACCTGGTGGAGCTTGCGCTTCTCCAGCTTTTCGGCTTCGGTCAGCGTGGTGTTGGCATCCAGCTCGCTGAAGAGCGTCGGCAGATCCGGGATGACGAATGCCGCGGGGTCGGAGGGCATCAGGTAGCTGCGGCCCTTTTCGGAAAGCTCGGCCTCGTGGCCGCGTTCGTCGATGGAGAAGTAGAGCTCCTCCTTGACCCGCTGGAGCAGCCCGCGGTTGGTGTCGGAATGCCACTCGGTGTCCACCCGCTCCAAGCCCTTGCGGACCGCCGGGTCCTCCATGAAGCGCTTCAGCATCTTGTGGCGCGGCATCCCCAGCTGCACCCGCGCCAGCAGGTGGTAGGCCTCGTCCCGCTCCTCGGCGGTGGCCTCCGGCTTGTCGAGCAGCTGCCTGGCATTCTGCAGGAAATCCGACATCAGCCGGAATTGGGCGTGATAGAGCGCCTCCACCGACGGCTTGACCTTGTCGTACATGTGGGTGGAGACCTTGGCCGGGCCGGCGATGATCAGCGGCGTGCGCGCCTCGTCTATCAGGATGGAGTCGATTTCGTCGACAATCGCGTAGAAGTAGTCGCGCTGGACCAGCTCTTCCCGGCTGTGCGCCATGCCCATGTCGCGCAGGTAGTCGAAGCCGAACTCGGAGTTGGTGCCGTAGGTGATGTCGCAGGCGTATTGCTCGCGGCGCACTTCGGGCGACTGCTGGTTCTGCAGGCAGCCGACGGTCAGCCCCAGCCACTTGTAGAGATGGCCCATCCAGTCGGAGTCGCGCCGTGCCAGGTAGTCGTTGACGGTGACCAGCTGGACATTGCGCCCGGTGAGGGCGTTGAGATAGAGCGGCATGGTCGCCACCAGGGTCTTGCCCTCGCCGGTGGCCATTTCGGCGATCTTTCCCTGGTGCAGGGCGATTCCGCCCATGATCTGGACATCGAACGGCACCATGTCCCATTTGAGCTGATGGCCGGTGACGGTGACGGTGTTCTCCTCAGGCCTGGTGCTCTCCTTCAGGCGCCGGCAGGCGTCCTTGACCACGGCGAAGGCCTCGCACATGATGTCGTCGGTGGTTTCGCCGTTCTTCAGGCGCTCCTTGAACTGGGTGGTCTTGCCGCGCAATTCCTCATCGGACAGCGCCCGGAACTGCTCGGCGTATTCGTTGACCTTGGCGACCAGCGGCCACAGCTTGTTCACGGCGCGCTTGTTATGGCCGGCGAAGAGTTTTTTGAGAATCCAATCTAATACCATGGCTGGGAAAATGTCTGTTTTGAAGTTGGCGTCTGAAGCCGCGCAAGCCGCGCGCCTGCATGGCCTCCATGGCGCCAGGCGGGGCTCTTCACGGTGACGGAAAGGATGGCGGCGGGCCTCCCGGCGGCTATTTGGAGCCGGGGTGGTCGAAGGGCACGCCCTGCCGGCAAAGCGGGCACTCCTCCGGCGCGAAGGTCTGCAGCTGCAATTTGACCAGCGACCGGAAGGGGATGCCGAAATCGACGCCGCCGGCCGAGCGGTCGGCGATGACCACCACGCCGACGGGGTCGGCGCCGTATGCCCGCACCAGGTCAATCGTCTGCTGGACCCGCCCCCCCTTGGTCACGACGTCCTCGGCCACCAGCACGCGTTCCCCGCGGCGGAGGGTGAAGCCGCGCCGCAGCAGCAGGTTGGAGTTGTCGTCCTTTTCGGCGAAAATCGCCCGGGTGCCCAGGGCGCGCCCGACCTCCTGGCCGACCACCAGCCCGCCGACCGCCGGCGAAATCACCACGTCGATGTCACCGCCCCGCCATGGCGCCGCCAGTTCGGCGCAGAGCTTCTCGGCGATCAGCGTGTGCTGCAGCAGCAACGCCGCCTGGAAATAGTGGTCGCTGTGCAGGCCGCTGCGCAATTGGTAGTGACCGGTCAGCAAAGCGCCGGTATCGGACATGCATTTGAGGATTTCCTGGTTGGTCATGGCGGGATGATGGGTCGTAAACGGCTTGCGCCTGGTGAAGTTCAAGTCCTGCGGCCAAAGGCGCGGACGGCGAAATAACTGGCGGTGCGTCCTGTCCCGTGGATCCATGGCATTTTTCGCCAAACCGTCCCGGAAACGTCTGCGAAAAAAAAAACTGCCGGACTTGCGGGGCCGCCATCCGGACGGCAGGGACGCCGCTATTTGCGGGGCGGCGCGGTGGACGCGGGCTTGACCGGCGGACGTACCGCCCGCGCCAATTTGTCGATGGAATCGCATAACGCGACCGCGATCTTGTCCTGGTAGTCCGCCTGGAGGAGCTTCCGGCGCTCGGCGTCATTGGACAGGAAGCCGATCTCCACCAGCATTGACGGCGCGGGGGTCTCCCGGACCACATAGAATTGCTTGCGCTTGACTCCGCGGTCGGCGGCCTTGGTGGCGCCAACCAGCGCCGACTGGGCGTAATATGCCCACAGCGCGTTGATGCGGTTGTATTTGGTCGATGGGCAGTCCTTGCCGAGGACATCCGTGCCGTATGAGGGCGCACCCGCGGGATTGGCGATGAACACCTCGATGCCATGGATCTCCTTCTGCACTGCGGAATTGCAGTGGATGCTGAGGAAGAGCGCCGGCTTCCTCAGCGCGGCGGCCTTGCTGCGCGACTCCAGGCTCATGGTGACGTCGCTGCCGCGGGTGTAAAGCACCCGGTAGCCGCGCTTGGCCAGAATGGCGCCGACCCGCCTGGTCATCGCCAGGTTGAGGGTCTTCTCCATGACGCCGCCGGCCTGGGCGCCTTGGTCCGTGCCGCCATGGCCGGCATCCAGCATGATGGTCTTGATGATCCGCCGCGGCACCCGCGCCGGCCGCATGATCGGGTCGATCAGCTCCGAAAAGTCGGTGTGCTCGAGCATGAAGTTGCCCTTGTGCACCACCACCGGGAAGCACAGCGCCGCCGCCGTGCCGTTGATCAGCACCGAGACGCTGTTCTCGGTGAACTCCAGCCTGGAATTGCCGCGGGTGTCGCCCAGCACCACCTTGCGCGTGGGCCTGACGCCGCCAATGCTGCAGCCAATACGGTAGTAGGCCGCAATCTCATGCAGATAAAGGTAGCGGCGCTTGTTTATGGTGACATAGTGGATGACATTCCGGGAATTCCCGCGCGCCGCCAGCAACGGCGCCGCCGAAGCCGCCAACGGCGCACCATCACCAGCCCCCGCCGCCGGCAGCACGCAGGCACTGCCGGCAATCAACAGGAAGACTATCAAGGCCGGCGCTGCCGGCCACTTGACAGTACTGGTTGCCCGCGGGGATGACATCGAAATCTGGTTTCCTATTGGTTTCCCGGTGTGGCGGCCCGTAAATCCGTCAGGGGCGCCAAGTCCTTCCTGGGCCGGTATGGGGTTGATGCGCGCGACGGCCTGCGCCAGGACAGGCTCAGGCGCCGGGGATTTCCACCGCCGCCGCCCGATGCCCGTTGACGACGTCCTCGTCAATGACGCATTTGGCGGATTTCTGGCCGCTGTACTTGGGCATGTCGAACATGACATCGCGCATCACCCGTTCCAGGATGGCGCGCAGCCCGCGGGCGCCGGTATGCTTCTCGATCGCCTTGTCGGCCACCGCCCTGAGCGCGCCGTCGGTGAACTGCAGATCAATGCCGTCCATCCGGAAAAGCTCCTGGTACTGGCGGACGATGGAGTCGCGCGGCTCGACCAGGATGTGCACCAGGTCGTCACGGCTGAGCTCCTCCAGATTGGCGACCACCGGCAGCCGGCCGACAAATTCCGGAATCAGCCCGAAGCTGATGAGGTCCTCCGGCTCGACATACGCGAGCGGATGCGCCATGGCTTCCTCCATCGACACTCCGGAGCCCAGCCGCGAAGACGCTTCGCTGCGCTTGTTGAAGCCCAGCGAACGCTCGCCCAGACGCTGGGTGACGATCTTGTCCAGGCCGACAAAGGCCCCGCCGCAGATGAAGAGGATGTTCCTGGTGTCCAAATGCAGGTACTCCTGGTCGGGATGCTTGCGGCCGCCCTTGGGCGGGATGTTCGCCACCGTCCCCTCCAGGATCTTCAGCAGCGCCTGCTGGACCCCCTCGCCGGAGACGTCCCGGGTGATGGAGACATTGGCGGTCTTGCGCGCAATCTTGTCGATCTCATCGACATAGATGATGCCGATCGACGCCTGTTCCAGATTCATGTCCGCCGCCTGCACCAGCCTGAGGAGGATGTTCTCGACATCCTCGCCGACATAGCCGGCCTCGGTGAGCGCGGTCGCGTCCGCGATCGCGAACGGCACCTTCAGACGCCGGGCCAGCGCCCGCGCGATGTGGGTCTTGCCGCTGCCGGTCGGGCCGATCATGAGCACGTTGCTCTTGGACAGCTCCACCTCCCGGGACGCGGTCCCGCCTTCGCGCTCAAAAAGTATCCGCTTGTAGTGGTTGTACACCGCCACCGCCAGCGTCCGCTTGACCTGGTCCTGCCCATAGACATACTGCCCCAGATAGTCGTAGATCTCCGCCGGCGTGCCCAGCTGCTTGCGGTTGAGGAAGCCCACGCCGCTGGTGGCGGCGTCCGACGACTGCGCCGGAGCGCGCCGGGAGCGGCCATTGCCATCCTCCAGGCGGCGCGGACGGTCGCTGTCGTCGTCGTCACAGCCGATGGCATGATAGAGGTCGCGGTCGACGAAGAGATGGTTGCACGCATGCACCATGCAGATGAAATCCTGGTCCCCCTGCAATGCCAGCGCATTCATGATGCCGACGATGCACTCGTGGCAAATGTAAATCGGGTCGGTGTCATTCTTCTGGAAGCTGAATTCACCGCCGAGCGTCGGCATCCCGGAGAGGTCATTGAGCTCCGAGACCGGAAACTGACGGCGGCAGAAACGGCATTCGGCAGTCGCCTGACTCCCCTTGGCGGTGGATTTCCTGGTGGTTTTCCGTGGCATGGCAGGCTACTTGCTCCTGGTGGCCGGGGTGATGACTTCGTCAACGACGTTGTAGTCCTTGGCCTCCTGCGCCGACATGAAGAAGTCGCGCTCGCTGTCCTTGGCGATCTGCTCCGCGCTCTTGCCGGTGTGATGGGCGATGATGTCGTACAGCGTCGCCTTGGTGCGCATGATCTCCTGGGCCTGGATGTTGATGTCCGCCGCCGTGCCCTCGCAGCCGCCGGAGGGCTGGTGGATCATGATGCGCGAATGCGGCAGCGCATAGCGCTTGCCCGGCGCACCCGCGCACAACAGCACCGCGCCCATGCTGGCGGCCTGGCCGACGCAGTAGGTGCGAACGTCGCACGACAGCATCTGCATGGTGTCGTAAATCGCCAGCCCGGCAGTCACTACGCCGCCGGGGCTGTTGATGTACAGGTCGATGTCCTTCTTGCTGTCCTCGCTTTGCAGGAACAGCAGCTGCGCCACCACAATATCCGCCACCTGGTCGTCTATCGCAGTGCCCAGCATGATGATCCGGTCCTTGAGCAGCCGCGAGAAAATGTCGTACTGGCGCTCACCAGTGCTGGTCTGCTCGATTACTATCGGTGCGTATGAATTCTTGATTGACATGGGAGAACAAAAGGGGGGACGGTGGGGGCGGAATTGTCGGAGGGGACGGGTTTCGCCGTTTCCCCTCCGCTGGCCTTGGCGTCAGTTGTCGCTCTTTTCGGCGGATTCGGCGCCCGCCGGCTTTTCATCGCTTTCGGCCTTGGCCTTTTCAGCCTCCATCGCGGCCTTCTCCGCCGCCTTGGCGGCGGCAGTGACCGGGTCGGTGTAGGTGATGCTGGCCTTGGAGAGGACGGCGTTGAGGGCCTTGTGCTCGGTGACGTTCGCGATGATGTTGTTCAGCAGGTCGCGGTTTTCCTTGACCTGGTTGATGACCGTCAGGATATCCGTGCCGTGCTCCTGGGCGACCATGGAGCAGTACTGGTAGATGTCGAAGTCATTGACCTGCGCATTTTCCTTGCTGGCCACATCCCGCAGGATTTCGCTCAGCTTGAGGTTCCGGGTGGCCGTCGCCTTGGCCTCGGCTTCGATTTGCGGTAGCATTTCGGCCAGTTCCGCCTCATCGACCTTCTCGCGGCGCCTGGCCTCCAGCCGCCTGGTGACAATCTCCTTGGCTTCCCTGGCCACCGTCTCCGGCGGCAGCGGGAAGTCGACCATGGTCAGCAGCTTGTCGGTCGCCTGCTGCACCATCGCGGAATAGCCGCGTTCGCGGTTCGCCATGCTGATGCGTTCGCGCATGCGGTTGCGCATCTCATCCTCGGAGCTGCAATTGTAGCGCTTGAAGAACTCCTCGTTGAGCTCCGGCGCAGTGAAGCCCTGGACCTCCTTGACCGTGAAGTGGAAATTGATCGCCTTGCCGGCCATGGCGGCGACCCGGAAGTCCTCCGGGAAGCTCAGTTCGGCGTCCTTGCTGTCGCCGGCCTTGAGCCCCGCCAGCACGGCGGTGATGCCGGGAAGCATCTCGGCGCCCTCGCGCAGCACCATCCAGCTGTTCTCGCCCTTGAGCATGTAGCTGGCGGACTGGTCATCCCGCAGGGCCTGGTCGGCATCGCAGGTGTAATCGACCTTGAGCATGTCCCCGGCCGCGGCCTCGCGGTCGACGGTCTTGTAGGTCCCGCAAGTATGCAGGAAGGTCTCCATGGCCTCGTCAACCTTCTTTTCATCCACCGGCTCCTCCGGATTCTCCAGCGCCATGCCGGCGTAGTCCGGCAACTCGAAATTGGCATAGGCCTCGAACTTGAAGCCAATGGCCATGTCGGCGTCCTTGGACAGCTCCGGCGCCTTGTCGTCCGCAAACTCGATTTGGCTGGACGGGCGCAGACGGTACTTCTCCATGGCCTCGTCCAGCATCCTGGTGACCAGGGTCTGGGAGGCGTCCGCCTTGATGTCGGCGCCATGCATTCTTTCGACCAGTGCCTTCGGGGCGCGCCCGGCACGGAAGCCGGGAGTGCGCGTCTTGGCAATATATTTGGTCAAAACGTCCGCATAGGTCTTGCTGACCTCGGCCGCCGGGATCAATGCCTTCAAGGTGAAGCAGCAGGGGGCGGTCTCGTTCAACTCTACTTGCAGACCATTTTCTAACGTGTCCACGGTAACTCCTTGACAAGAAACAAATATTACCACCGGCGCCCCGATACTCCCGGGGAGCCATTGCGAATTTGGGTAAGTCCCTTACTATAACCTGAATAGCACACTCCGGCAATGCCCGGACAGATTAAAATTGAAAATCGCCGGCGGGGATGGGGGCATTTTCTGCTGCCGCGGTGCGGGCGGATGGCCTCCGACGGTGCGCAAAACCGGGCGGGACGGCGCCATCCATGGGCAAATCCGCTGAAAAATTTGGGGGGACGCGGTGTTTTTCCGCCTGGACCCCTTGTTTTTTGGCGAAAATTTCGTATAATTATGGAAAAGCCAGAAAAAGGACAGATAAAAGGACAGATTTGGCGATGAAGAATTCTCCGGCCACCAGGGTCAGGAACGAAATCCTGAGGAATATCGCGATGGGCATTCTCCGTGAGGGTGAGCCGCTGGAGTCGATCCGCGATCTTTGCCGGACCTATTGCACCAGCAAGGACACCGTCTGCAAGGCCCTCTCAGCCCTGCGGCAGATGGGGGTGATTGAGCTTGCGTCCCGGAAGGTGGCGCGGATTTCCGCCCGCCCCGAAAACGAAAAGCGGATCGCGTTGATCTACGCCAGCAAGACGGAGATCTTCCATGATTCATTCTGGTGCGAATATGCGAACGGCATCCTGGGCTTCTTTGAAAAACACCCGGAATACCGCATTGAGATCTGCAACATTGGCATCAGCGGGTCGTCCGCATTGGCGCAACTCATTGAACGGCAGAGGTGCTGCGGGATCATCTCCCTGGGATATCGCAGGTTTGACCGCGACAACTTCCGGCATTTCAATGGGCTGGGATTGCCAACGGTCATTGTGGGGCCGGATTCGGTGCGGGATGCGGTCTGCGTGGGATCGGACTTCTCCATGGCCCTGGATGAAATCGCAGACTCGCTGTCGTTCAAGACGGCGCCAATCCCGCTTTACTGCCTGCATGCCGGCGACGCCCATGAGGCCCTCGAAGAGTCGGGGAAGCTCGCCCAGGTCCAGACGATGCTCAGGGGACGCTTTGGAGTGGCGTTGGCAGGCGATGACATTGTGGCGCGTGGAGGAGGTGACGATCTGGCATTCATGGGACGGATTGCCGCCCGGCTGCGCCGCCGGAGGCATCCGAACCTGTGCATCCTGGACTCCGACAGCATCGGGCCATTGTTTTTCCGGGCGCTGCATGACGCTCGGCTGCGCTGTCCGGAGGATGTCGTGGTGATTTCGTTCGACAACCTCGCGGAGTCGCAATTCACAATCCCCGCATTGACCACGATAGAACTCAATCGCGCTGAAGCGGGGGCCATCGCCGCGCAGAAATTGCTGGATACCCTGGCGGGGCGCAGTGGCGAATCCATGACGCCATGCCCCGCCCGCGCAGTCATGCGCGACTCCATTTGCCGGCGCCCGAAGCAGATATAGCCGCCATGACCGCCATGCGTGAGGTCATTTCCCTCAATGGAAAAATAGGAGAAAAAATGAAAACTGCCCTCCCCCCCCCGGATAAATTCGCCCAGGTCGAATTGCCGTTGGCGGAAATGATCATCGGCACGGACGAAAACGGCATCGGCGGAAGGCTCGACCGCATTTCCGCGATCACCTTCGGAGACTGGGGGGAGACGCCTTTTTCCCGTACCATCCGCAATCTCAGGATCGAATACTGAAGCCGGCTCCACGAATCCAGGCTGAAGGCCATGCCGCGGATCCACAAAACTCCATACACCAGTGAAAATGAAAAACGAAGAACCGCCGAAACTGCAATGCCGCGTGCTGACCAGTTATGAAAAGGTCTTCTGCTCAGCGTGCCTCACTCCGGAGATTCCGCTGACAGACGGCATGATTCATGCCTTTGACGGGGCAAGAGGGGAAAACATCGCCTTCCAGCTGGCATTCAAGTTCCCCTCGTCCAGCATCCAGATGACGATCCGGCTGGAATCCGAGCTGGCGGAACACGTCACCCTCCGCGAAGTCGCGCATGTCCCCTGCGAACTGCCGGCGGTTGCCACCGATGAGTTTGTCCTGCGCCACGCTCCCGGACTCTATCCGGACCCGCTCATTCCGCTGTCCGGGACGCTGCATCTGGCGGAGAATCTTTGGCAGGCGGTATGGGTCGGCGTCCGGATTCCCGCGGATTTCAATCCCGGAATCTATGACATGAAATTCCATTTCGACATGTACCAGAAGGACTTCCCGTGGCAGCAGCGTGATTTCCATGAAGAGGCGGTGGTTCGGGTTCACGTGCACCCGGCGGTTCTGCCGGAACAGAAGATGATCTGCACCAACTGGTTTTACGCAGACTGCCTTTCCGCATATTACCATGAAGAACCATGGACGGAACGGTTCTGGGAAATCCTGGAAAATTATTTTCGCGATCTGGCCGAGCATGGACTGAATATGCTGATGACCCCGCTGTGGAGCGTGCCGCTGGACACTGCCATCGGGCATGAGCGCCCCACCTGCCAACTACTGGGAATCAAATATGACGGGGGAAGGTATGGTTTCGATTTCAGCCTTCTGAAACGCTGGCTTGACCTCGGACGCAAATGCAAAGTGGAGTATTTCGAGATGTCCCACTTCTTTACCCAGTGGGGAGCGAAGGCGACGCCGAAAATCATGGTGGAGGAAAACGGTGAACTTAAGCGCAGGTTCGGCTGGGATGTCAGCTCGGAATCCCCGGAATACCGCGAATTTCTGTTCGCCCTGCTGCCGGAACTGCTGGATTTCCTCCGCGGCGAGGGATTGTCCGGAAAATGCTATTTCCATTACTCCGACGAACCGTTTCTTGAGATGATTGAAGAATATAGGCACGCATCCGAACCGCTTCGCAAATATCTGGGCACGGATGAGTTCCCGGTGATGGATGCCCTTTCCGACGTGGAGTTCTACAAACAGGGCCTGGTAAGCCGGCCGGTCCCGTGCTTGTGCAAAATCGAAACGTTCGGCAAGGAAACGATTCCGCACCGCTGGTGCTATTTTGCCGGCGCCGACAAAGATTATCCCGTACGGTCACTCGGCGCTCCGTCCTGCCGTTGCCGGATTCTGGGCGTGCTGCTATACCTCTATGAAATGGAAGGTTTTCTGCATTGGGGACACAACTTCTGGTTCACCCAGTATTCGCTGGAATGCAACCTGGACCCGTGGCGGGATACCACGGCGGGACGCGCCTTCTGCGGCGGACATATCTACAATGTGTATCCGGGCAGGGACGGCAAGCCGGTGGATGCCATTCATTACGAAGTTTTTATGGAGGCGATGCAGGATGTGCGGCTGCTTCAGCTGCTGGAGTCGCAAATCGGCAGGGCGAAAACGGTGGATTTGATCTGTGAAGGGCTCAGTTATCGACCGGCCATGAATCATTTCCCGCATGAAGCGGTCTGGTTGCGCGATCTTCGCAACCGGATCTTCGCCGCATTGGAATAACAACCGGATTGCCGGGAATAATGTGGGTTTCCAGGGAGATTTTACCAGAAAACCCAAAAACTCACAATGGCAATGACACAGCGGTGCCGGCAGCCCATTGGCAATCCAGCGTCCTGCAATGCGTCTCTGAGTCGCCGCCATCAATGGCGGTGGTGACGGAAGACCACAAAAAGGAAGTGCCCTCACTGTCGTTCAGCCCCAGATCAGGGTCTTGACGGCGATGGCGATCAATACCAGTCCGCCGGCAATCTCGCATTTGCCGCCGAGGATGCATCCGCAGAGCCGCCCCAGGACGCCGCCGGCGGCGCAGATGGCGGCGGTCACCACGCCGATGATTGCGGCGTCGCCCAGGACCGCAACGGGCGGGCGCTGCAGACAGGCATATCCCACGCCGACCAGCAATGCGTCGATGCTGGTGGCAAAGGCCAGGGTGGCCAGCCGCCAGAGCCGGAAACCCTGGCGCGCCGGGCAGGATTGCTTCGCCTCATCGCCACCCCTGCGCCGCAATGCCTCGACGATCATTTTCCCGCCGATGAATATCAGCAATGCGGTGGCGGCGTATCTTCCGTAGCGGGTGGCAATTTCACCGCATAACGAGCCGCCAAACCACCCGATTATCGGCATCGCAAACTGGAAAAGGCCAAAGAATGCGGCGACTGTCGCGATATGACGCCAGGTAAAATATTGGCGTTTGGCCGCACCAATGGCGATGGTGGCCGCCAGCGCATCCATCGCCAGGCCGATGCCCAGCAGAAATGCCTCAATGGGATTCATTTTTCTGGAGAGGAAACATGGGGGTAAAACTGGCTGCTCCCGCTTTACAGTCCGGTCGGATAATCCAGGAAAACGCAGTGCAAATGCGGGAAATGCCGCCGCACCAACTCCATGACTGCCTTCGGACCGGTGGCCTCGGTGGCGTAATGCCCGGCGGCGATTACGTCGATCCCCAGCTCCCGCGCGGGATGGTAGTACTGGTGAGAAAACTCGCCGGTCAGAAGACAATCGCATCCGGCATCGGCGGCTTCCTCAATGGCGTCGGCGCCGCCGCCGGAGACAACGGCGATCTGCCGGATCGGCTGTCCCGCACGATTGTCCCAGCAGCGGCATTGCGTCGCCAATTCCCGGTCGAGCAACGCCGACAATTCGCCCAGGGCCATCGGCGCCGGGATCATCCCGCGAAAGCCAATGGCATTGCCATGGTAGAGGCCGAATGGCAATCGGCTGGCGGCGGGTATGCCCAGCAAATCACATAGCACCGCGTTGTTGCCAAATTCCGGATGCCGATCCAGGGGCAGGTGCGCGGCATACAGGGTGACCTGATGGGCGATCAGCAACGCAAAGCGGCGTCGGGTGTACCCGGTCAGCCGCGCAATCCCCCCACCCCAGCTGAGGCCGTGATGGCAGAACAGAAAATTGCATTCGGCGTCAATGGCGGCACGGATGGTCGCCTCGCATGCATCCACGGCAAAGCCAGCCCCGAGAAGCTGCGATGCGCCATCGCATTGCACGCCATTGTTGGAGACATCACTGATGTCGCCAATGGCCAGCTGGGAATCCAAAAATGATGTCAGTTCTGAACAATTCATGAGGGTGAATGCTGTCTGGGTTGTTTGGGCGGGAGGGGGGCGGTATTTCTCCGTTGCCCCCGTGTTTCTCCGTAATTTCCTGTCTGCCTCCGTTGCTCTCCGTCTGTCTCCGTTTGCCTCCGTTGCTCTCCGTTGTTCTCCGTCTGTCTTCGTTGCTCTCCGTCTGTCTTCGTTGCTCTCCGTCTGTCTCCGTTGTTCTCCGTTGTTCTCCGTTGTTCTCCGTTTGTCTCCGTTGCTCTCCGTTTGTAAAGTGTCTGCCAATCGCACACTTTTGGGGATTATGGCGCTTACGGCTGGCAATATCGCGCGGGGCGGTTAGCTTAAGGCTGGGTGGTCGGGCGGGGGTACATGGCCATAGGCGCTAACTTGTTTCTAGATTCAAGAATCTTTCTAGCTGTCTTTT
>CAKUJM010000017.1 GCA_934661755.1 uncultured Lentisphaeria bacterium | reverse complement strand
CGGAAAACACGGAAAACACGGAAAACACGGAAAACACGGAAAACACGGAAAACACGGAAAACACGGAAAACACGGAAGACACGGAAGACACGGAAGACACGGAAGACACGGAATAACGGAAGACACGGAAGACACGGAAGACACGGAAAACACGGAAAACACGGAAAACACGGAAAAATCCTCCGTGCCTTCCGTGTTTTCCGTGTTTTCCGTGTCTTCCGTGTCTTCCGTGTCTTCCGTTATTCCCGGAGCAGTTCCAGGTACATAGTTTTAGTGTCTTTGTCCAAGATGAAGCTTTCCTTGCCGTCATTGGTGGTGACGGCGAGTTGTCCCAGCCGTCTGCCGGTGGAGTGGTCCAGGCGGTAGACTTTGAGCTGTTTTCCGGGTACGGCGTTGGCGGTGATGGTGGCATACACCGGTTCGGAGAGCACTGGCAGTTTTCCGGCCTCGTGATAGCCGGAGGCATCGATGCTGGAAGTCGAGTTGGCGGAGTTTCCGACCGCGCACATCAGGATCCGGGAGCTGCTTTCCAGCGGTTCATTGTCCAGGCTGGTGAAGGTGATGGTCGCAAATTTCATCGGGGAGAAGACTCCGAAGGCCGAAAGGGTACGGTGCTGTCCGCCGCCCATGGAATTGAGGGCGCCGGCGGCAAATTGCGACCGTGGGGTATCCAGCAGGAACAGTCCGGGCTCGGCGAAGCGCTTCAGCTCTCCGGTATCGGAGATGATGTAGTCACGCCCGGCATCGATTCCCAGCCGTTGCACCGCATCCTGGAAGAGTTCATCGCCGGTCATGCCGGTGCCGTATGGCCAGGACGGCCCTTTGGTATTGGCGTCAGGGCGCTGGATGGCGACCCGCGCCATTTGCAGGAGGTACGCTACTCCCAGCGGGTGCTGCCGGCGGTTCTGCCAGATATCCTCCCAGGTGTATTTCAGCAGCACCCGGTTTTTCGCCGGCATGACATCGCCGCGCAGGAACGCCACCGCCGCCACCAGATTAAGCCCCCACGAGCTGGGGTCGGAGATCTGGGAGAGGCAGACAATCGGCTTCTTGTTCAGCACGCTGGAGATGTTGTCGACATAAGCGCCAGACCAGTCGAAGGAGAACATGGCATCGAACTGCTGGTAGGCCGAGAAGGCGCTGACGTATGGATATCCTTCTTCGCGATACTGATGCGGGTAGACATAGCTCCATTCGGTGCAGGCAATCGGCTTGTCCGCCACCCGCGAGTGGATGATTTCGCCGATCATCGAGTTGCCGCGCAACGGCTCGTTGACCGAGCTGGTGTTGTTGGGCTGCCAGAGGCCGCCGGGAATCGGCCCGGCGCCGTAGTAGGCGTGTTCCTCCATGAAATCCATGTTCTGGCTGGCGATCAAGTCGCCGGTGGTCAGCAGCACATTGGTGCCGGAAATGGGCACCTTCACGCCCAGACGGCGCAGGTAGTCATGCCACTCCTCCAGGAAGCGCTGCTGGATGGAGGTGTAGAATCGCCGTCCTTCCTCGCCATTGCCGTCAGTCGGCGTGCCCGTCAATTCCACACGCGGGGAGAGCTTATGTTCGTCCTGCCATTCTTCCCACCACTGTTTCATCAGCTTCCGGGCCTGTGGCGAATGGGTCTGGACCGTCCCATGGTAGGTGGCGCTGTGTTCGTTATGGATTTCGCACATTGCGAATGCGGGGTCGTCCACCAGTGCCAGGCCGGTATAGGGATTGACCGTGGTGTACATCAGCTTGACGATCTCCTTGATGCGGGCGTTGGCATCCGGGCGGTAATGCAGCTCTTCGCCGCCGGGGAGCCAGTCGTTTCCGGAGCTGATGGCGTCCATGTACACATAGATGCCATTCTTCTTCAATTCCGCAAAGAAGTAGTAGAAGTCATCCAGGCGCTGCATATCCACCGTGCCATCGCGCTGGATGAAGGAGCGTTCGCTCTCCACCTTGCATTCCGGATGTTGGAATTGAAGCATCCAATAATGGATCCGGACGATGTTGATGCCGGATTTGGCCAGGCGGTCCACAATCGCCGGTACAAATTCGCGGCGGGGGCCAGCGGTGCCGATATTGGTCCCCCAGAAGGCGATGCGCTCCCCCGGTCGCTGTTCGAACTCGAAGTGGTCGCCGACCCGCTTGACAAAGCCGTATTTGCCGGCGGGCTTGTGCAGGACAAAGGACACATCCAGCGCACTGCCCGGCTCTATCGTCTGGCTGGCGTCAATGCCGCCGTCATACCAGTCCGGCTTGTCGGCAGCCAGGGTCATGGTGTCGTCTTCGCTCTTTGCGTATTCCTGGTTCAGGGCGGTGATCAGCATATCATCGGCGTGTTCCTGTCGGATGGCGGTGATCGCCAGCACGATCGCCACGGTGTCGACGTTGGCGGAGACCACCTGCACCGACTTGACCGCCAGTTCGGGATGGGGGTTTTTCCATTGAAAATGCGCCAGATTGACTGCGTGTTCGCTGTTCGTGCCCTTCCAGGCGCAGCGTACCCGTGCCGTCACCGGAAGACCGCCGACCCAGTCGGCGACATCCAGCCCGCCATGCACCGGCACCTCGACCTGCGTGCCGTCCGCATAGACAATGCGGTAGAAGAATCCCGGCACCATGGGGTTGCACCAGGCGGCAGTATGGCAGAATGCCAGCCGTTCGACTTTTTCATTCACCTCGATCACCTTGGACTGCCGCGGGAAGGACGGCCGCCACCTGCCCCACAGGATGATCGCGCCCTCGCCAATCTCGAAGGGGATGCCCTGCGCACGGATGACGCCGGGCGCAAGGCAGCTCATGTCGTTGGTGCCCTGGTCAGTCCAGCCGCCTTTGCCGTCATTTTCCACCTCGTCCGCCAGCGGGCGGGTGAAGGCGTCAGCCAACGGCAGCATGAAAAATGGCGAGTTTGTGTCATCCGAATCAACCTGCGGGTCGAATGCACGGGTGGCCTTGAGCACCACTCGCGCACTCGGCGAGGTCAATTGAGCGGTACGCAGGTCCAGCCGGAAGTCGTCATACCAGCCGACGCCCCGGAAGTCGATGACCGCGCCGGATTTGATGGCGACATCACTGCCGGCGGTATCAAACTCATAGCGGTACAGCCCCGCGACCTGGGCTTTGCCGTCGGCGCCGAATTCGGCAATTGTCCGCGCGCCATCCGCCGGCACGAAGGAGAAGAGCGCCTTGGGGATCTTCAGGCTGACCGCCAGGCAGTTGCCGGCGGCCAATGCCGCATCGACGGTGAAGTCGTAGGTAATCCGAAAGCCGTCATCGACTGCCGACACGCTGGTCCTGACTTTGAACTTTCCCGCGACGCCTGTCAAGGTGACGCTGTGGTCCAATGGCGAGCGCACCCCCGTGCAGCGCCAGTCAATCACATCCAGCGGCTTGTCACCGCCATGAGGCACCAGCGCGAAATCCTCGTCGGCGAAGATGCGATCCTGGCCGATGGTGGCGTCCACCCGCCCGCGGGAGTCGAAATCGGCCAGCAACGGCATCCAGGCCGCCATGAGGCACAGCATGGCGGCGGCAGAAAGCAGATTCTTCCTCATAATGCAGATATTCATAATGCAGGTACTGTTCATAACGTCAAGCAACGGTCTATCCGGAGGCCTATTCCGTCAGCTTGTCGTAGTGTTCGCCGCCGAAGCTGCCGGCCAGCCCGTTGTTCCAGCCATTAAGCCATGGGGTCTGCACCGACGACGTGTCTTCCCCATGTCCACTGCCAATCCTTTTAAGCTCGTCACCCGGCCGTACCTTCCGGCTCTCGACATGGAAATCGCAGAGCAGCACATTCATGCGCTGCGAATGGCGGACGCCAGGCAGGCACCATTCTGGATTCATCGATGGAGTGAACCAGCCCGCCATGACATCCCTTTGGCCATTGATGTTGCTGATGACCTCGGCATTGAGGTAGACAGTCGCCGGCCGGCGCACCTCCGTCAGCTTGCGGCTCCGGTCGTAGACGCCTTCCACTCCAAAAAATGGCGTGTTGATGCAATAGGGGATGCTGTACCACCGCTGATGCCTGGCGGTGGACGGGCATAGGAAGGTCCTGGCGCTCACATAGGCGGACTTGGTGAACTCATCACACCAATCGTACGATGCCGACTCGACACTGCCATTGGCCAGCATCTGCGCCCAGTGTGGATACCAATCGAGTCCCTTGGCCACCGTCGGGGTGACGAAATCCTCGTTGTCATTGCAGTACATCGCCTGTCCCAGCCCGATTTGCTTGAGCTGGCTGGTGCAGGATACCGCCTTGGCCTTCTCGCGTGCCTTGCCCAGCGCCGGCAGCAGCATCGACGCCAATATGGCGATAATGGCGATCACGACCAGCAACTCGATGAGTGTAAACGCGCCGTTTCCCGGCTGATGAGATGTTCGCATGATATTTTTCCTCGCTGGTTGAATGGAGACAACGGAAAAAGGCAGATCTGGGCAGTCAAGGCGGCATGTCGTGAAGCCTCTGCCGCCATCGCTGGCCAACGAACGGTTGTCGTTTATATTATACGACATAATAAATCTGGAAATAATAGTGAATAGTAAAAAAAGCATATCCGATAATGAGATCACCCACCGTCATTGCGCTCACCGACGTCTGGCCGGTCGTCCACTACGTCGGAAAGGTCACCCCGGGGTGGCATGACTACGTCGGCTGGGCCAACCGCATCTTCATCGACTGGCAGTTGCAGATGGTGATCGAGGGGACGTTGAAATACACCTTTCCCGACGGCGACCATCCGAACTACAAGGTTGTTGGCGGGCAGATTGCGCTGGTGCCGCCGGGCATAAGGATCACCCAGGAGTTGACGCCGCATGGCAGCCAGGCCTGGTATTACAGCACCCACTTCCTGTTCGGCAAGTCACCGGACAGCGTTCCGTCGCAATTGCCGCCGGAGCTGATGGAGACTCCGGAGCCCGAGCTGATGCGCACGCTGTTCCAGCGGCTGCTTGACGCCTATAGTCGTCCCAACGAGCTCAATGACGCGCTGGCCAGCGGCTTACTGCGCGAGATATTCCTGCGGTTGCTGATCCCCCGCGGCAGCGGCGGCAGCCGCGACATCATCGCGCAAATGACCGCTTGGCTGGACCTCCATTTGATCGAGCATCCCACCCGCAGCGACCTGTCCAGGCAGTTCAATTTGACTCCGGAATACATCAACCAGCTTTTCCGCCGCCATCTGGGCATGACTCCGGGCGACTATGTCAGGCGTCACCTGATGCGCAAGGCCTACCAGATGCTTTCGGTGCATGGCGCCCGGGTCAACGAGGTGGCGGACGCGCTTGGCTTCGCCAACCAGTTCCACTTTGCGCGATATTTCAGGAGCGTCTATGGCTATGCGCCATCCAGGGTGCTGGCCCGTAGATCCATGGCGTATTCGCGTCCTCTTTAGCCTGTCTGGCGCAAGTGCACCATTGTCAAGGGCGCGATGTGCGGCAGTTTTTTTTCGCCAGTCCAGGCTGGCTCAAGGCCGCCGCCTCCAGGGAATATTTTCCAACGCCTACGACCGAGGCGGTTCCGCGGGCAGGAATGTCCGCCATTCCAGGCCAAGGGCGATTCCGTACATTTTCTTGACGCGTGAGCGCATCTGCTCGATCAGCTCCCACGCGTCGCGGGCGGCGGCGGGCTTTCCGCTGACATTGAGGATCCAATTGGCATGGCGGCTGCTGACAACGAGGTTGCCGCAGCGCAGTCCCTTGCATCCGGCCTGTTCCAGCAGCCATCCGGCGGCAGGCGCGTCGGGCGGGTTGCGGAAGACGCTGCCGGCGGACGGCCCCTGGGGATTGGCGCGCAGCCGCCGCAGCCGTTCGGAGTCGATTGACGACTGCTCCATTTGCGGCAGGCATTGGCGCAGCCTCAAGCCGACGCGAAGCACCACCACCTCCGGCGGAACCGGCGACTGCCGGTAGGCGAAGCCGCCATCCTCGCGCCGCCAATGCCACGGGCAGCGCCGCGCCATGTCATATCCCTCGATATCCTCCACCACCTCGCCGATGGCCATGCCGTTGGCGCCGGCATTCATCGCCACCGCGCCGCCGATGCTGCCGGGGATGCCGGACAGCGCCGCCATTCCGCCCAGGCCGATCCTGGCGGCCTGGAAGATGGACGCCGCCAGGCTGTTTCCCGCGCCCAGGCGCAGCCGCGTCCCCTCCGGCACCAACGGTGCCTGGTCGCGTTTCACCCGCAGCAGCGTAAAGCCGCAGGGCTGGTCCGCACCCAGGACATTGGTCCCGAAGCCGAGGATGCGCGGCGCCATCGCGCCATCGCGCATCACCGCATCGACCTCCTCCGCGGTGCCGGCCTCGATGACCGCGACCTGCCCCAATCCCGTCCGCAGCGATGTGATTTCATGCCAATGACAGATCATTCCCGCAACCGCTCCCAAATTGACAGACACTCGCCCTTGCGGTCGGCAAACACGCTGCGCATATTCATCCTGGCCTCGCGGATCACCCGGTAGACCGCATGGACCTCGCGATTGGCGTCGTATGACTCCGCATGGCACAGCGCAATGCCGCCCTCGTTGAAATCAAAATGGCTTCTGAGCTGGGTGAGCAGATCCAGATCCAGGGACTCGTCCAGCGCCGTGCCGTCGCTGCGCCACCGCCGAAGCGCGTCCAGGATCGCCGACACCTCCAAAGAGCTCTCGTCATAGCCAAGATAGCGCGCAATCTCGGCGGCGCTGGCGGAAAACAGCGACGGCTTCCTCGACTGGAACTTATAGCTGACGCCGCGCGGCGGCACCACGCAGAGCTGCGAAGTGAGGACATTCCTCCAGTCCGGAAGCCAGTACAGCTCCGCCTTGAACTGCATGCCGCCATTGCGGGGAAGGGTCGGAAAGCCGTCGCGGGCATAGTCGTCGTGCTCATAGCCGCCAATGCGGACCTCGTCATTGGTGTCGATGTAGTCGTCATAGGCGGCAATGAAGTCATTGATCCCGTCGAGGAAATCGGCGTCATCGACGGCATCGTAGCCATTCCGGAGTTCGTTGAGGCTGTCGATGCGCACTCCGCTGTCGCCATTGTTCAAATAGACCACCGTCTGCGCATCATTGAACCAATGCGGGGTGCCGTCGAGCATCCACGGCTCCAGGCTGTAGTCGGCGCGGCTGGTATTGTCCAGCGACTTGCCCAGCGCGCGGTCGGAGAAGAGCCGCCGGTCGGTGAAATGATACCACATCGCCACATCGGCGGCGCTTTCCGCATCATAGCGCAGCGACGCCTCGCGGGCAATCTGGTAGGACTGGCCGGTGAGCATCCGCACCATCAGCATGATATGCGCAATCATCACCATGGTGACGGACAGCACGCCCAGCACCATGATCAGCGCCATTCCGGATTCGCCACTGTGATCTGTCCGGTTCATTTTCGGTAGTTCTCATCCAGCGGGTTCCAGGATCCGAAGCGTTCGCGGTAGGAATTGCCCATGGTCCGTCGGAACCAGGTCTCGCGCTGTCCATCCTCCCAGGTGACGGTCAGGCCGATCGCCAGCGGGATGTCCATGCGTTCGGACTCCTCGGTCTCCCATTCGTCAAGCAACAGCATCCGGTCGCCCCAGTCCGAGTCTGTGTCATCATTCCAATCCACATAGACGAATTCGATCGACGCGATCCGTTCCGCCAGCAGCGCCTCGAAGCGCTGGTCCTCCGGAATCTGCGCCCATTCCCGGAATGGACGGTCCGTATAGGCGATATAGAGATTCCCGTCGCGCAGCTCCAGCTCGGCGAAGCGCAGCGCGCCCTCCACCTCGTCGTGAAGGCCATGCATATACGCGATGCGCAGGCGGTCATGGCCGGCCAGCACGAAATTGTACTCCTCGTTGTCGTTGTCACGGTCGTTCCAGGTGAACGGCACGGCATTGGCCAGCATCTTGTCGACCACCCGGTCAAGGTTGAGCAGCTCGTTGAAGTCGTTGCGGCGATTGACAAATTGCGCCCAGGCGGCGGTGACGCCATGGGAGTAGGCGTAAAGCGCCAGCGCGATCATCATGGTGATGGTGACTGCGATCGCCAGCTCCATGAAGGTGAAACATCTGTGGCTGGCGCACTTCATCTTGCCCCCAGCGAGGTATAGTCCACATCCGTTTCCTTGATGATCTTGCGCACCGCCTGTTCGGCCATCAAGTTTCCCTGGCGGTCATAGAGCCGCACCCTGAACTCGCCCAGCCGCCATCCCCGGATCGACTCCTGCGCCTCCTCCGGAATCCCCTCCTCGACATTATACAGCTCGCAGGTGGCGGAGAATCCATCCGGCAGCAGCCCGGCCGGCAGCGGATTGCCCGCCCCCGCCATCAGGCAGAACTCCATGACATTGTTCATCAGATGCTCCCGGCTCCAGCGCCGCTCTTCGCGAAGCAGGTTGGCACGGGCGGTGCCGATGCTCGCCACCGACCCCACGACCGTCAAGGCGAGGATCAGGGCGGCGATCATCACCTCCATCAATGTAAAGCAACGCTTTTGCATCTTGAAAAAAGTACAGGGGAGACGCGCCTTCCCGTTTTTTTTGCCCTAGTCCAACGGCAGCTTGATCTGCCGCCGCAAATAGGTCGGGATGTCCATGTCGACATTGTCGATGAAGGTGTGGCGGCAGTTCAGGAAGATCCCGCGGGGCATTTCGCTGAAGTCCGGCGGCTCTTCGGGCGGGGTGTCGCTTTGCTTAAGCGGTTCGCTGAACAGCTCCACGTATCCGGTGGCGGCATTGCACAGCCAGATGATCGCCTGCTGATAGGCGGCCTCGCGATTCTGGTTGGGGAAGAGCGCGCCCATCCCGGCGCAATCCAGGGTCAGGATGTCGAAATGCTGGGCCTGGAGCACTCCGAGGGTGGCGGCGGCACGGTTTTTTTCCTCCTCGCTGTCGGTGTCATGCGGCAATCCCGCCACGGCGATGGCGCGGATGCCGTGTTTACGGGCATAGTCCAGAATCGCCTGGCTATAGAATGACGCGGTGTATCCGCCCAGGCAGGCCAGCAGCACGATCAGATCCGCCGAGCAGCAGTCGTCAAGGATCCGGTCGGCGGCCAGCCGCGCCTCGTCGGCGTTATGCCCCGTCGGCAAGGCCGGCGCCGCCGGCAGCGGCCGGGTGTTCATCAGCGGCAGCTGTGACAGCGCCTCGCGGTCCGAATCCAGCCCCATTATCCGCCAGTTCGGCCGGGTGCAGCCATTGCGCTGGTGGATGTAGTATGCCGCACGGGTTCCGGCGGTGCCGACTCCGAGCATCAGGATGATGTTGTGTTCCTTCATGCAGGGCTACCGGTTGCCGAACGGCGGAAGATAGCCGCCGCCGGGGGTGGTCCCCAGGCCGGTGGCCGGCGCCTCCTGGTATTGCATTCCATTGTCCGGCATGCCATATCCCTGCGCCAGGCGCCGCACCGTCATCCCCTTGGCCGGAGGCATGGTGCAATTCAGGATCCGGCAATAGGAAATCTTCGGCATCACCCGCACCACCTGGATGCGCCCGACAGCGGTGTCGGTGCGCCCCAGCGACTCGCCGGTACGGCTGTCAAACAGCTCCTCGCCGGGGGCGAACAGCTCAAGGACCTCGCCGACGCTGACGCCCTTTCCGCCCTGGCCGATGATGACTTCCTGTCCGGCCAGGCCGACCACCTCCATCGGCATCACGCTCTCCAGGATCTCATCGCTGATCCGGGTGGCGGCCCGCACCAGCGTCGCCGAGATGTACTCGTCCGCGGTGCGTCCGGAGATCTCGTCGGTCTGCAAGTCGATGGTGTCCGAGACATGGACCTGTCCGGTGGCGGCCACCAGCAGCCGATAATGCACCTCCATGAAGGTCACCGAAGGCTGGCGCGCCACGCCGGTATAGGGATTGACCTGGGGCTGCACCGGCTCCATCACCTCGGCGGTGCCGACCAGCAGGTAGTCGGTCGCAAGCAGCTTCCCCAGCTTCACCAGGTCATTGGGATCCGCGCTGTCGAAGCTGAGGCGATTGAGCTCGGTCTGGATCTGGGCGTTGTACGCGCGGTCCAGCATGGTGAATTTCCGGCTTTGGCTCAGCGCGTCATTGAGCGCCTCCGCCAATTTGTCCACCAGGTACTTTCCGCCGACCTCGACCCCGCCGACGACGGTGGAATGGCCATTGCGCAGCTGGAAGGTGCATACCGCCAGACGGGGGCGCAGATCCGGGTTGTCGCCGATCTGCCACCGCCGGGCCGGCTTCTCCGTCCCGGACTGCGCCGCCGTGGCGGCGGGGGCGTCATCTGCACTCGTCTGGGCATTCACCAGCAGGCATCCGCACAGCATCGCAATCATCAAATGGTAGAATCTGGACATGATGTCATTGCTCCCGGGATTTTTGGATTACCACAGCGCATTGCGGGCATCCACCCGCTTGCCGATGAAGACCGTCTTCTGCCAGAACTCCACGCCGGTGGAGATCTCCACCAGGGTGAGCGTCAGGTAGTACTCCTTCTGGATGACGCCGTTGTCCATGCGGATATTGCGTTCCGCCACCGTGCCATACAGTGCCAGCTGCGGATCGACGCGCACCGTGGCGTACTGCGCCACCGAGGGATTGTACACCAGGATCTTCTGCTGGTTGGTCAGCCGCTCCTTGAGCCCCTGGCCCAGGACATTCGACAGCGCATCGGCGTCGCGGCCGAGGCTGGCGGTGTCGTTCTTGATCTCCATGACATTGACCAGATAGCGGCCGCCGTCGGCGCGGTCCAGCCGCGCCGACAGCAGCAGGTCGCTCACCGCGATGTCGAGGCAGTTGTTGATGTCGCGGTAGTCGAAGCCGGCCACGGCTCCCGCCTGGTCGTTGTAGGTATTGATCATCGTGGTCTTGTGCATGCAGCCGCACAGCAGCGCGGCGCTGGCCACGGAAATTGTCAGGATGGATTTCATGATTGCGTTGTCGATCCTTGTTCTAGGGTTGTGTAAGGAATGGTTGAGCGCCATGTCAGAAGCCGGCCACCGCCACCGCGGCGGGGGCGTACGGCGACATCTTCCGGACAAAAACCATCGCATTGGAGGCATTTTCCGGCAAAGTCACCGATATTGCCTGGCCATCGGCGACGACTTGGATCCGGCCATTGGCCGGCCGGTCGACGCGGCAGTACTCCACGCTTTTGGGCATTGCGGCGGCGCTGCGGATGTCCGCGGCGGAGCTTCCCATGGAGTAGGCCATGACTCCCAGCCGTGCCAACTGCATTGACAACCGGGCATCCGGGTCATCGGCATTGTATTCGGCGATCAGCAGCGCCGCCTGGGAGGCGATCCGGGTGCTGACCCGTGCCACTTCACGGGCGGTGGCGCCCTTCATCCAGATGGCGAAATCGCTTTGCACCAGCCGGTCGAAATCCTGCAATGGCGCGCAGGGCACGCCATTGACCTGGCAGGCGGCGAAGGCCGCCCCGCGCGGAACCAGATACGGCATCGCGACAGTCGCGCCCAGCATCTCCATCCCGCCATATGGCATCGGGATCGGGATCAGCACCGGCGCGACAAATTCGGCGCGTGCGGGGCACAGTCCGTTTTCGATCCACACCCACACTTGTCCCGACGGCTTCCGTCCGGCATCGCAATCAGCGAAATCGCGCGCCACCGACGGATTGGACGGCGCCAGTTCCATGGCGCGTTTAAGCTGCACCCGTCCGCCATCGCCATTCAGATGCCGGAACACCCCCGCCACATGCAGCGCATAGGCATTCAGGTAGTCGGCGGCCGCCAGCGTCTCCAGCGCCGGGCGGAAGACGCCCTCCGGGAGGTTTTCCGTCAATTCCGGGCAGTTCTGCATCGCCTCCGACACCTTCCGGTTCATCCCCAGCGAATCCGGCCGCTGTTCCTTGCGGATCGTCCCCATCATGGCATTGATGTACTTGCCCCGCCGGTACCGGTATTCCTCCTGCCAGCCCATCATCCGGTTAAGTTCAGTCCGGCAGGCGTTGCGGTTGCCCAGCGCCAGGTATTGGATTGCCTTGAGCAGGCCGTTGTACACCAGCTCCGGCCCGCTGGCCTCATAGTCCGTCGCCATGTCATTGACCAGCACTGCGCCGGCGGTCCTGGCGCCCTTCTCCACTGCGGAGGCGAAGTCGTTGCTGATCGCCAGCGCCTCGGCGGCATCGGCGTAGGTGATGGCGTCGTCCATCCGGCCGTCGAGCGCGCAGGCGCTGGCGGCATTGAGCTGCCAAAGCAGGGTGTTGCGGTTGTCCTTCCGCGCCAGCGTCCCCCCCAGCTGGGCGGCGCCGGCGTAGTCGCCCGTCACCAGGCACTGTTCGAAATGCGCCAGCTGCGAAGCCGTGGTACGGCATCCGCAAAGCCAGGCGCAGGCCATGGCCATGGCAAACGCCGCGGTGATTTTTCCCTTGCCGGTGTTTTTTCCCTTGTCAGCATTGTCTGTCATTGAACAATATACGTCCCCGGGGTGGCGATTTTCTATTCCGCGGCGGCAATTGGCCGGCAATTGCCATGCGCGAAGCCCTTTTACCAATGGCGCCGCGCCAGCACCTGGGCGGCAAATTCCGCATACAGCGCCTGCGGCGAGTCGCGGTACGCTTCCAGGACGCCGCGCGCATCACGGGAAAGCGGCTGGCAGCAGAACAGCGCAGCGGCAATATACAGCTCCTTGAGCTGACTGTTGCGCACCGAGGTGTCGTTGAGTTCCGGCCGGTTGTGCCCGGCCGCCGCTTCGACCGATCCCAGCGCATGGCCGGCGATGCCGGGCGCATTGAGCAGCCGCAACCATTCGATGGCGGCGGTGGAGGATGGCCAGCGTATGAAGTACATGGCCACCGCCCGGATATGCGACAGCGCCGCATCGGGTGGCAGCTCCTTGAGTTTGGTGAAGGCCGCCAGCGGCGACCCGCCGATTGCCCGCAGGGCGAAGAACAGCGAGTCCACCGGCGAGACCGACGCCCCGAACTGCCCCATCCCGCGGTAGTTCCAGCCCTCATCCCAATGCGCCTGGGCGATGGCGTGCTGGAGGAAGTCCCGGCCGGAGGAATCGCCCAGGAATGCCAGCAGCTTGGCCAATTCCAGGGTCGGATGCTGTTCAAATTGCGCCTGGAGGCGCCGCCGTGCCTGGTCCGGCCGCAGCAGCAGCGCCGCAATCCGGGCAAAGGCGCTGCCGGGGTCATCGGCGCCCTCCGCATCATCCGCATCGGGGATCTCCTCCCGCCGCAGGATTCCCGCATCGATGATCTGCTCCTGCAGCCGCGCCATCGGCAATGCGCGCAGCGCGCAGCCGCTGGCGGCGGCCATGGCCGCGGCCAGCCCGGCGGAATAGCCGATGTTCATGGCATCCGGCTGCATGCGCAGCACCGGCATGGCGTCGCGATGCGCCGAAATCCCCAACCCGACCACCAGCAGGGCGTCGAGCTTCTGCGGCAGCAGCGCCCTCAGCGGCACCTGGGCGCGGAACAGCACATGGGCCGACGCCGGCGGCGCCATCATGAACAGCGGATGGACGGTCATGCCATGGGTGTCGAAGCTGCTGCTGCATACCGCAACCACGTCATGATACCGCCGCCGCATGACGATGTCCTGCGGCTGGATCTGCAGTTCGCCGATGACATGGCGGCGTTCGCGGGTTCCGGCGATGGCCGCCACGTCGAACTCGCGGCGGAACTTGTCATGCGCCATTACAAATGCGCGGGTGGCGTCCACCGGATCGCTGTCGCAGATGAACTGGAAATCGCTATTGGTGCAGTTATCCCCCGGCCGGAATGGACACAGCCCCGCGCCCTGCGCCACCGGCTCTTCCGGCAGCACCGGCGAGACCAGCGCGCCGGCGGCGGCGGCCACCGCGGCATCACCGGTGGCGTCGATGACCGCCTTCGACCGGATGAGCTGGCAATTCCCGCGCGGGGACGCCACCGCCACTCCGACGACCCGCCGCCCGTCCAGCGCCACCCCCGCCATGACATGGTTGAAGCGCACCTCCACTCCGGCTTCCAGGGCGCTCTTCAGCAGCCAGTGCGACTTCCATTCCCGGCAGGAGCGTCCGCCGGCGGGGTCGTACTCCGGGGCGTCGCCCAGCTGCGCCATCCCCTGCGCCATTTCGGCGCAGAAACCGCAGCGGTTGCCGTAGAAGTATTCGCCGATGCGCCCCGCCGTCATGATGCCGCCCAGCTCCGCCAGGCGCTCGATCAGCAGCACCCGCGCGCCCTGCCGCGCCGCCGCGATCGCCGCCGCCGCCCCCGCGGTGCCGCCGCCCACCACGATCACGTCGCACTGGCCGCCCTCCGGGATGCACGAGAGCTCGTATGGCAGTCGCTTCAGCGCGCGATGGCGTTCGCTCCGGAAGCATTGCTTCCAGACCACCTCGACTTCGCCGTCATGCTGCAGCCGCCGATCGGGAATGGAGACCGGATCCAGCTGGCGGATCGCGCCATTGAGCCGGGTCATCACCGCATTGCAGAGGTCGTCATCCTCGCCGGCGCAGCGCAGGACGGCGTCATCGCCTTCCGGATCCGGCGTCTGGCCGGGGATTTCAAGTTCGCACAGCCGGCCCTGGGCGACGGTGTCGCAGCTCCAGGCGTCGCATCTGAGGCGGGCCTCCTCGCGCGCCAATGCGGCGTCGTCGCCGAGCCGGCACGAAAAACGGCGCTCATAGGCGCACAGCGGGATCGTCCCCGCCGGCGTCCCGGTGTCCACCAGCTCCAGCCCTGCCAGCGCATGGTCGGCCGGGGCGTCCGGGACGCGGCATCCGCCCAGCAGGCGCAGGCGCAGCAGGTGGGTGCATACCCCGCCGGTCTTGCGCGCCCCCCTTGCCTGCGCGGCCAGGATGCCGTCGGCAGTGGCGTCGATCACCACCGCCGCGGCGATGATGAAGTATCCGCCGCGCCCCAGGAAGAGCCATCCGGCGACATGCCGATTGATGTCATGCACCGGCTTGATGGGTAGCGCCTCGTAGAGCAGCTTGACGCCGGCGGCGAACATCCGGTCCTCCAGGGCCGCCTTCATCCCCGCCGGGGTGGGAGCGCCCTCCGGGAAGAGCCGTTCCAGCCGCGCGTCATGCAGCGCGCCCGTGCCCAGGCAGTCTTCGCCGAGGAAATTGAGCGGCGCGGCCAGCGTCACCGTGCATTTGCGGCCGGCTCGCAGCGCCTCCGCCTGCCGGCATCCCGCCAGGGTGCCGCCGGCCACCAGCACATCGCATTTGCCCAACACTGGTACTTCGGTTTTCATCAGTCTTTGAAGATCCTCTCGCCAAATTGGGAATCCCGACTCGCGAAGCCTGGCGGTTCCACGCCAGGGCATCGTCTTCCAAGGTTGCCCGGCGGCGGCACTGCGGCTGAGAAAAAACCAGGGAAATTAAGGCGCAGACGACCCGGCTCCACGGATTCAGGGTTATATTCTCCGGTTGTACGTTACGCCCATACAATAATACCCGACTGCATGATTGAGCTGGATTTTTCAAAAAATAACCACGGGCTGGTCCCGGCCATCGCCCAGGACTTCCGGAGTGGCGAAATCCTGATGCAGGGATACATGAACCGCCAGGCCTGGGAAGCTACCCTGTCCACCGGCAAGGCCACCTACTGGTCCCGTTCCCGCAACGAACTGTGGGTCAAGGGCGCCACCAGCGGACACTTCCAGCTGGTACGGCAGATCCTGGTCGACTGCGACCTGGACAGCGTCGTGCTCAAGGTCGAGCCCGTCGGCGGCAAGGCCTGCCATCTTGGCTACCGCAGCTGTTTTTTCCGTGAAGTCACCCCGGAGGGCGACCTCCGGATCCTGGAATAGCCGCAGTGGAGGAAAAGCAGTCCATCATCGCCCCCGGCGGAGCCGGCCAGCCGCTGTCGCTACTGATATTGCTGCTGTTCTGCCTGGCGCTGTATGCGGCATTCCTGCCCATGCCGGAGCTGCGCGCCAGCGACGAGTCGCTCTATGCGGCCATCGCCGGGCAGATGATCGCCGACCATCAGTTCCTGTCACCGCATTTCCAGGGGATGCCCATCCGCTGCTTTCCGCTCTATCCGTGGCTGGCGGCGCTCTCCAGCATGCTCTTCCCCGCGCCTTCGTGGGGCGAACCGCTCAGCGCGGCGGCGGTGCGGCTGCCGGCGCTGCTGTCATTGGCCGGCATCGCGCTGATTGCCGGGATCGCCGCATGCCGCTACCGCTCCCGCAATGCCGGAGTGATGACGGCTGCCATCGTCCTCGGGTGCATGGCTTCGCTCAAAGTGGGTCTGACCGCCCAGAACGAGACTCTCCACGCCTTTCTTCTGACGACCGCGTGGTTCCTGTGGTATGAGCTGGGGCAGCAGCGGCAGAAGTGGAGCCTGGCATGGGGGCTGTCGCTGGGGGTGGTTTTCATCGACATGCTCAACACCGGCCTGGCGGCACCGGTGCAGTTCTACATTCCGCTGCTGTGCGCCACCCGTCCGCCCAGGCTGAAACGGCAGCTCCAGAAGGGCCGCCATCTATTCTGGGCCATCTTCTATGCCTTCATTTTCGCGGTCTGGGTCATCCGCTTCTGCAACCAGCCGGTATTTTCCTGGGATTCCGCCATCGCGCAGGCCGGCGGCGTCTCCGGCGGCGGATTCTTCCGCCATCTGTTCGTCTTTCCGGCCAAGTGCCTGCTGTACCTCCTGCCCTGGGGGATCTTCTTCTGGGCGCCATTCTGCCTGGCGCTGCATCCGCTGGAGCCGCGCGGGTCCTGCTGCAGCTTCTTCCGCGCCGTGGTATTCTGCCTGGCCATCTGCGCATGGCTGTCCCCCCGAAGCTCGCCGCTGTCGCTGCTCACCGTGCTCGGGCCGATGGCGTTCCTCATCAGCATGAATGCGGAGTTGATCATCCACCGCAATGAGCGGCTCTTCCGGCGAATCGGGCAATGGCTGGCGGGAGCCGCCGTGGCCGCATCCCTGGCGGCGGCGCTCTTCTGCGCCGGCGCCGCCACCGGGCATATCCGGATCGGCGACCACCCCGCCGGCGAAAACCAGCTGCTGCTGGCCGCCATGGCCATGCTGCCGTTGGCGGCGGCGTTGGCGGCGGCGCTTGAAAACCGCAGGCCGCGCCCGCCCGCCATGGGCATCACCATCGCCGCCATGGCCATCGTCCTGTCATGGCGCTGCGTTGCCATGACCACCACCTGCCTGGCAGTGCCGGACCGCACCTACGCCGCAAGGCAGCTGCTGGAGTCCTCACGGCGCCTGGCGCCCGACGACCACCCGCAGCTGCTCTACATCGCCACCGGCCGCGCCTACCCGGTGCAATGCCATCTCCTCGGCGTCCCGGTCCGGCGCATCAGCCAGCCATCCGATGAACTGCCCGACGACGCCCCCGTGGTCTATCTGCTGAGCAACCAGCATCCGCTGGCAAAGAAACGCAACTGGACCGCCATCTCCGCGGAAGTCGATATGAACGCCCTGCGGGATTGGCACTACGCCCTGCCGGACGGAGACCGAACGCCGCTGACCATCACCCGGCAGCCAATCCCGGATGACATGGCGCGTGAATACCCCCGGTATCTCCCGCCAGAAAAATGCCGTCTCTACCGCGGCACCCTGATCAATTGACTCCAATGCCCGCCTTCTTTGACACCCATGCCCATTTGCCGGACGACTGCGGCGACGATGACGCAGTGACGATATTCTCCGAGGCGCGCGCCGCCGGCGTGCCCTACCTGATGCTGGCGGGGACCTCGCTGCGGGACTGTCCGCAGAACCTCCGCCTGGCGCAGGCCAACGACGGCGTCTACACCTGCGTCGGCGTCCACCCCGAGGTGATCGACGGCTGGGACGACCGCGCCATCGGCCAGCTCCGGCAGTGGTGCCTTGACTCCCCCAAGGTAGTGGCGATCGGCGAGATCGGCCTGGACGCGCACTATGACGGCACTTCACCGGCTGATCAGGAGCGGGTCTTCGCCGCCTGCCTGGGGCTGGCATCCCAGCTTGATCTGCCGGTGGTGCTCCATGCCCGCGAGGCCTTCGACCGTGCCTTCGCCATGATCCAGCGGCTGCTGCCCGCGGGGCATCCGGTGCAGGTGCACAGCTTTGCCGACGGCCCGGCCGAGCTGGAGAAATGGCTTTCCCTCAACACCATGTTCTCGTACAATGGCATGGTGACCTTCAAGAAGGCGGAGAACATCCGCCAGACCCTGCGGATGGTCCCGGACGACCGGCTGCTTCTGGAGACCGACGCGCCCTATCTGGCGCCGACGCCATACCGCGGGCAGCAGAACAGCTCCAGGCTGATCCCGGTAATCGCCCAGCGCGTGGCCGAGGAACGCGGAACCACCCTGGAAGCCATCGCCGAACTCACCTGCGGCAACGCCATGCGCTTCTTCCGCATCGGCGGCGCCGAAGCGCGGCCAGCGCGCTAGCGCTTGAAGATGGCCGCCACCCGCCCCAGCATCCGGCAGCCCAGCGCCCCGATCGCCTTGAGATGGAAGATCCGCTCGACCATGCTCCGTTTCAATTCGATGGCGTTGACCGGACAGAATTCGTGGCAGCAATAGCACCGGATGCAGGTGCGGTGGTCCACGCCGTCGCCGCCATTGCGGATCGGGTCAATGGCGGCGGGCTTGACCGGACAGCCACTGCGGCACTTCAGGCAGCGGATGCACTTGCTCCGGTCGATGACCGGACGGTCGGCCAGCTGGCGCCGCAGCCAGCGCAAAAGCCATTGCGGCAGCGGCAGGATCTTCATGATATTGACCGGCATCTTCACCAGCTTGTAATCCGCCAGCCGGAGCCGTTCCGGCGACTCGACGCCGACGACTTCGATATCCCCGCGTGACGCCGTGCCGTAATGCCGGCGCATCGCCGCCATCACCAGCGGATTCCTTTCCGGATCCAGGCCGATGATCCGGCAGGCGACGCAATCCATCGCCGTCAAATCCGCCGAGGCCATCAGCAATCCGATGTGGCGCGGCGTGCCGCCATGGGGGCCGGGTCCCTCCATGCCCTCAACCGCATCCATCACCGCCAGCTTCACCTTCGCGGTGCAGTTGATGTCGATCATCAGGTCGCACAGCAAGTCGCGGTCCTGCAGCCGGAAATGGTATTCCGCCTTCATGGTGCCGGGGATCAACCCGTATTGATTCTTCAGGGCGCCGGAGTATCCCATCTGGACATGCGTCTTCAGCTTGGGCATGGTGATCAGTACATCCACATCCCGCAGATGGCTGGTCAGCGCCAGACGCTTGCCGATGGTGTTCTCCGGGTTGTCGTATTGTGCGGTCTCCTCGAAGACCGCGATCTGCGCCCCCTCCTCCTGGCAGACCCGGTCCATGCCGCAGGCCCGCATGTTCTCCAGGGTGGTGCCCACCCCCGGACCGTCGCCAACCTTCACCACCGCCGCACCGGCGGCGCGGGCCTCGCGGATCATCGCGCGCACCACCGCGGGATGGGTGGTCACCGCCTCCTCCGGCTTCGCCGGCGCCAGCAGATTCACCTTCAGCAGCACCCGGTCGCCCGGCGAGACAAACGCCCCCAGGCCGCCCAGCGGCTGCAACGCCGCCATCAGCGCGGCGGATACCGCCGCCTCGTCTTCGTAACTGGCAAGCCGGGCTATCGATACTTTGGCAGTGGACATGGGAATGGCAATATCCTGACTTCCGTGAAGCTGGTTCTTATGCGCCGTGATTTCATCGTTTTTCGGCCACGCACTCCCGGTGCGCGCCCTCGAAATTCCCCATTCTGACGCAGAATCACCAGCTTCACGGCTCCAGGGATGGATGCAGGGGTGGGGAAGCGCACGGCATCGGAACGGGAGGGGGGGCCGTCGTCCGCCAAAACGTAAGCGCATTGCGGCGTTTTTCAATCTTTGGCGGCGATATTCGCACGGATTTTCCTCAAGATGGCGGCAAATGATGCGAAAATCTTTTTCGGAGAGTATATTAGACGGTTTGCCGAAACCCCGGTGCGTTCCAAGGTGTCGTGTTTTGTCAATGGCGGCTTCCTGTCGACGGCGGTTTCGAAAAACACCGTCCTCCACCGGAGTGACATCCCGCTGGAAGCCGGTGCGTTGACTATCCCAACCAATCAAATGGAGTTGAAGCCAATCCATGGATCTGTTTTTCAGTGCATTGATTGTCATGGTCGCCGGCATGGGCTTTGTTTTCGCCTTCCTGCTGCTGCAGGTGCTGGCGACAAGCTGGTTTGCCAAGGTCGCTGCCAAGTACTCGTATCTGCTGCCGGAGCCGGAGATGCCGGCCCATCGCAAGGCGCCCGCCAAGGCCAGCGCCAGTGATGGCGAGGTCGCCGCAGCCATCGCCGCCGCGTTGAAGCACTCCGGGAAGCTGCCGCTCTGACAGGCCGCGGCATCGCCCCCCCCGGCCATTGATGGCATTTTCTGGTCCCCTACATTGCAATAATCCAAGAGGAGCAATTCTCAAATGAAAAAAGTTCGTTTCCTGGACACTTCCTTCCGTGACGGTTTCCAGTCGGTCATTGGCGCCCGGGTGATCTCCAAGGATTTCATGCCGGCAATCGAAGCCGCGGTCGAGGCCGGGTTCAGGCACATGGAGGTCGGCGGCGGAGCGCGCTTCCAGAGCCCGTTCTTCTATTGCGGCGAGAACGCCTTCGACATGATGGACGCCATCCGTGCCGCAGTCGGCCCGGAGGTGGAGCTGCAGACGCTGGCCCGCGGCGTCAATGTGGTGGGGCTGTCCTCGCAGTCCAGCGACATCATCGACCTGCATGCCAAGATGTTCAAGAAGCACGGCATGACCACCATCCGCAATTTCGACGCCCTCAACGACATCCGCAACATCAGCTATTCGGGCACCTGCATCAAGAACGCCGGGCTGCAGCACCAGACCACCATCACCATGATGGGGCTGCCGCCGAACATGGACACCGACGCCCACACCGCCAAATTCTACTGCGGCATCCTGGAGCAGATCCTCTCCAGCGGCATGCCCTTCGACAGCCTCTGCTTCAAGGACGCCTCCGGCACCTGCCCGCCCTCCATCATCAAGGCGACGGTCAAGCGCGCCCGTGAAATCCTCGACGCCGCCGGCAAGAAGGACTGCCCGATCGAGATGCACACCCATGACACCGCCGACATGTCGGTGGCCTGCTACATGGCGGCCCTGGAAGGCGGCGCCCAGATCATCGACCTGTCGATGCGCCCGATGTCCGGCGGCACCGGCCAGCCGGACATCCTGACGATGTGGCACGCCTTCAAGGGCACCGACTACACCCTGGACATCGATCCGGAGAAGGTGATGAAGGTCGAGGACGTCTTCATCAAGTGCATGAGCAAGTACATGCTGCCTTCGGAGGCCAAGGAGACCAACCCGCTGATCACCCTGTGCCCGCTGCCGGGCGGCGCCCTGACCGCCAACACCCAGATGATGCGCGACAACAACTGCATGGACAAGTTCCCGGAGGTCGTCGCCGCCATGCGCGAGGTCGTGGAGAAGGGCGGCTTCGGCACCTCGGTCACTCCGGTTTCGCAGTTCTACTTCCAGCAGGCGTTTGCCAATGTGATGCAGGGCAAGTGGAAGACCATCACCCCGGGCTACGGCAAGATGGTGCTGGGATACTTCGGCAAGACCCCGGCCGAGCCGGATCCGGAGATTGTCAAGCTGGCGGAGGCGCAGCTCAAGCTGGCGCCGACCACCGAGGACCCGCGCGCCCTCAACGACAAGGATCCGGAGAAGGGCATCGCCCACGCCAAGAAGGTCCTGGAGGAGAACGGCCTGCCGGTCACCGACGAGAACATCTTCATCATCGCCACCTGCGATGAGTCCAGCAACCCGAAGGGGCTCAAGTTCCTCAAGGGCGAGCGGCCGATCGGCGTGCGCTACGCCGAAGCCGCCAAGCCGGCCGCCAAGGCCGCCGAGGGCGGTTCGTTCAGCGTCAAGGTCAACGGCACCGCCTACAACGTCACCGCCGCGCCCGCCGCCGGCGACTCCTGCACCGTGAGCGTCAATGGCAAGAGCTACACGGTCTCGATCGGCGCCGCCGGAAGCGCCGCCGCCGTGCCCGCCGCCGCCGCATCCGGCGAGGGCACCGCAGTCAAGACCCCGCTGCCGGGGCTGGTGCTGCGGTTGCAGGCGCAGGTCGGCGACGCCGTCAAGAAGGGCGACGTCCTGCTGGTCATCGAGGCGATGAAGATGGAGCAGCCGATTGTCGCGCCCGCCGACGGCACGGTCAAGTCCTTCGAGGTCGCCGCCGGCGATCACCTTGAAGCCGACCAGGTCGTCGCGATGATCTAGTTGTCTGTCCCCGCCGGGGGCCGTCCGCGCCGTTTTCACGGCGGACGTCATCCGGCGGGGGAGCATGGAATTCCAGGAATTATCAGGGACAAAAGACAATGAATACACTCAAGAATGCACTTATGGTGCTGGTGTGCGGCTGCGCGCTGTGCGCCATGGCGCAGGAGGATGCCCGGCAGCCCGAGGCGGCCGGCGTCACGATCGTCGTCGAGGAGTCGGCGCAGTGCGTACAGCAGCCCGTCGCCCCGTCCGAGCAGTCGCCCTTCGCGCTGGTGGACGAAGCCCGGAAGGCCGAAGCCAGGCCGATTCTCTACAAGACCACCGACGGCGTGTTTGCCTGGGAGCAGAATGCCGACGGGCTGCTGGTCATCAAGTACGTCTGGCCCAATCCGGCCATCGTCTATTCGGAGTCGCTGATGAACGGCAAGACCTACCGTGCCGGCCGTCAGATGGCGATCCTGAAGATCAAGAGCGAGTACGAGTTCGACGCCAACGGGCAGGAGATCCCCTCCCGCAGCAAGCCGGAGCTCAAGCTGGGAATCACCGGCACGGTGGTGGAGAAGGGCGCCAACTTCAAGATGGGCGGCGTCCTCAATTGCGGCGACGTCATCTGCGTGCTGGATCCCAACGTCGTTTCCCATGACTCGGTGACGGCGTCCGGCAGCAAGGGCATCAAGTTCGGCGAGATGATGAAGGGCCTGTGGAAGTCCACCGGCATCTGCGACTTCATCGAGATGAGCCGCTGCGAGTGGACGCTGGGAATCGGCCGGCTGATCATGATTGGCATCGGCCTGCTGCTGATCTACCTGGCGATCTTCCGCGGCTTCGAGCCGCTGCTGCTGGTGCCGATCGGCTTTGGCGCCGTGATGTCCAACATCCCCCTGGCCGGGATTGCCGGCCCGGACGGCATCCTGGGCATCCTTTTCGAGGGCATCAACCTGGGGATCTACCCGCTCTTCATCTTCCTGGGCGTCGGCGCAATGACCGACTTCGGGCCGCTGATCGCCAACCCCAAGACCGCGTTGCTGGGCGGCGCCGCCCAGCTGGGCATCTTCGGCGCGCTGCTGCTGGCGGTGGTGCTCAGCAACATCTGCCCCTTCATCACCTTCTCGCTTAAGGACGCCGCCTCCATCGGCATCATCGGCGGTGCCGACGGCCCGACGGCCATCTTCCTGGCCAGCCGGCTTTCGCCGAACCTGCTGGGGTCCATCGCGGTGGCCGCGTACTCCTACATGGCGCTGGTGCCGATCATCTTCCCGCCCATCATCAGGGCGCTGACCACCAAGGAGGAGCGCATGATCAAGATGACCCAGCTGCGCAAGGTCACCAAGCTGGAGAAGGTCGTCTTCCCGATCGTGATCACGCTGCTGTGCTGCTTCCTGCTGCCGGATGCCGCGCCGCTGATCTCCATGCTCATGCTGGGCAATCTCTTCCGTGAATCCATGTGCACCGACCGCCTGAGCGACACCGCCCAGAACGCCCTGTGCAACATCGTCACCATCATCCTCGGCCTGACGGTCGGCTCCAAGATGAGCGCGGACAAGTTCCTGCAGCCGGAGACCCTCGGCATCCTGCTGCTCGGGCTCTTCGCCTTCTCGATTGGCACCGCCGGCGGCTTGCTGCTGGGCAAGCTGATGAAGGTGCTCTCCGGCGGCAAGATCAACCCGATGATCGGCGCCGCCGGCGTCTCCGCGGTGCCGATGGCCGCCCGCGTGGTCAACAAGTGCGGCCTGGAGGAGGATCCGACCAACTTCCTGCTGATGCACGCCATGGGCCCGAATGTCTCCGGCGTCATCGGATCGGCAGTCGCCGCCGGCGTGCTGCTGCAGGCGCTGGGCAGGTAATTCCATCCGGCCGTGCCGCCGGGCCGCCGGGCGTCTGACGTCCGGGCGCGGCCGCGGCAGCCGGCCGGCGACGAGCATATCAAGGGAACAAATCATGAAGACTGTCTTAATTCCCACCAAGCTGGACAAGATCGCCGCCAACATCCTCGTCCAGGGTGGATACAATGTCATCCAGGATCCGGACACCGACCTGCTGGAGCAGTGCCGGAACCACCCGGAGGCCGAGGCCATGATCGTCCGCAGCGAGAAGGTGACTCCGGAGATCATGGATGTCCTGCCGAATCTGCGCACGGTGATCCGTGCCGGCGCCGGGTACAACACCATCGACATCAAATACGCCCGCCGCAAGAACATCGACGTGATGAACACCCCGGGCGCCAATTCCAACGCCGTGGCCGAGGAGGTCTTCGCCATGCTGCTGGGCGCCAACCGCTTCCTGGTCCCCGCCGACAACGACACCCGTGCCGGCGGCTGGAGCAAGAAGAAGTTCATGGGGCACGAGATCTCCGGGAAGATCCTGGGGATTGTCGGCCTGGGCAACATCGGCCAGCTGGTTGCCAGGCATGCGTCCGGCTTCGACATGCAGCTGCTGGGATACGACCCGATTGTCGCCAAGGGCAAGGCCGACGAGCTGGGCGTGACCCTGGTTTCGCTCAAGGAGCTTTTCGAGCAGTCCGACTACATCACCCTCCATATTCCGGAGAACAACGAGACCCGCGGCCTGATCAACAAGGATCTGCTCGGGCTGGTAAAGAGTGGCTGCGTGCTGATCAACTGCGCCCGTGCCGGCATCGTCAATGAGGACGACCTGCGGGCGGCCAAGGCCCAGAAGAAGCTGGTCTACTGCAACGATGTCTATGCGGCGGACGTCCCCGGCCCGAAGAGCATTGCCGACGTGGCGGACATCATGCTGCCGCATCTGGGCGCCAACACCTACGAGGCCAACTACACCGCCGCCAAGCGCGCCGCCGAACAGCTCATCGGCTACTTTGAGCAGGGCATCACCAAATATGTGGTGAACAAGGACATTCCCGACGGCCTCAACCAGATCTACCAGGACCTGGCCTACCGGCTGGCGTTCATTGCCAAGGAGATGCTTGGCGGCGGCGCCATCAACACCATCAGCTGCAGCTACTATGGCGCGCTCAAGCCGTTTGCGAAGTGGTTCATCGCGCCGATCTGCGCCGGGCTCTCGCGGGACTTCAATCCCCACCAGACTCCGGAGGAGGCCACCGCAATGCTCAAGGATAACGGCACCTTGCTGGAAATCCGTGACGCGGATGAAAATAAGCGTTATGGTAATGCGATGACCATCGACATGGACGCCGGGGCCCGCCGGGTGTCGCTACGCGGCACCATCGCCGAGGGGACCATGGTGATCTCCCGCATCAACGACTTCAACCGCATCTATGTCCTTCCCAAGGGCAATCTGCTGATGGTCGAGTACACCGACCGTCCCGGAGTGCTCGCCGCCATCACCCGGCTGCTCGGCGAGGCCGCCATCAACATCGAGGACATCCATGCGCCGCACGATGTCAGCGGCAGGAATTCGCTGTGCATTGTCTATACCGACAAGCCGGTGGCCTCCGCCATGGTCGACGCCATCAGGAAGGAGGTCGACGCCCGGCTGGCAGTGGCCTTCACCATGGCATGACCCAGGACGGCAATTTGCCGAACGCCGCCGCGAAAAACCGGATGCGCCCTGCCCCGTTCTTTTTTCGCGGCAGCGTTTGCAAATGAGCTGTCATCTTCTTATCAACACCGCAACCAACCACCCCCTTTTGGAGCATCAGGAACAATATGTCTACCACTTGGACCAAGCGCAATATCGCAAATGCAGTAGCTGAGAAGATCGGCATCACCCAGAGCGACGCCTTTGAGGCAGTCAAGGCCACCCTGGAGACCATCGGCGAAATCCTGGCGGCCGGCGGCCATATCGAGCTGCGCGGATTCGGCGTTTTCGAGATTATCACCCAGCGTCCGCGCATTGGCCGCAACCCGCGCCATCCCGAGGCCACCGTCCAGATCCCGCCGCGCAAAGTCGTCAAGTTCCGGGCCGGGACCGAATTGGCCGCGAAGGTCGAAGGGCTGCCCATCACCCCCGAGGATCTGGAGCGATAGCGCCAAATACCAGTTGGATCCGGCAGCGGCGTGGCGTCCATGGGAAAAGCGACTGGATTGATCGCGTTGTGCCTGGCCGCCGCGCTGACTTTGTCTGCGGGCGAGGCGGCCTCCGGAATCACCCGGGTGCAGTACTACCCCGGGTGGTTGAGGAACCACTCCAGCAATGACGACAATGTCAAGACCATCCGGCAGCTCTTCCCCGGAGCCGCCGTCACTGTCTGCGCCTGGGATGGCGACAATCCGTTATTCTGGCAAAGCCGCGATCATGCGGATGAGCACGGGCGGGAAGTGGGCAGGCAGCTGTCGCAGGCCGCACCGTCGGAGCGCGCCGGAATCGCGTTGATCGGC
Organism: uncultured Lentisphaeria bacterium; assembly: GCA_934661755.1. Taxonomy (GTDB): domain Bacteria; phylum Verrucomicrobiota; class Lentisphaeria; order Oligosphaerales; family Oligosphaeraceae; genus CAKUJM01. The sequence continues at coordinate 27,751 of CAKUJM010000017.1, read as the reverse complement.
CATTCGCTTGGCGCCAGGGTGGTGATCCGGGCGCTGGCGCAGCTGGCCCGCGATGGCAAGAGCATCCCCTGCGCCATCATCGCCGGGGCGGCCATCAATGCAAACGGCGATGAGGATGAAGAGCTGGCGCTGGCAGCCAAAGGGGTGTCCCGTCAGCTGATCGTATTGTCCAATCAGCATGACCCGATGCTGAAATATCTCTATTCCACGGCAGGCGACGGCATGAATCCGCCCGTGGGGCTCAACGGCTGGCCGCCGCCACTCCCGGCCAATGTCACCCAATACTTTGTCCCGGATTTCATCACTGAAAAGGTGGTCCCTGATGCGGCGCTGATGAAATACGAGGCGGTCCGCAAGCTGTGCGCGCACCTGGCAAAATTCTATCTGGAGTATCTGCTGAATCCGGAGCCGCACGACGAAGTCGTCGTCGAGCAGGATCTCCCCAATCTGGAAATGAAATGCCTGTCATGGGGATGGTGGTGGAGGACCCTGGATGAAACCGCCGGCGGCTGGCGTCTCGAGGAGCATATTGTCACCGGCCACTGCCGGATCCTGGATCCGCAGAACCGCCGCCACGCCTGGGGAAGCGCCGCGGAGATGCGACGCAGCTTCAAGCATCTCAAGGACAGGCTTGACGGCGGACCGCAATCATTTCCCCTACCCTCCAGCGCTACAGGGTCACGCCATCCTTGAAGATGGCGATTTGCTCATCCCCATTGCGTTCATTGGCGGTCTGGCTGCCATTGGCCACCGCCAGCACCTCGGCAATGAACTCCTGACGGATCGCCTCCGGGTCTTCCTCAAGCAGCCGTCCGGCATCGAAGTCGATCCAGCCGCGCTTATGTTCCGCCAGGGCGGAATTGGAGGCGATCTTCATCGTCGGCACCACCGTTCCGAACGGGGTTCCGCGGCCGGTGGTGAAGAGGATCAGCTGGGCGCCGGAGGCCGCCAGCAGGGTTGACGCCACCATGTCATTTCCGGGTCCGGTCAGCAGGTTCAGCCCGCGGCAATGGACATGGCCGCCGATTTCCAGCACGTCTTCGACGCATGAGCTGCCGGCCTTCTGCACGCATCCCAGCGACTTGTCCTCGAGGGTGGAGATGCCGCCAGCCCTGTTTCCCGGCGAGGGGTTTTCATAGATGGCCTGGCCATGGCGGGTGAAGTACGCCTTGAAGTCATTCACCATCTTGACGCACTTGTCGAACACGCCGCGATTTCGGCATCGCGCCATGAGCAAGGTCTCGGCGCCGAACATCTCCGGCACCTCGCTGAGGATGGTGCTGCCGCCACTGGCGACCAGCCAGTCGGAGAACTGCCCGGCCAGCGGGTTGGCGGTCAGCCCGCTCAGGCCGTCGGATCCGCCGCATTTGAGCCCGACGACCAGTTTTTCGATCGGGACCGCGCATCGGCGGTCGGCTTTGACCACTTCGACCAGCGACGAGAGCAGCCGCATCCCGGCGGCAATTTCGTCATCTTCATGCTGGGCGACCATGAAGCGCATCCGCTCCGGATCGAAATCGCCCAATTTTTCGCGGAAGGCGTCGAGGGTGTTGTTTTCGCATCCCAGGCCGACAATCAGCACCGCGCCGGCGTTGGGGCTGTGCGCCAGCCCGCATAGTATTGAGCGCGTGGTCTCATGGTCGTCGCCAAGCTGCGAGCAGCCGCATGGGTGCGTCAGGGCAATGGCGTGTCCGGGAAACTCCTCCGGCAGAAGCCGGTTCAGGCGATTCGCCAGCGCGGTGCAGACGCTGTTGGCGCAGCCGACCGTCGGAATGATGAAGAGGTCATTGCGGATTCCGGCCTGGCCATTGCGGCGCAGGTATCCCTGGAATGACGGCACCTGCGGGGACGGCGGCGGCCCCGCAGCGCCGCACCCGCCAGAGGGCGCGTAGCGATATTCCAGGATGCCGTCGAGGCTGGTCTTCAGGTTATGGACATGGACATGCTCCCCCCGCCGGATGTCGCCGGCGGCGTGGCCGATCGGCATGCCGTATTTGACGACCTCCTCGCCGGCCTTGATATCCCGCAGCGCGAATTTATGACCGCGCGGCACCTCCGGTGAGGAGTCGTCGAGCATCACCGCGACATTGTCGCGCGGATTGATTTGCAGATGGTGGCGCATGGCGGTGGCTACTGCAGCACTGCGGACACGGCCTCGCGGATGCCGTGCGCCTCGATTGACTCCAGCCCCCGGACGACGGCCTCGGCAAGGCCCGGAACGGCATTCAGATCGCCATCCCAGAAATCCGCCTTCGCCAAGGCCTCGCGGACATATTCGGCGGTCGGCAGCGCCGCGATCCGGGCAAAGAATCCGATCACCTCCGGAGAGTCGGCCACCGGCCAGCTGACATCGCCCAGGCGGGCGCCGGCGGAATGGCCATCGGCGGACGGCGTCAGGCGGTAGAATCGCAGCAGCGCCGACAATGAAAAGGAGAGCACCGGCGGCAGCTGCCGCCGGAGTTGCAGGTAGTCGCGCAACGTCGGCAATACCCGCACCTTCCATTTGGAAATCGAGTTCAGCGAAATCGAGAGCAGCCGATGATGGGCGAAGGGATTGAGGAAACGTTCAATGACGCTGTCGGCGTAGAAGCGCTTTTCCTCCTCCGGCAGCTTGACAGTCGGGAAAATCTCCTGGCAGATCGCCGTGCGGACCATCCGCCCGAAGAGCGGGTCGTTCATCATTTCATCGACATAGGTCAATCCGGCCATGGCGGCCGCCAGCACATCGGCGGTGTGGGCGCCATTGAGGAACCGCACCTTCCGGATCCGGTACGGCGTCTGGTCATCGGTGATCACCGCATTCAGGCCGCATTCCTTCAGCGGCAGCTGCCGCAGCCTCTCCGGATCGCCCTCCAGCACCAAAAAGTGGAAGACCTCGCCGCAATCCAGCAGCTTGTCCTCGTATCCCAGCTCCTGGCAGAATTTCCGCGCCTCGTCCCGCGGATAGCCGGCGACGATGCGGTCCACCAGCGTATTGACGTAGTGGCATGCCGTCTGGAGCCAGGCCCCAAATTCCGCCGGCAGTCCCCAGTCGGCGGCATGGCGCAGCATGCATTGGCGCAGGGTCGCGCCATTGCTGTCAATCAACTCACAGGGGATGAAGACCACGCCCTTGTCCGCGGCGCCGCCGTATGCCTTCCAGCGTTCCAGCATCAGGCTGGTGAGCTTGGCGGGGAAGGAATGCTGGCATTCACCCGGGGAATATGGCTCTTCCTTGTACTCGATCCCGGCCTCCGTGGTATTGGAGAAGACGAATTGCAGCTCCGGTTGCGTCGCGGCGGCCACCACGCCCTTCCAGTCGGTGTACGGATTCAGGCAGCCCTTCACCGAAGTGATGATCTGGCGGCTTTCGCAAACCTTCCCCGCGGAGACGCCGCGCAGGATCAGGGTGTAGAGTCCGCCCTGCTGGTTGATGAGATCACCCATCCCGCCGGGCAGGGGCTGGACCATCTGGACCAGGCCGTTGAACTTGCCCTGGCGGTTCATCTCATCGATCATCCAGTCGATGAAGGCACGCAGAAAGTTTCCTTCGCCAAATTGAAGGGCCTTGACCGGCAGCGACGGCATTACGGTGCGATTGAGGGCTTGCATGGCAATTGGATTTTTCAGTTTCTGGTTTTGACGCTCTCACGAAGAACAAAACGGGCGGGAAAGCTCTGGTCGGCCGCCTTGACTGACTGCCCGGAGGAAACAATGGCGACGGCGGCGGCATTGAGTTCGTCCAGCGGATGGGATACGCTGGACAGGCGCGGAGTGAGCATCGACGCCATCGGATCGTCGTCAAACCCCACCAGCGAAAAATCCGCCGGAACCGACAGTCCGGCGGCGGCGGCGGCCCGCAGCACTCCCGACGCCGCACGGTCGGTGTCGCAGAAAACCGCATCCGGACGGCCGGCAAAAATGCGGCCGCCCAGCTCCGCGGCCACCTCGCACTCCGGCTGGACCGGCAGGTGCGAAAACTCCACCGTGCCGGAAAAATGCTCCCGGGCGGCTTTCCAGCCGTCGTCACGTGACGACACATTCCCCAGCCGCAAAATGCGGCGATGCCCGCCGGCGCACAGCTGGCTGATGGCCTCGAAAATGCCGGCGCCGCGGTCGATCCGCAGGCCCGACACCTCCGACGGCAAATCGCCCATGGCGTCCAGCACCGTGAAATGCATCCCGAAGCGATGGCTCGACAACGGCAGATGCTCCAGGATTTCCGCCGGCGGCATGTACATGAAGATGACATGCTGCACCAGCCCCGTCCACTCCCCGAGCAGCTGCTCCAATCGCACGGCATCGCCCACCGGATGACCCAGCAGCGGATAAAAGCCCTGATCGCCCAGGCGGTTCACCAGCGCCGAAAGCTTCCGCAGGAAAATCTGCACCGTCGTGCCGCCGTTGATGATGATCCCCGCAAAATTGCGGCGCGATTGCTTGAGATTGCGGGCCGCCATGTTCGGGACATAGTGATGCTCCCGCAACAACGCCTCAATCCGAAGACGCTTCGCCTCCGCGACCGGACCGGACCGCCATATCACCCGGTTCACCGTGCGAATCGAGCATCCCGACATCGCGGCCAGATCCTTCAATGTCACGGCCATCCTTATTGTCCTTCCTCTGTGGTGTTGTAGACGGAAATCCCCGCTGCCAACGTTGGCAGCGGGGATAATATAAACGGAGAAACGGAAAAGGACGGACGCAGACGGAAGACAACGTCCCGTCTGCGTCCGTTTTTCTTCTATTCCACGGTCACACTCTTTGCCAGGTTTCGCGGCTGATCGATTTCACAGCCGCGTGCCTTGGCGAAATAATATGCGAAGAGCTGCAGGGCGGTAACCGACACCATCGGCGCAATATATGGTCCGCATTCGGGCACGACGATTTTATCCTTGGCGTTTGCCGCATCCTCCGGGTGATTGACGACGGCGATGATTGGCGAGAGCCGCGCCGCGCACTCCTCGATGTTTCCGAGGAGCTTGTCGTATCCGGGTCCCCGGTTGGCCATGGCGATCACCGGCGCATCCGGTCCGAGCTGGGAGATGGGACCGTGCTTAAGTTCGGCGGCATGATAGCCTTCGGCGTGGACATAGCTGATTTCCTTGAGTTTGAGGGCGCCCTCCAGTGCCACCGGGTAGAGCGTCCCGCGTCCGATGAAAAAGAAATCCCGCAATCCGGCGTATTTTTCCGCGATCTGGCGGATATCGCCGGCCTGTTCCAGCACCATGCCGATAAGCTCCGGCAGCCGGCTGACGGCCTCCACGATATGCCTTCCCTGTTCGTGGCTCAGCCGGCGGTTTCGGGCGAATTTGATCGCCAGCAGCAGCAGCGCGGTCAGCTGGCAGTTGAAGGCCTTGGTGGAGGCCACGCTGATTTCCGGCCCGGCGTGCAGATAGATGCCGCGTGCGCAGGTGCGCGCAATCGTCGATCCCACGACATTGGAGATTGCGGCCACCACCGCTCCCTTGTTGACCGCCTCGTGGACCGCCGCCAGGGTATCGGCGGTTTCGCCGGACTGGCTGATCGGCACCACCATGGTATGCGGCTCGATGATCGGATTGCGGTAGCGGAACTCCGCCGCCTGCTCGACTGCGGCGGGGATGCCGGCCAGATCCTCGATGTAGTATTTGCCGATAAGTCCGGCATGCAGGCTGGATCCGCAGCCGGCGATGACAATGCGGGTGATATCCGCCAATTCGCGCGGCGACAGGTTCAGCCCGCCCAGGGTGGTGTTTCCGCGTTCGGGATCGAGGCGTCCGCGCAAGGTGTTGCGCACGGCATCCGGCTGTTCGAAGATTTCCTTGAGCATGAAATGCTCATAGTCGCCGCGCCCGGTGTCCGCGTATTCGCTGCCCAGCAGCGAGATCTCGGGCGAGAGCACGCTGTTGGTGAAGTCGCGCACTTCAATGCCCTCCGGAGTGAGCACCGCCATCTCGCCGTCATTGAGATAAATCACCTGCTGGGTACGGGAAGCCAATGCCGAGGCGTCGCTGGCCACCAGGTTGCAGCCGTTGCCGACCCCGAGGATGACCGGGCTGCCGGCGCGGGCCGACACGATCATCCCCGGATGGAAGGCGCAGATGACCGCAATGCCGAAGGTCCCCTTGAGCTGGCGCAGGGCCGATGCGACCGCCGTCGGCAAGTCGCCGTCATACAACTCGGAAATCAGCATCGGGATGACTTCGCTGTCGGTCTCCGAGGCGAATCTGCGCCCCCGCGACTCCAGCTCCCGCCTCAGCGCACGATAGTTCTCGATGATGCCATTGTGGACCACCGCAAACTCGCCGCGGTCATCCGTATGCGGATGGGCGTTCTTCTCCAGCGCCGCGCCATGGGTCGCCCAGCGCGTATGGGCAATGCCACAGCTGGAGGTGATGTCCAGCGGCGCAATCCTGGCCTCCAGGGCCGCGACCTTCCCCACCGACCGGATCACCCGCAGCCGGCCATTCTCAATAAACGCCGCGCCCGACGAATCGTAGCCGCGGTACTCCAGACGCCGCAGGCCATCCAGCAGGATGGGCGCCGCCGCAATGTCATTGCCAGTGAAACCGACTATTCCGCACATGGGTTGAAATGCCTATATTGGGTGTGGATTATGTGTGGTCTGGAGACTGCCGGTTCCGTGAAGCCACTGCCTTCCGTCGCCATTGATTGGCCTGACGCCGGAAGCCACCGTCTTTCACGTCTCCGGCGGGGAATCCGCCTCCCCGTCCAGAAGGCCGTCAATGACGTCAAGCGTCCTGCTGATTGCGCCGCGGTTCCGCTCGACCACCCGTCGGGCCCGCCCGCCAAGTTCTTCCCTGAAGGCGTCATCGTCCGTCAGGCGGACAAGCTCGCGGAGGAAGGCCTCCTCGTCCGGCACCGCCACTGCCGCCCCGGCCTGTCGGAAGATCTCATCGACCTGCCGGAAATTCTCCATGTGATCGCCATAGATGATCGCCTTGCCGAAGATCGCCGGCTCGATGATGTTATGGCCGCCAGTCTGGCCGCACATGCTCTTGCCGACATAGCAGATATCGGCGTTGCCATAGTACCCCATCAGCTGGCCGGTGGTATTCACCAGCAGCACCTCGGCCTCGCCGGACGCGCAGGGCGTGGCGCCCTCGACCGGCGCCACCGACCGCCAGCGCAGCCCGGCTGCCTCGATCACCTTGACGACCTCCGCGCCGCGTTCGGCATGGCGCGGCACCAGCGCCATCCGGAATCCCGGGTGATCCCGGCGCAATTGCGCCGTCGCCCGGCACATGAGCTGTTCCTCGCCGGGATGGGTGCTGCCGGCGCAGAACAGCACCCGGTCGCCGTCGCCAAAGGCCTGCCGGAGCGCCTGGCTCACGTCGCCGGCGGCGGCATCCGCCACCTGGTCGAATTTCACCGTCCCCACGACATGCACACGGGGGTCGGCGGCGCCAACCACCCGTTCGATCCGCAGCCGGTCTTCCCGGGTCTGCACGCAAAGCGCGTCAAAGCAGTCGAACACCGGCTTGAACACGAATCGCCATCTGGCATAGCCCGCGCTGGACCGGTCGGACATGCGGCCATTGACCATGACCACCTTCGCCCCCCGGCGATGGGCCTGGCGGATGAGGTTGGGCCAGATCTCCACTTCGAGAATCGCCAGGCAGCGCGGCCGGATCAGCCGCATCGCGCGCCACACCATCCAGAAGCAGTCCAGAGGGCAGTAGATGGCAACCACCTGTGGCGGGAGCTTCTTCCGGGCCAGCGCAAAACCGGTGGCGGTTCCACAGGAGAACACCACTTCGCCGTCCGGATGGCGCGCCAGCCACTGTTGGATGAACGACAGCGCCTCCACCGTCTCGCCGACACTTACCGCATGGATCCATATCGGCGCCTTCAGCGCCTTCAGACGCGCCTTCACCGCCGCGGGGAAGATGCCGAAGCGCTCCCAGAAATCAACGGTCAGCCCGCCGCGGCGAATGCAATGGGCCAGGTAGAAGGGCAGATAGCACAGCACCAGCAGCGGGAAGAGGATGTCGTACAGCAGGAACATGACGGCCCATCCTTTACCGGGCGGCCTCCTGGTGGTCCTTGAAGAACACCACCGCCATCGACAGGAAGATGTAGACGAAGGCGGCGCAGATCATGCCATTGATCGCCGCGACCCCGACGGGCACGAACGCCACCGCGGATCCCGCCATCCAGGCCACCACCGCGCACCAGTTGACCCGGCGGAAGACCGTCTTCTCAATCGGCTGGTACTGCCCGCAATGGCACACGAAGAAGTCGGCGATCAGCACCGCGCCCACCGGCGGAATGATGGTGTTGAGGAAATTGAGATAGCTGACAAAGTTGTTGTAGAGCCACACTGCCGCCAGCGTCCCGATCGTCCCGTTGACCAGCACGGTAAGCCGCTTGGGCAGTCCGGTGATGTTCGACACCCCCAGCCCGGAGGTATAGATCGCGTTGTCGTTGGTGGTCCAGATATTCAGTCCCAGCGAGAGGATGGCCGGCAGCAGCAGCCCCTGGATCACCAGCACATCGGCGATATCCGCCTTGTTGTACACCATGGCGCCGGCGGCCCCGAAGAAGAACATCAGCGTATTTCCCAGGAAGAACGCGATCACCGTGGTCATGACGGCGACCCGGCTGTTCTTGGAGAAGCGCACGAAGTCCGGCGTGCATGTCCCCCCGGAGATGAATGACCCGATCGAGATCGCGATCGCGGTGGTGGCGCTGATCGCGCTTTCGGCATCCGGAGTGAAGTTGAGCAGCTTGGTCAGCCCCGCGCCGCCTTCGGACAGCAGCGCCCGGCCGCTGGAAAGGCATCCGAAGACGATGATCAGCGGCACCGCGACGAAGGATAGGATGGTCAGGCTCTTGATGCCGAAATATGCAGTGAAGGTCATGCAGGCGCCGGCGGCCAGCACAATTGCCCACAGGCAGCCATTGCCCTGCGCCCAGGCGAATCCCTGCTCCTTGAGATATGCCTGCACCGGAATGGCGAACATCGCCACCCCCACGCCAAACCATCCGACCTGGGTGAACGCCAGAATCGCGCTGGGAAGATACGAGCCCTTCTGTCCAAAGGCATAGCGCGACAGGATATGGATGCTGGAGCCCGTCCTGGCCGCCATGAACGCCAGCACGCCCGTATAGGCGCCCAGGATCAGATTTCCGGCCAGCACCGACAGCAGGAAGCCCTTGAAGGTCATTCCCGCGCCCAGGCGCCCCCCCGCGAACATCGATGCGGAAAAGAAGGTGAATCCCAGCATCACCACCAGCATCGGCCAAAAGCCGCGGCGGCTCCCGGCGGGGACATTGCCTTGTTCGAAATCATTGTTGTGACTGGTTCGCTCTGACATGATGGACCCCTTTTCCAATAAGTTGCACCTGGCGTGCCGTGGAGCCGTTTTCCCCTTCCCCCGCCGGTCTAAAGCAGCTGCTTCATCGCGTCGATTTGCTGGCGGCACAACTCCCGCAAATCGACAAAATGGTCAAATCTTTCCGGATCCAGCTGCGGGAACCGCTCCGACAGCAACTCGCGGAAGGTCATCCCGTGCTCGGCCAATTGCAGATTCTGGCTCCAGTACTCGATGACATCCCGGGCGTATTCGCGCACCCAGAATGCCCGCGATCCGGCGTCGTAGATCACGCACCGCTCCAGGGGATAGGCGGGATTCTCGTATTGCGACTCCACGAATTGCGGCGCCATGACTGCATCGCGGCGAAGCAGGTCGGTGCCGGTCAGGCGGATGGTCAGGGGCATGCCCGCCTCCGCACAGGTGAAGCACCCCTCGATGTAGAAGAGGGTGGTGCCCGCGTAGCCGGGGAAAAGCTGGCGGCAGCGGCCGTCGATCTCATCGAGGATCTCCAGCGCCTTGCCGCCGCCAATGGTGAAAAATACGATGCTCCGCAGGCTGATCTTCTGATCGACTGCGCTCTTGAGCATCTCCTGCAAGGCATAGCGCAGGCTGGTGCCGGTGGCCACGACATCGCCGATGACCAGGGTCGCATCCTCCGGCAGGTATACCTTGGCGTAGCTGTTCTCGGTGATATGCCAATCCTCCGAGTCCACGCTGTCGCGGGCGCGCTGGGCGCTGATGAAGCAGGTCGAATGGCAGTTCCAGCCGAAGGCGTCGGCAAGCGCTTCGCGCAAGCCGAAATTGAGGCCGCCGCGGAGGATATTGACCACTGCGGTGGAATGCTCCTGGAGTTGCATCGCATTCAGCCGGAAGGCGATAGCGCATGCGGCCGAAAGCAGCCTCGTGTACTCCACGCCGGCGCAGGTGGGGTCGTTGCAGATCCGGCGGGTATGGGGCGTGGAAAGCACCAGCGCATCCACCGCGCTGGGCGACGCAATGCGATAGAGGCCGATGCCATCCTGCTCGAAAAGCCCTTCCATTTCAATCTCTGGAACAATCATGGCGGCAAAAAAACTCCCCGGGTCATGGCGGAAAAAACGGCGTCTACAGCACCTTCGACAGGAAATCCTGCAGCCGCGGATGGCGCGGATTGGCGAAGAACTCCTTCGGGGCGTTCTCCTCCAGCAGCTGCCCGCCGTCGATGAACAGCACCCGCGAGGCCACTTCACGGGCAAAGCCCATCTCATGGGTGACGATCGCCATTGTCATGCCGCTGTGGGCCAGCTGCTTGATCACCTGCAGCACCTCGCCGACCATCTCCGGGTCAAGCGCGCTGGTCGGCTCGTCGAACAGCAGCACCTCCGGCTCCATCGCCATCGCCCTGACAATGGCGATGCGCTGCTTCTGGCCGCCGGACAGCTGTGCCGGATAGACCTCCGCCTTGTCAAGCAGTCCGACACGCTCCAGCAGCCGGTCGGCCGCCTCGTCGGCCTCCTGGACGCTCTTGAGCTTGAGCAATGTCGGCGCAATCGTGATGTTGCGCCGCACTGTCAAATGCGGGAAGAGGTTGAAGTGCTGGAAGACCATCCCGATATGGCGCCGGATCTCGTTGATCGGCGCGCCCTTGGCGGTAAGCTCCTGATCCCGGAACCAGATCTGCCCGGAAGTGGGCGTCTCCAGCAGATTCAGGCTTCGCAGGAAGGTGCTTTTGCCGGATCCGGACGGCCCGATGATGCATACCACTTCGCCGGGATAGATGTCATTGGAAATGCCGTTGAGCGCCCGGACATTGTTGGCGAAATGCTTGTGGAGATTGATGGCGCGGATGACCGGCGCGCCCTTGCCGGACTCATTATGGCTACTCATTGCGCTTCAGTCTCCTTTCCAGCAGCGCCACCAGCTTGCTGATGCCGCAGACAACCACCAGGTAGATCAGCGCCACCGCAATCAGCGGCATGAAGGCGTTGTAGGTCTGGCTGCGGATGATCGTCCCGCCCTTGGTCAGTTCCTGCATGGCGATGCAGCTGGCCAGCGAGGTGTCCTTGAGCAGGGTGATGAACTCGTTGGCCAAAGCCGGCAGCACCGTCTTGAAGGCCTGCGGGATGATGATCCGGACCATCGTCTGGCGGTAATTGAGCCCCAGGCTGCTGCCGGCCTCGAACTGGCCGCGGTCCACCGCCATGATCCCCGCGCGGATGATCTCCGCGGTATATGCGCCGGAATTGATGCCGAAGGCCATGATCGCCACCAGCAGCTTGCTCACGTCCAGCGAGGCGAAAATCACAAAATAGATGATCAGGATCTGGATGAGCTGCGGCGTGCCGCGGATCACCGTCAGATAGATCTTGCAGATGAAATCCAGGATCACCAGCCGGCCGGTCTTGTCATGGGTCGCCCGGATGCTGGCGATGAGCAGCCCCAGGATCAGCCCGACCAGAACCGCGCCCAGCGCAATCTCGACGGTCACCAGCAGACCATTGGTCAGGTATTTCCAACGATCCGCCGCAATAAAATTCTGATGGAACTGGGCGGCCAGATTTGACCACCAGCCCAGCTCCGCCTCCGCTGCAAATGATAATAGACTATGCATTGAACAATAGTGCGTTGTGCCTTATGCCGCAAAACCGGCCGCCGCGCCATTGCGCCATTGCACCGGCGCTCTGGCGGCGGTCTACAAGAGAAAACGCGAAGGAATCCGGGGCGGCAGGCGGAAGGGGGGATGAGCCCATCCCGCCCGCGTCTGCCGCCGCACGGCGGCGCCGGGGCGCCAGCGGGTTATTTCGCGTAGATCTCCGGGGCGTGCTTCACGCAGATCTCCTGCATCTTGCCGGAGTCGATGAGCTCCTTGAGCACGCCATTGAAGGCGTCACGCAACGCAGTGTTGCCCTTCTTGAAGGCGATGCCGTATTTCTCCACCGTCAGCGGCTCCGGCAGGGCCACCAGCTTGCCGGGATTGGCGCGCTCGTGCTGGCGGGCCGGACCGTCGTCCAGCACCGCCGCCGCCACCTTGCCGGTGAGCAGCGCCTGGATCACCTCCGAGTAGCTCTGATAGGACTCCACCCGGTCCGCGCCCAGCTTCTCCTGGGAGTAGCTCTCGCCGGTGGTGCCGCTTTGCACCGACACCTTGCCCGTGCCATTCACCAGCGCATCCAGGCCGTTGATCGGGGATCCGGCCTGGACCAGGATCACCTGGGCGGCGTCAATGTACGGGATGGAGAAGTCGACGTTCTTCATGCGGTCCTCATTGATGGTGAAGCCGGAGATGCCCAGGTCGGCCTTGCCGCTTTGGACCGCCGGCAAAATGGAGTCGAAGTCCATGTTCTCGATCTTCAGCGTGTATCCCAGCTTCTCGCAGATCGCGGTGGCCATGTCGACATCGATGCCGACCGGCTTGCCATCGTCGCCAATGGACTCGTATGGGGCAAAATCCAGGCTGCTGGCCATCACCAGCACCTTTTCGTCGCTCTTCTTCCCGCAGGAAACCAATACCAGGGCCGCGCAGCAGACGGCGGCCAGACACGAAAACAGCTTCATGGGAAAAAATCTCCTTTGCAGATTTCAGGTGTTATCTAGCTCCCGGATCCGTGAACCCTGGCGTTTTCGCGCCGGGCAACCGACTCGGGAAAAAGCAAACGCGCTTAATATACTCTGTTGCGGCATTTTCGGCTGGATCTCCAATCCCGCCGCCGGAGGGCCTCCGGACCGGCATGGCGGCATTCAGCGCGGCATGTCCTCCGCCTTCCCGCCGTCACCATCCGCCAATTCCCTGGATCCGCTTTCCTGGTGGCCGCATCGCAGCGTCACCGCGAGTGATTTCACGTCCGCCAGCCGTCCGAATTCGGCGCGCCGGACGCCGGGAATCCAGATGATCGCCTCCCCGGCGCAGACCACCGGGCATGCCTGGCGGGCGCCGCCGTGGATTCTGGCGGCATTCAATATCTTTTTCAGCGACGCATGATGATCCGGCTGTCCGAAGGGGATCATGGCGTCCCCGGGCTGCCAGCTGCGCACGACCAGCACTTCCGGCATGGCCGCGGCGTCAAAGCGCTCGGCGCATTTGTCTCCGGCGTCAATGGCGCCGTTGTCCAGGCTGGCGGTCAGCCGCAAGCCGTTTGGCAGGTGCAACTGCGGGTCACGGCGCCAATTCCAATGGATGAGATACGAATCCGGCGGCGGCGGGGGGACGTGGCGCAGTGCCAGCCCCTCCGGCGAGAGCGTCAGCGAGGTTCCGCCACCCAGCGGCATGGTGTCGATCCCGCCGCCATATCCCCGCAGCGCCTCGCGCAGACGCCGGATGGCGGCGCCGGATGGCGGGGTGTCCAGGCCCAAGCATCGCCGCAACACCCGCGGCAGCAGCGCCGGGGGGACCTCCCGCCATTGCGCCATATCCCGCGGGGCATACCTGGCCGCTTCCGATTCAAGGAAACAGGCCTCCTCCGACAATACCGCCAGCGATTGCACAAAGCCCTGGTCGCCGCCGAAGATCTCCCGCATCAACGGCAGCAGCCGGTTGCGGATGGCGTTGCGGCGGCAGCCGCAATCCTGGTTGGTGGCATCCAGCCGCCAGTCCCCTACCCCCTGCCGGCGCAGATAATCCTCCAGTTCGCGCTTGCGGCACTCCAGCAGCGGCCGGCATAGGAGCAAGGCGCCGCCCATTTTGCGCAGCGGCCTCAATCCGATCAGCCCCGAGACATTGGCGCCACGCCCCAGCCGCATCATGAGCTCCTCCAGGGCGTCATCCGCATGATGCGCCAGAAAGACCGGCCGGCCTTCATGATGGTCCCGCCAGTATTCCAGCCGCAGTCGCCGTGCCGCGCCTTCGATCCCCTCGTGGGTCAGGCGGCATCCGGTGACGTCCAGATCCACCAGGGTGAAGGGGATGCCGCGGCGCCGGCAGAAATCACGGCACCACCGCGCATCGCCGTCCGCGGCCTCCCCGCGCAGATGATGGTTGAAATGCACCGCGACCGCCGGCCAGCCGCAGTGATGCAGCAGCAGCAGCAGCGCGGTGCTGTCGCCGCCGCCGGAAAATCCGACCAGGCATGGCTGGACCGGCAGCGGGAATTTTCGGATGGACTCTTCGCAATGCGTCATCTGGAGAACTAATGAAGCGCCCCTGGAGCCGGAGGCGTCACGCCGCCGGCCTTCCCGGGCTCCGCATAATTTAACCCGGCTTCACGGTTCCAGCATGGCGCTGCGGCCGGACGCCGCATCAGCCTTTTTTCCTCCAGCGGCTCCAGATGACATATTTGGCGGCATTGGGCGCGCTGCGGCCGAAGCACAGGCTGGCGACATAGGATACCGCCAGGATCACCAGCATTGGCGGGACGCTGATCAGCAGGAAGCTCATGCGCTCCCCGGGAGCGGCGAACAGATAGCGCACAAAATAGGTGTAGACCAGCACCGGCAGTCCGGCGACCAGGCCGGTCACCAGCCCTGCGGCATTGGTTCGGTAGGTCAGCAGCCCCAGCAGGAAGATCTGGGAGGTGAAGGTGCCAAGCATGCCGAGAATGACATTGGACACCTCGAGCAGCGGTATTCCGCGCCCCTTGAATCCCCACAGTACGGTGACTCCGAAGACGCAGGCGAAAAGCCCGATGAACAGCGTGGCCAGGCGCGCCATCCTCATGTAATGCGCGTCGTCGCGGTTGGGGCGCAGCACCCGCTGGTAGACGTCCTTTATCCAGACCGCCGCCAGGGAGTTCTCGACTGCGCTGACGGTGGACATCACCGCGGCCAGGATGCCGGCCACCAGGATGCCGCGGACACCCGCCGGCAGCTCATGGGACACGAACATGCAGAAGGCGTCGTCGCCGCCGGTTCCGGCGGGGATCATTCCGGGATGCAGCACGTTGTAATAGGCGAACACCGCCAGCCCCGCAAAGTAGAAGACGAAGCAGATGAAGGGGTTGCTCAGGCTGGACCAGCAGATTGCGCGCACCACCTCCATGAAATTCTTGCAGGTCATGCAGCGCTGCAGGTTGATCTGGTCGCATGCCGGCATGAAAAGCGCCCATGGCAGCCCGATCAGCATCGGCCAGACGGTGATGCGCTCGGTCATGCTCAGATCCCAGAATCCGGACTGGGCGCCAAAATTGAAGGTGCGGTGGTTGTCGACCGCAGTCTGCCAGATTCCGCCGACGCCGCCCGGCAATTCCCAGGCGACCACCCCGATCACCAGCAGGATGCCGCCGAACAGCACCACGAATTGCATGACATCGGTCCAGATCACGGCGTCCATGCCGCCAAAATAGGTGTAGATGGTCGAGGCGATCCCGACCACCAGGATCGCCGCCAGCGCGGAGATGCCGAAGGAGTTGGACAGCAGCATGGCGGTGGCGTAGAGCACCACTCCCAGATACAGCCCGCGCGCGCAGAGGAATATCGCCCCGCAAAGCACGCGCACCGGAATCGAGAAGCGGTTCTCCAGGTATTCGTTGATTGTCCACAACTTCATGTCGTAGAAGAAGCGCAGGAACACAAACAGCATCACCGGCAGCGCGATGATCCCCGGCAACGATGACACCAGCATGGTGCAGCCGTAGTTGTAGGCCTCGCCCGGCATGGCGATGTAGCTGATCGAACTGAACAGCGCCGCAAACAGCGCAATCGCCACCGGCAGCCACTTCATGCTGCGTCCGGAAAGGAAGTACTGCTCGGTATTGACCTGCCTGGCGCCCAGGCGGCATCCCATGAGGAGCGACAGGCCCAGATACAGCGCGATTACAATGTAGTCAAGGGTGTTCATGTGATTACGGGATGGGGGAATTGGTGAAATGACGGACGGTGGAAGGCCTCCGGTGCCCGCACGCGGCAGTGATGGCCGGAGGCGGACGGATTTGCGGGGCGGGACGCTAACCGATCCAGCAGTCGAGCCCGGCGTCGGCCAGGCGCTGGCGGAATTGCGCTTCGGACTCCGGCGACATCCGGGAGACGGGCGGCCGCATCGGCCCCATGTCGATGCCGGCGAATTTCATGAAGCTCTTGATGGAGCCCAGCCCGTAGTCCCCGGAAATGGCGACCGCCTTGTGCGCCAGATCCATGTACCCGCGAGCCTCGTCGAGCCTGCCGCCATTGAAGGCGTCGAGGATGCAATTGTAAAGACGCGGCAGATAATTGTAGGTGGTGCCAATGGCCGCGCGGGCGCCCATGGCCAGCGCGCCAAGCAGCATCTCGTCACGCCCGAAGAGCATCTGGATCTTCGGCGAAACGGCGATGCAGCGCTCAAATTCGTAGAGGTTCTCGTTGGTGAATTTGACGCCGGCAAATTCCGGCACCTCGTCGACCAGGGTGGACAGCAGCTCCACCATGGGCAGATGCGACCCCGTAAGCCCCGGCGCATGATACAGCCAGAGCGGAAGGCCGTGGCCGGCGGTGGCGACGCCCTTGATGAAGTCGGCGAAGGCCCGGACCGACTCCGGCCGGAAGTAGAATGGCGCAATCACGCAGGCGCCGTCGGCGCCGGATGAGGCCGCGTGCGCGACCAGATCGCGGGTGTCCGCCGCGCAGCAGCTGCCGCAATTGACGATCACCGGAATGCGCCTGTCCGTCGCCCGGATATACGCCTCGGCGACCTCCTTGCGCTCCTGCATGGTGAGCGAACAGAACTCGCCAGTCGATCCATTGACAAACAGCCCGGAAAAACGGTTGCGGATGAGATAGTCGACAAACTCCGGGACGACATCCAGGTTCAGCGAATAGTCGTCATGCATCGGGGTGTACACCGGGGAGATCAGGCCTTTGAATTGGGGAATGCTCGACATGGTTTGAGCTCTTGCGGGTGGGTAAGGATGGTGAGGATTGCTTCGATGCCCGGCGCGCCGCCCATGGATCCATGGCGTCTTGCCGGAATGGCATCTGATAATATTATAAGAAATTGTATCCAATTTTTCAAGAGTAAAAACCTGTTTTCTGGGAAATTTTCAAAGAAATTTTGCACCAGCTATTGATTTTTGCATCCAATTTTATTATAATAATGGCAAAGACACCACACCAGGAGAACAGGAGGCATTCGCAATGATAGCCAGGCAACGCGGCAACACCACTGAATTTGTCTACGAGAGGCTGCTGGAGGATCTTCAGCAGGGGAAGTATCTTCCGGGCGACAAGCTGACCACCGACGCCCTGTCCACCGGCTATGGCGTTTCGCGTACTCCGGTGCGCGAGGCGCTGGTGCGGCTGGAGCGGGACGGGCTGCTGGTGTCGGATTTGAACACCGGCTTCCGGGTGAAGACCCTCACTTTGCGCGAGATATGCGACCTGTACGAGTTGCGCGAGGTGCTGGAGGGGCTGGCCGTCGCCAAGCTGACGGAGCGCGGCGCCACCGCGGAGGTCCTGGCCCAATTGCGGCAATGCAGCGAGGGTCACCGCAATGCCTCCACCCTGGAGGAACGCAAGATCAACGACCACAAGTTCCACACCCTGATATACGACAATTGCGGTTCAAGGCCGCTTCGGGAGCTGATGCACAACTACCTCGTGCTCTCGATCGTCTTCAACGTGACCACCCAGGCCCTGGGCGGCCCGTCACACGTCAGCCGACGGCAGAAGTTCATCAGCCACGAGCATGAGGCGATCATCGCCGCCATCGAGTCCCGCAATCCGACGCTGGCACGACGGCTACTCTCGGCCCACATCGCCGCCGCCCGCAAGGAAATCGCCAAGCTGATCGAGCCCTGAATGCCATCGGCCACTTTCCCGTCCCACCCCCACCCCCCCCCAAAAAAACAATAGGAACTCCATTATGCACAGACGTTTCACCCTGATCGAACTGCTTGTCGTAATTGCGATCATCGCCATATTGGCGTCGATGCTGCTGCCGGCGCTATCCAAGGCCCGCGAGGCGGCGCGCTCCAGCGTCTGCATCGGGAAGCAGCGTCAGCTGGGGCTGGCGTTTGCCATGTACAAGGACGACAACGGCGGGTATTTCCCGATGGCGGTATTCCCGGACTATTCGCTGGCGAACACCTGGCTTGCCAAGATCAGCCAGTACTTCGGCAACAACGGCGCGCTGGTGGAGTGCCCCAATGTGGCGCCGCTGATCCGCAATGACGCCCTGGCCGGCGGCATCACCAGCTACGATTGGCGGGGACCGCAGCATACCGATCCGGTGGCGCGCTACTGCTCCTACACCGCCAACAACTACGTGGTGGAGTCGTATGTCTCCGCGGCCGGCGAAACGCGGCACCAGAACGAGTCCAGGATCCGGAAGTCGGCGGACACCTCGCTGCTTTTCGACATCTCGCCGAAGATCCTCAAGACCGAGCCCGACTTCGGACTGGGCAAAGTGGTCAGCAACCAGGGCCACCTGGTGCCGCAGAATGCCGGCGGCAAGCCACGGGTGGGCTACCCCCACAACGACGGCATCAACATCCTGTGGTCGGATGGCCATGCCAGCCATTGGAAGTCCCGGAATGTCTCCATGCCGCAGGCCACCCGCATCGCCTTCATCAGGGAGCATCTCTGGTTTGACGGTGCATTGCGCCCCTCGCCGTAGCAGTTTCGAGCCAGTCAGTACAAGGACCCAACAAGGAGCAAGCAATGAAGAAGTTGATGATGACCGGCCTGTCGCTTCTGGCCTTCGGGCTATGCGCCGCCGAAATCAGAGTTGAGGGGCCGGCGACGCAGCTGAGCACGCCGCCGCCGGAGATAGTCACCGATGCCATGGGCGATGCCATGGTGTTCACCGCAGGCGCGTCGGATGCCACCGCCGCCCGGCTTGAGCAGGCCTTCGATTTCAGCAACGGCGGCCGCATCGAGGTGGAGTTCATGGAGGATGCGACGCAGGCCAACCCCTTCCCGCGCATCGTGGACTCTCCCGACATCTCGCTGCATCTGGAATGCAACCCGCGGTCCGCCGGAAGCGACAAGGTGTTCAAGGCGCTGCTCACGGACGCGGACCGCAAGCGCAACAGCCAGATCAAGGCGACGTGCCGTTATCGCGAGGGCGCCTGGCACAAGGCGGTGTTCGAGCTGGATCCGGCTGGCGGCGTCTATTCACTTTCGCTGGACGGCGGCGAAGTGCAGTATTCACCTTTGACCGTGAAGCCGAAGCTGGGCGAGGTGCGCTTCGTCCTCGGCGCCACCTCGCTGAAGGGCTCGACGCGCGGCTTCAACGGTCGCATCCGCAACCTGCGGATCACCACGCCCTGGCGAATTGACAATCCCTCGGCGCAAAGCGCGCTGGTCCAGGTGAGCCCCGGAGTGCGCCATGTCACCATCTGCGCCATGAAGGGCCGCCATCTGGCATTTCCCGGGGCGGCGGTGCTTCCCGGCGGCCTGCTGGGGGTGGTCTTCCGCGAAGGCGAGGGCCATGTCTGCCCGTATGGACGCATCTGCATTGCCTACTCGAGGGATGGCGGCAGGAACTGGTCGGCGCCGGTGGCGGTGGCCGATTCGGCGTCGGATGAGCGCGACCCGTCGATCCAGACCCTGGCGGACGGCCGGGTGCTGCTGACCCATGGCGGCTGGAACAGCTGGATGGCCTACGACAGCACCGCCACGCGATACCCTGGCGAGACGGCCTATGTCAAGCAAACCGGGGAGGATGAATTTGGCGGATCGCAGTATCTGTTCAGCCGCGACGGCGGACACACCTTCGAAGCGCCAGTGAAGGTCCCCGCCTTCGCGCCGCATGGGCCGGCGGTGGCCAAGGATGGCTCGTTCTATCAGCCCAGCCTGGAAAATGAGCACGGTCGCCGGCAGGTATGTCTCTATCGCGGCACGCCGGATGCCCGGAAATGGACCCGGATTGCGACCATCGCCGAAAAAGCGCCAGACGTGGGGAACTACGAAGAACCCCACACGGTGATCCTGGACGACGGCACCATGGTGACTGCGATCCGCGTTCCGCCCCCCGGAGACGGCTACATGCGCATTTCCCGCTCGACCGACGGCGGGGTGACCTGGAGCCAGCCGGTGCGCACCCCCGTGCGCGGCTTCCCCCAGCATCTGCTCCAGCTCAAGGACGGGCGGCTGCTGGCAACCTATGGCTACCGCTATGCGCCGCAGGGCATCCGCGCCTGCATCAGCCGCGACGGCGGGCTGACCTGGGATATCGACAAGGAGATCATCATCCGCAACGACGGCGGCACCGAGGACCTGGGCTATCCGGTTGCGGTGGAAATGCCGTCGGGCGAAGTCTTCTGCGTCTATTACATGAATGACGCCCGGCATGACGACTGCTTCATCGAGGGCGCATTCTTCAAGCCATGACATCCAGGAGCGTCATCGCCATTGCCGCCGCCATCGCCATGGCGCTTTCCGGCTGCCGCCACCTGCCGATGGACGGGGAGCGCGCCGCCGGACAGGCCGAGGCCTTCCTGCGGCGGCAGATCGCGCAGTCTCAGGGCTTCCGCCAGGTGCGCGCGATCGAGGCGCTGGGCGGAACGCCGCCGGGATTCCGCTTCCGCGGCGAGGCCACGCCCCAGGAGCAAATCGGACGATGCCGGGTGCTTGCGGCCGCCGGGGACCGTCAATGCGCGGCGCGGATCATGGCCATCGCCTTGGATCCCTCGCGCCCGGAGCAATGCCATGCGCTGGAAAGCGCGGCAAAGCTGTCGCTCAAGACCGGTGGCCAGGCACGCGGACAGCTCCAGTCCTTCGCGGATGGCGTCGACCGGCTCCGGGCGGGCTACTCGTGCTGGCTGCTGGCGACCAACGGCGACCCCGAAGCGTCAATGCGGCTGACCCGGCAACTGGAGTCGCAAGGCGACTTTGCCTCCACTGCCGCCTACGCCAGCGCCTTCCTGGATGAGCTTCCGGTCGGGCGCGAGGCCGCGCTGCGGCAAATCCTGGCCGGCGGAACGCTGGACAGCCAGCTGGCCGCCTTCGCGCTCTTCGCCCTGTGCCGCCACCGCCGGCTTGACGCCGAGGCGGTGCGCGAACGGCTCGCTGCCATGGACGGCTCAACGCCGGAAAAAGTGCGGCGCTTCCATTATGCCGCACTCGGCCATGCCGGTGACGGCCAGGACCTGCCACGCCTGCTTGAGGCCATGAACCACGAGGAGCCCGAATGCGCCATCGCCGCCGCCGGGGCCATCCTCCAAATCACCGGAAATAAAAGCAACCGCCGACACGCTCCATGACTGACAGGCGGTGCCTTTCGCGATTCCGACGGCGTGGACAGGAAATCACGCCCGTGCCGACGGAATCGCCTTGATATTCGCCAGGCGCGCGCAGTCCGGCACGAAGTGCCACGCTAGATTTTGGGGGTGGCTGGCGCGACGGAGACGCCTTCCCGGCCTTGGCGGGCACGGGGGGAATGGCCAAACCGCTTCCGGTACAGCTTGATGAAATAACTGGAGTCGTAAAAGCCGCACGCCTCCGCAATCTGCTTGACGGAAAAACGGGGGTCGTCGAGCATCTCCTTTGCATGCTTCATCCGGACATCCAGCAGATACTGGATGGGACTGGCGCCAATGCGGCTCCGGAATTTCTTCAGCAGCGTATTGACGGACATGCCGGTCTTGCCGGCAAGGTCCTTGAGCGTGATGGCACGGGCATATTCGGCATCCAGAAACGCGGCCAGCTCCTCAATGGACAACCTCCCGGTATTCACCTCCGGGCGGTAGGACTGGATCAGCAGGACCAGGAAAAAGCTGAAAAGCGACCGCAGCAGCGGCTGCCTTTTCGGAGACTCATCCTCAGCATATTTTTCAAACATCAGTTCAAGCAGATGCCGGATGTCGCAGAAAACCAGCCCCGGCAGCAGAAAAAGCGAAAACGGATGCCGGCTGGAAAACAGCTCCTCACGCCCCTTGAGAAATATCATCCCGCCCCCGAACTGCTCAAAAAGATTGGCTGAACAGGAGACGTTGTAAAGCTCCAGGTCGTGCACTTCGTCGAACATGTGCGCGCAGCCCGGATTGATGATGGTCGTGACCCCGCCATAGACTTTGCGGCGGATGCCGCCGACCTCCTGCACCGCGCTGCCCGAGACCACCACCACGATTTCGACACACGAATGCGAATGCATCGAAACCGGCCCCGGCAGCCAGTGATGCGTGATATCGAAAAGCACTTCGTCCAGCATCGACGGCGGTGAAAAAATGTCAATCAACTGGCCGGCCTCCCTTTTCGTGACAAAATACTATAGAAAGTGATTTTATCATCTTTTATTCCGAAGAAAATTTCGGTATAATATATACCAAATGATGACAGACATCACCCGAGGATGGCAATCATCAACAGAACGTAACTGGAAAAGTTAAACGCACGCATTTTGTGCGTTGAATTACGCAAACCCGGGGGTGCGCGTTTAATTCCACAGGAGTTGTATCACCAGGGAGGCGGAGTGTCCGGCCCTCAATCCATACAAGAGAGTGCATAGTCTGGGAACCTCCGGCCAACACCCCTCCCCCGGGGGAGGGGTGTGCGTTTAATCGCGCAATGAGGCCGGGCAAGCCACCATGAGACAAGAGGACAATACCATGCCACATCTGACCTTGGCTGACCGTTCCGAGATAGAGAACGGCCTGCGTTCGAACCGGGGGTTCAGCGCAATCGCCAGAACCCTGAAGAAGGCGAGAAGCACCGTCATGCGGGAGATCCTGTCCCACCGCGTCCCCAGTGACAAGGGCGCGAAGGGCCGTGTCACGAACCGATGCATCAACCGCTGCCAGTGCGACAGGAAATACCTGTGCGCGCAATGCGTCCGTCCCATGAGCAGGATGAAATGCAGCTCCTGCTCGAAATGCAACTCCGTCTGCCACGAGTTCGTGGAGCTGTTCTGCTCCCGCCTCGACAAGCCCCCCTACGTGTGCAATGGCTGCAGCAAGGAGGGGATCTGCGTGCTCCACAAATGGTTCTACATCGCGTCCGATGCACAGAAGGCCTACGAACGCACCCTTTCGTCGTGCAGGCAGGGCGCAGCCATCACCGAGGAGGAGCGAAGGCGGCTGACGTCCCTGCTTGCCGGGGGGGGGGATGAGGAACGGCCAATCGCTGCACCACATCGTCTCCGCGCACCCCGACAGCTTCGACGTCTGCGAGAGGACGCTGTACGACTACATACACTTGGGCATCCTCCAGCCGCTCGGCCCGCTGGACCTGCCCGACGCGCCGAAGATGAAGCCCCGCAGGAAGAAGGGCGTCCCCCACAGGGTGAAGCCGAGGTGCGCCGAGGGACGGGGGCGGGAGGAGTTCCTGAAGTTCATGCGCGACAACCCGGAAGCGCAGGTGGTCGAGATGGACAGCGTGTGCGGCATCAGGGGCGGGAAGCTGCTGCTTACGCTGCAGTTCGACGCATGCGCCGCCATGCTGGCATTCCTGCGGGACGCCAACACGTCCCAATCGGTCATCGACGTATTCGACGGGCTTGAGCGGCTGCTCGGCCTCGAGGTGTTCCGAAGCGTGTTCCCGGTCCTCCTGACGGACAACGGGACGGAGTTCTCGAACCCCGGGGCCATCGAAAGAAGCGTCGACGGCGAGAGCGTCAGGACGCGGGTCTTCTACTGCGACCCGTACGCGGCCTGGCAGAAGCCGAACGTGGAGAACAACCACCGCAACCTGAGAAGGATACTCCCCAAGGGCGAAAGCATGGACTTCCTCACGCAGGAGAAGGTGAACCTGGCCCTGTCCCACATGAACAGCGTGATCAGAGCGTCGCTGGGGAACGTCACCGCCGCCAGAAGGTTCGCCCAATGCTACGGGGAGGACGTCCTTGAAAAGCTCGGAATAGGGGAAATTGCCCCCGACCAGGTCCGGATGACGCCGGAACTGGTCAGGGACTAGGACGGTCCGGAACATCGAGGTTCGCTTCAGCCGCCCCGTGCGTTTAATTCCTCCGAAAAAGGCGCCGCGCAGGACGGACAGGAGGATTGCGTCTCAAAAAGAGGCGACTTTGCATAATCTAACGCAACACCTGCCCTGGGGAGGACGGCGCGGAAAAAAGCTTGCGGAATAGAATGCACGACTTTGCGGAAATAAACGCACGCTTTTTTCACCTTGGAGTGCGTTTATTCCTGCGAAGGTGCGTTTACTTTTTCAAGTTTCCTCCAGATCACAAAGCCACCATCTTCCCATTGCAGCAACTTCACCAGCTTTTTGTTTCGGCTGAAAAAGGCGAACACATGCCCGGATTCCGGATCCTGATTGATATACTCTTCCACCGCTCCAGCAAGACCGTCGAACGATTTTCGCATGTTTACTGGAGTCGGACAGTAGTAGACTTTTACCGACCCGCCGAAGCCGAACATGACCGTCCCTTGAGCAGATTCAACACTTCGGACAGTGTGGTTCCATCGAAGCCTTTTTCGACTGCGATTTCAATGCCGTTGAACAGCAAACGGATCCCTGACGCGTTCTTCGAACCTGTAAGCGATGGGGCGATCTCGACCAGCTCCAGCGATTCCGATTCGCCCGCATCGGCCTGGCGCGCCTTTTGTAACACTCGGATCCAACGACGTACACTTTCGTAAGGCAGCTCTTTCAAGTCACTGTACTCTTGGATCGTCAAACCGCTGTCCCAATACTCCGAAAGTTGCTCTACCCAATAATCCCGTCCTTCGCGTCCCATGTCGTCCTCCCATTATTCTGGTTTGTGGAAGAACATAACACGCATGCAATCTCAAATCCAGATGTAGCTCACCGGGCGGTTACGGTTATGGTTTGCAAGCAGACCGTTTTCAGTTTCACGCAAGGAATCTTTTCCGGTAATCTGCGCGTAAAGACACGTCAGAAACTGCCGCCATGCGGTGAAATGCTTGCAATAACGGTCGCCGGATAACTTTTCTACGGATTTCTCAAAACGATGTCTCGGTATGAAGTTGAAAAGTTGCTGAAAGATGCTACTGTAATGCATTGTCGGGACTCCCGTGCTCAAATTAAAGACTTTCGATACCTTTAATGTAGAGCAAGTCCCGATTTTAACAAGCACGTCTGGAAACTTTTACCGGACAGTAGTGTTTGCGGATAATTGAAATGGTAAAACCGTCACGATTCATAAACAACGCTTTGCATTGGTGCGGATTGGGACGTCCGATGAAGGATCGAGAGAAAATGCTTCGTGCGTTTTTTCTGAAAGCGGTCTATGACCTTCCGACAACGAAGGGACTGATTGAAAATTTGAAAACAAATCCGAGTTTGCGTTGGCTTTGCAGTTGGGAATATCGAGGAGAAGTCCCATCCGAAGCGACATTCTCAAGAGCGTTCGGAATTTTTGCCCAAGAAAAAATCTGCGATGCAATCCATGCATTGATTGTGCGGGAAAAATACACCGAAAAATTGGTTGGACATGCAAGCCTTGATTCAACCGCGATCCATCGGTCGCGAGAAAGCTTGCCGCAAGAACACGCCGAAACTCAAGCTCAAAAAGAAACGTGGCCGGAAAAGTAAAGCGGAAAAAGCAGCGTTATCTGAACAAGAAATCGCAGAAGTCAAAACCCGGCGGCTTGAATTGCAACCCCATCGAACTCTGGCGGAGAATCTTGCCGATCTTCCCCAAGGTTGCGACTGGGGCGGTAAACGCGACAGCAAAGGGAAAACATCCTATTGGTGTGGCTACAAACTCCATCTTGCGGTAGGGGACGGAGAAGTTCCACTGGCGGCGATTTTGAGTTCAGCATCCTTGCACGACAGCCAAGCGGCAATCCCCTTGATGCAAATGTCTTCGGCACGGGCAACGATTTTGTATGATCTGGCTGACTCCGCCTATGATGCGGAGGAGATCAAGACCTTTTCAGAAAAGTTGGGGCATGTACCGGTCATTGATCCCAATCCGCGCCGTGGAAATAAGGTTGAACTTGCTCCGGCACGGAAGGTTCGTTATCGGGAACGTTCAACGGTTGAACGGGTCAACTCGGATTTGAAAGACAACTATGGCGCACGTCATGTCAGAGTGAAAGGACATTGGAAAGTTCTTTGCCATCTGATGTTCGGCGTAATCGCCATTACGGTTAAGCAACTGTTCAACATGCTTGAATAGATTGATTTAAGTTCGATTGAAAATTGAAAAACAGGAACTCCCGTGGTGACGGGAAAGGAGGTTCACACACAAAAAATCGATTTTTTACCACTGCTGTCCGGTAAAAATTTCAGCATAGGAACTCGTTGAAAAGTTCAAGTTGTTCGGGAGAATTCCAGTCAGGCGGCTTCGTAATGGTCTTGCGGTTCAATGCGAGGATTTCGAGCAGGGAAAGATTTTGCATAAGCGTATCGCGGATTCGATTCGTTAATTCCGTGAGGCTGAGTTTGAATCCATGCAGGAATTTGATGTATGCAACCTGTAGATAATGGATAATCGCAACATAGATTTGCGTCATGACAGCGTTTTCGCTGGTTCCAAGAAAGCTCTTGATTTTGAGATTCTGCTTGATCCATTTAAAGAAGATTTCGATCTGCCAGCGCTGTTTGTAAATTCCGGCAATGCTTGCTGCCGCCAGTTTGAAGTTGTTGGTAATGAAGCGGTATGTTTTTCCGGTCGATTCATCCAGGAACTCAATCAGCCTCAATTCGCCTGGATATTTTTTTGCTGATTGATATCCGGTGAACCACACGATTTCATCCCGCCAAACGCCGAGTCTTTCATTAGCCTCCCGGTGCTGTCCGAGAGACTCGATTTTTGCATTGTCTTTGAGTCTCGTAACGAAATAAGCCCCGCTGTCCGCAATGTGCTGAAACCAGTTCAGATCATAGTATCCCTTGTCGAAGGTGTAAATGTTGTCCGGGACGATGACTATGTTCGCTCTGGCTGCTCGAATATCCGCCATTTTACCGTTGCTCAACATCACAAAGCAGGGTAGATTTCCGGATAGATCAAGCTCGGTATGAAGTTTGATTGCACCCTTGTTTTTACGATAATGTGCCCAGTCATAAAGATTCAGGCACAGATCAATTGTCGTGCTGTCAATCGCATACAGTGGATTGTGAAAGCGGAACTTGTGCCGGGGCGCACATTTCAACGCCCGGTCAAGAATTTCCTCAAACAACGCCTTGAATATCTCCGGATCGCGTCGGTTCATTGCCTCGGACAAGGTTGACTTGGAAACAACCTCCATGCCGAGATGATACAGTCGGTTATGGTTTGCAAGCAGACCGTTTTCAATTTCACGCAAGGAATCTTTTCCGGTAATCTGCGCGTAAAGACACGTCAGAAACTGCCGCCATGCGGTGAAATGCTTGCAATAACGGTCGCCGGATAACTTTTCTACGGATTTCTCAAAACGATGTCTCGGTATGAAGTTGAAAAGTTGCTGAAAGATGCTACTGTAATGCATTGTCGGGACTCCCGTGCTCAAATTAAAGACTTTCGATACCTTTAATGTAGAGCAAGTCCCGATTTTAACAAGCACGTCTGGAAACTTTTACCGGACAGTAGTGATTTTTTACGGCTTTTTTGGAAAAAAGTCGTACTGAACGTGTCAAGATGGGCTTGCGCATGAGAAAACGAGTTATTAACAGGGAAAAGCCAATCGTTTTGAAATTGGCTCCTATGAGACTGCAACCGTTAA
>CAKUJM010000016.1 GCA_934661755.1 uncultured Lentisphaeria bacterium | reverse complement strand
TTTATGCCATGTTTGCGGGGGACGCAGGAGGGGAAAGGGGAAATCCAGCCTTCTGGCAATTTCATTCTTTGTTACTGGCCCGCCCCTCCTGGCGGAAGTTATTGAATGACACACCATGGCGAAAAGGGTTATATTACCCGGGATGACAGTAAACATTCCCTTTGCGCCGGAGCCCGCCGCGACGCGACGCCCGGCACAAAGGGTGCGCCCCCTGCTCAAATCCACCCTGACGCGACATGGGTAAGACCACAATATACACAATTGCCAAGATTGCCGGGGTCTCCACCACTACGGTCTCCAAGATCCTCAACAACCGCGGGAACATCTCCCAGGAGACCGTCCAGCGGGTCACCAGCCTGATCAAGAAATACAACTACGTGCCGCAGCAGCGGCGCAACCGCGGCAATGCCATCGGCGTAGTCACCTTCCTGACCAACCGCCAGCCGCTGTCATCGCCATTTGTCGCCGGACTGCTCAACGGCATCTGCCGCGAGGCCTACCGCTGCGGGCATGACATCACGCTGTTGGACGGCGAGCGCCTGGAGAAGCTCAATGCCGAGGAACTGCTGTGCTACTACACCTCCAATTCGCTGCTGGGGATGCTCGGAATCAACCTGGTGGGAACCGCACAGCTGTGCGACCGTCTGCGCCAGGCCAAGTTGCCGATGGTGTTGCTGGCCAACGCCGAAGGCCAATGCGTCTCCGTCTCCACCCGAAACTATGAGTCCACCGCCGAGATGATCGACTACATCGCCTGCCGCGGCCATGTGCGCATCGCATTCATCGGCCTGGTGACCAATATGTTCGAGACCCACAAGATACGCTGCCGGGCATATTGCGACATTCTCGGAAAACACGGCATCGCATTGCGTCCGGAATTCATCATCGACCTGCCGGACGCCGAACTGGCGACCATCAAGAACGCATTGTCACGCCTGATGAGCCGCCCCGAACCGCCGACCGCGCTCTTTCTGGCCTCGGAGGAGCTCTCAATGGCGATGCCACTGCTCAAGCAGCTCGGCTACCGCATTCCCGAAGATATCTCGGTGGCCGGGATGTCCTTCAATCCGCCAATGGCCGTCCCCGGCGGCGAACCGGAATTATCCGCCATCATCCAACCGCTGGAGGAGGTCGGATGCCGGGGAGTGCAGCTGGCGCTCAACATCCTCAATGGCGAAAAGGCCGAATCCGAACAGCTTGACAACCGGGTAATCTACGGCGACACCATCCGGAAATTGTAGTTGCCGCCCCGAAGCGCCCCGCACGCCGTCATTCCAACGTGATGACGGCGCCGTCATCCGCCTTTTGCATGATGAACGCGGTTCCGGGATGCTCCTTCACCAGCTTTTCAGCCAACTCCATCCCGCTGGCGAACACCGCAGTCGAAAAGGCATCGGACAACGCGCCGCTGGCGGAAATGGCCGTCACACTGGTAAAATATCGGGCGACTGGCTGGCCGCTGACCGGATCGATTATGTGGCTGACGATGCTGCCGTCGGCATTCTTCCGCAGTGGCCGCGAGGCATTGGAGCTGGTTGAAAAACACCGCCCATGCCAGTCGCGCACCACCTGCAGCAACGGGACGCCCCGGCCGGCACCACCATCGTCGCCGCGGGGGACCGGGCTGGCGATGGCGGCCGCCTCGAATGGCGCCAGATCCGGCGGCCCCTGATATACGAAATTTCCCCCGAGATTGAAGAAGACCGCATCCAGCGGCTTCCGGCCGGCGAGCTGGCGGAGCAAGTCCAGCGCCAGGCCCTTGGCGATGCCGCCAAAATCCACCGACATTCCATCGGCATGCTTGCATACGGTGCGCCTCCCATGATCCAGCGACAATCTGCCGAAGCCGCAGCGTTCCCGCAATTCCCGCAATTCCCGCAACTGCCCATCATCCGCTGGCAGGACACCGGGAACGCGCCTCCAGTAGTCGATCAGCGGCCCGATGGTGACATCGAAGGCTCCGCCGGTAGCCGCATAGGCCTCCTCGGCGGCCGCAAAAGCCTGCCAGAGCTCCACGCTGCATGAAAAAGCCACGCCGGACGCTGAGCGGTTGAAGCCGCTCACCTCGCTTTCGGCGTCAAAACGGTTCAGCGCCGCATCCATCCGGGAAAGCAGCGCCAGGCATTCCGCGGCGGCATTGCCGCAGTCGCCCGGCTTCCCGTAAAGCATGATCACGCAGGGGGTGTTGAAGGCAAACCCCTGGTATTGATGCCATGCGGATGACTTCGCGCTCCGGCTCCGGAACCAGGCCCCGACCACCAGCAACGCGGCCAATGCAACGGCAATGGCATAACCCAGGAACGACTTCATCCGGAGAGAATAAAAAAACGCGCCGTCGCCCGCCACTCACGCCATGCATCACTGGATGATTCCGCCGGCATCCTCGTTGAGGAAAATGCCCTTGAAATTCATCTTGAGCGCCTGCGGATTGTCCGAAAGCTCCAGGGCCTTCTCCTCCGAGATGTCGCCGGCATTGTAATGCTTGAGCAGACACTGGTTGAAGGTCATCATGCCGCTTTCCTCGTTGGCGCCAATGGCCTGCTCAAGACGGTCGATGCGGTTGTCAAAGATCAGCTTCTTGATGATCGGCTCGTTGGTCATGATCTCGGTGATCGGCACCACGCCCTTGCCGGAGGCCTTCTTGGCCAGACGCTGGCAGATGATCGCCTTGATTACGCCGGAAAGCGATTTACGGATGGAGTCGCGCTCCTCGATGCTGAACATGTCGAGGATGCGGTTGATGCTCTGCGGCGCATCCTTGGTGTGCAAGGTGCTGATCACCATGTGGCCGGTCTCGGCGGCCGCCAGCGCGGTCTCGAAGGTGACGCGGTTGCGCATCTCGCCGATGACGATGATGTCCGGATCCTGGCGCAGCGCATGGATCAGCGCGGACTCGAAGGACTCGGCGTCCAGCCCGACCTCGCGCTGCTCGAAGAACGACAGCTTGTCCTCAAAGGTATATTCGATCGGGTCCTCGATGGTGATGATGTGCTTGTTGTAGGTGGTGTTGATGTAGTCCAGCATCGCCGCCATGGTGGTGGACTTGCCGGACCCGGTGGTGCCGGTGATGAAGATGATGCCGTTGCTGGCGTCGGCGATCTTCTTGAGCACCTCGGGAAGACCCGCCTCCGAAACGGTCGGGGGCTTGCTCTTCACCCAGCGCATCGTCAGCCCGCGCTGCCCGCGCTGCATGTGGAGATTGACGCGGAAACGACCGGCACCCGGCTCCTGCCACGCAAAATCCAGGTCGCCGGTACGATGGAATTTATCGATCTGGCCATCCGGGACGATCTGCTGGCAGACACGGTCGAAATACGCGGTGTCGGTCACAAAGTCAAGCTGCACCAGATTGCTGTCAATCCGCAGCTGGACATTCTTGTTTTCGCGGATGTGCAGGTCGGACGCGCGGTTTTCAACGGCATAGACCAGCAGGTCATGCAACTCGGATTCTACAGGTGCGGGCATAGGATGTGTGATGGACGGTGGATGGATGATGATGGGTGAAAAACTGAATTGGCGCGAATGCGGGGGCGGCCTGCCTCAGGAAGACGCATTTACTGGCCAGGGCGTGCCGGCGCCCCGCGGCCATGGCTATTTGCGCAACGACGACAGCTTCCGGTTGAGCTCCTCGCGCTTGCGGGCCTCCTCTTCGGCCCTGGCGGCATCCGCCGCCTGACGGACGGCCTCCTCCTCGCCGGCGGCGGCCGCGCCGTCGTCCTTCTGCAACTCCTGCAACTGCTCCATCTGGCGCTCCTTGGCGGCCTTGGCCGCAGCCTGGAGCCTGGCGGCGGCGGCCAGCGCCTCGGCCTTGGCCTTTTCCTCCTCGGGACGGCGATGGAGGGCATCCAGAATCGCCTGGCCCTGCTGGCTGCCATCGCCCTGCAGATACTCCGGGATCTCGCCATTGGAACGCGCACCGGCGGTATCGACATTCTGGGAAGATGCCTGGCGCACCACGTCAAGGAAATAGTCCTCCAGATCACGGTCCGGATTGTCGACCTTGACCGACTCCGGTGCCGAAATCCCATGCGCCTTCAGGAAGTCGCGCAATTCGGAGATGGTCTCCGGTGAAAGCCGCGGCGTGATGATCTGGGTCTTGTCGGACTCGCGGAGGATCTCACCCAGACTCCCCTGCGCGCGGATCTGGCCGCCGAACAACACCATGACCCGGTTGCAGACATCCTGGACATCCGCCAGAAGATGGCTGCAGAGGATTATGGTCTTGCCCCGCGAAGCCAGAAGCCGGATCACATCCTTGACCTCGCGGCATCCGATCGGGTCCAGGCCGCTGGTCGGCTCGTCGAGAATCACCAGATCCGGGTCGTTCACCAGCGCCTGCGCCAAGCCGATTCGACGGGCCATGCCCTTGGAGAATTCGCCGACCGGACGGTCGAAGGCATGGGAAAGACCGACCATCTCCAGCAGCTGGTTGGCGCGGGTGCGGCGCTGTTCGGCGCCCAGCCCGAAGAGCGCGCCATAGAAATCCAGGGTCTCGTACGCCGTCAGGTACTTGTAAAGGAAGGTCTCCTCCGGGAGATAGCCGATCCGGGCCTTCATGTCCACATTCTGCGGATCCTCGCCAAAGACCTCCAGCTTCCCGCGGCTCGGATACAACAGCCCCAGGATCATCTTGATGGTGGTGCTTTTGCCGGATCCATTGGGCCCCAGCAGACCGAACACCTCGCCCTGATGGATGGTGAAGTCGATGCCATTGACCGCCCTGGCC
Source organism: uncultured Lentisphaeria bacterium (assembly GCA_934661755.1). Classification (GTDB taxonomy): domain Bacteria; phylum Verrucomicrobiota; class Lentisphaeria; order Oligosphaerales; family Oligosphaeraceae; genus CAKUJM01. The sequence continues at coordinate 50,339 of CAKUJM010000016.1, read as the reverse complement.
TTCGGACGCCCCCAGAAGTCCTTGAAGACCTTGGTGAGCCCCGCGGCTTCCACTACAATCTGCTTGTCGTTGCTGTTTGCCATGTTGCCTCAATCCATAAGTATGGTAAGAACACTGTCCGCCCCCGTGCCGGTCAGGCGCCCAGCACCTCGCCGGAACGCACCAGCCGGGCGCTGTTGAAGATGACCAGCAGGCTGGAAATGGTGTGGATCAACGCCGCACCCACCGGCCCCAGCGATCCGCCGATGGCCATGTAGACGCCAACCGTGATGAAGGTCAGGCCGATGGCCAGATTCTGATTCATCAGCACCCGGGTCTTCCGGGCCAGCCCGATGAAAAACGGAATCCGCCGCAAGTCGTTGTTCATCAAGGCGACTGACGCGGATTGCACGGCGACGTCCGAGCCAAAGGCCCCCATCGCCATGCCAATGTCGCCGGCCGCCAGGGCCGGCGCGTCATTGACGCCGTCGCCGACGACCGCCACGATGGCGCCGCTCTGCTTCATCCCGGCGACCACCTTGGCCTTTTCCTCCGGCAGACAGCCGGCATAGACTTCGCTGATCCCGATCTTCCGGGCCACGACATCGGCCACCTTCCGGTTGTCGCCCGTCACCATGCAACAGTGCTCAACCCCCATTTCCCGCAATTCCCGGATGGCCTCGCGGCTTACCGGACGGATGGCGTCATGCAGCCCGATCCAGCCGATGGCGACGCCGTCGCAGGCCACGCAGACCACCGACATGCCCTCCCCTTCGGCACTCTCGCGGTTGCGGTCCAGCGCACTTGCATCCACGCCCTCCTCGACCAGCCAGCTCTGGCGGCCGACCAGGCAGGTCTTGCCATTGACAGTGGCGCGAACTCCCTTTCCCGCCACTTCCTCGTAGCCCTCGGGGACAATCAGGTCGATTCCGACCTTCCGGGCCAGCTTCTTGATCGCCTCGGCGGTCGGGTGGTTGGAATGGTGCTCCACCGACACCGCAATCTGCACCAGCTGCGCCAGGTCGTCCTCCTTGACCGGCTCCAGGCGCGCGACCTCGAGATTGCCCTCGGTCAGCGTGCCGGTCTTGTCAAAGATGATGGCCTTGATGCGGGCCACCAGTTCGATATGCGAGACGTCCTTGATCAGGATGCCCAGGCGCGACGCCGCGGAAATCGCCGCAATCACCGCCGATGGATGCGCCAGCACCAGCGCAGCCGGCACCGCCATCACCAGCACCGATATCACCCGATTCATATCCTTGGTAATGAACCAGGTAAGCCCGGCGATCATCAGAATCACCGGAGTATAGTAGCCAATGTACTGGTCGATCATCCGCTGAATCGGCATCTTCGACTGCTCGGCGTCGGCAATCAGATTGCGGACCTTGCCCAAGGTGGTGTCCGTGCCCCGACGGGTCACCTCAAACTCGACCAGGCCGGTGAGGTTGAGCGTGCCGGCATACACCTCGTCGCCCTCCTTCTTGTCGGTAGGCAGGGACTCGCCGGTGATCGACGCCTGATTGACAGTCGAGGTGCCGCGGATGATCCGGCCGTCAGCCGGGAAGTTTTCGCCGGGCCGCACCCGGCAGACATCCTTGAGCTGCAAGTCGTTGATGGCGTCGACCTCCTCCTCGGTGCCGTCCTGGCGCACCCGCCGTGCGGTGCGCGGCGTCATCCGCACCACCGCCTCAATCGCCGCCTCCGCCCCGATTGCGGTGCGTTTCTCTATGGTGATGGAGATCAGCATGAAGAAGGCGACCGCGCCGGCAATGCTGTAGTTTTCCTGGGCGAAGGCCGCCAGCAACGCCAATGCCACCAGCTCGTTCATGCCGACACGCCCCCGGAAAAGATCCCGCGCAGCCTCGAAGAAAATCGGCATCGAAAGAATGATCGCGCCGGCCAGCGCGGAAAGGCGCATCGCCCAGCTGTCAATCGCGCCGTCGCAGAAAAGCCCCGCCAAATAGGAGTTGAGGACTAATATCCCGCCCAGCAACGCCAGACCGAGACGCCCCATGTCGGAACGGGTCACTTTGGTGACTTTGGCGCGGACCTTGCCCTCATCATTCACTGTTGGTTCTGTCATGGTTTGGTTAATGTGCAAAAAAATAGTGCAGCGTCGGCCAGAATCCACTCCGTGCTTCCGCCGGCATCATTGGCCTGGATGTGTGAAACTGGGTGTTTTTGCGTCTGAATGAGGTATTTTTTTAGGGGAGCGTGCCGGAAGCACGTAACCGAAAAAAATGACGGAATCATGGCGCCAAAAAGGCCAGCTTCACGGATTCAGGATTGAACCCGTTTTTGGCGTAATCGCGGCCACGTGTACAGCCAAAGAGAAAACAGGAAACGCGAATGCGGGGCTGCCGCCCCGCAACGACGCAGAAAAACACCGCTTTACGAAAAGACAAAGGCAGCCAAATGCCGCTTCATCAATGAGGTTGCCGCGCTTACTATAGCACATGGAAGCGAAATATCAGTTCCAGCATCCAGCATTTTGCCGCAGTGCGTGGCCGTAAAACGACCGCGCTTACATTTTCACGACGAGAGAATCCTCCCCTGCAAGGGGAGGTGGCGCGACCAGCGCCGGAGGGGTTGGCGTCGGGCTTGACGTGCCGCAGTGCATGGATGTAAAACGACCGTGCTCACGTTTTCACGACGAGAAAAGCCTCCCCTGCAAGGGGAGGTGGCGCGACAGCGCCGGAGGGGTTGCCGTCGGGCTTGACGTGCGTCCATGCGTAGTTTATAAGAACGCGCCATGTTGTAACAACATAATTCTCCAAGGGCGAGACGCCCTTGCTACCCCCGGAGTCGAGAGGTTGGCGTCGGGCTTGACGTGCCGCAGTGCATGGATGTAAAACGACCGCGCTTACGTTTTCACGACAAGAGAAGCCTCCCCTGCAAGGGGAGGTGGCGCGACAGCGCCGGAGGGGTTACCGTCGGGCTTGACGTGCCGTCGTGCGTAGTTTGAAGAACGCGCCATGTTGCAAACAGGCTTTGTCATTGACAACACTCATGCACCGACGTCTTTTTTTGAGGTTCTTCGATATTTTTTTTTCGCCATCAGTGACGCCTCTTTGCACCAGCGTGGTGCCTCGCAAAAATCCGTCAATATTTTCGCAGACATTCTAATTCCGTGTAGCCAAATGCCTCTGGAGCATATAAAGACAATGTAAGCATTCGCTAAAACTACGGGGATGGGATGGGATGGGATGGGATGGGATGGGATGGGATGGGATGGGATGGGATGGGATGGGATGGGATGGGATGGGATGGGATGCCGACAGTTCCAGGTCGGCGATAGCCTTCGCCAACTTCCGGCGAAACTCGTCAAAGTCTTCGTCATTTCCGCCATAGCAGATTACGGCATTGCCGAGCAGTTTCGGCAGGCCATCGCAGTCGCGTCGATATATGCTCACTGACACTCTTTTGGGGGCGTCATTATGCATCAGCCGATCCCGCAATTGCAGAATCGACTGCGCTCCTCCGTCTGGCGTAGTCCCCTGGCTCATTTCAATGACGACGCCGTATTTTTCCTGTGAGCGGTCAGGGAGCTGTCCGCGTGGCTGGTCCTGTACGGCCATCAACGCCTCTGCCAGCAGGATAATTGTGCAAAATAACCGCTTCATCGTGGCCACAACTACCACGGCTTCCCGTTTTCTTACACTGGAAGCTGCAATGTTGTCGCTTTTTTTGCATTGCAGCGGCCGCCGAATCTGTGACGTCGGCTTGTCAATTGCCGAAACAGGAAATAGATTATCACTGGTGACGCCGCCCGAATATCCGTGAAGCTGGCGGTTTTGCGTCAGAATGAGGATTTTTTCAGGGAGCGCATCGGGAGTGCGTGACCGACAAATGACGAAATCATGGCGCGAAAGAACCAGCTTCACGGATTCAGGGCAGTATTGCGCCGCCATTTTTCCCCGTTCCATTCACGATGTTCTCCCCGGGACAAACCATCTTCGACGGCATCACAGTCATCCGCTGCTGTGGCGGCGGCGCATATGGTGAAGTCTACTATTGCCATGACTCCTCGGGGAAGCCGCTGGCATTGAAGATCATCTCCAAGATGCGCCTGGGGAGCCAGTGGCAGCGCGAGCTCAAGGGGATCACCAACTACCGCAAATTGGCGGAGAACACCCCGGGGCTGCTGCGGCTGTACAACGTCAACCAGAATGACGACTCGCTGTATTACACCATGGAACCGGCGGATGCGGCGCCTGGCAGCAAAGGATATGTCCCCGACACCCTGGCATACCGGCTCTCCGCCGGCCCGCTGCCGCAGCGGGATCTGCTTCCAGTGCTCTCCAGCATCCTTGAGAGCATCGTGGCCATCCATGATGCCGGCTTCGCCCACCGCGACATCAAGCCGGAGAACATCCTGTTTGTGCGTGGACGTCCGACATTGGCGGATCTGGGGTTGCTGTCGCCACTGACCGACAGCCTGACCCAGCTGGCCGGGACCTTGAACTTCATCCCGCCGGAAAGCCAGCAGGCGGACGTCCCAGGCAGCCGGAACAGCCGGAAATCACGACAGCAAAACGACATCTATGCCTTCGGCAAGATCATCTATTGCTGCATCACCGGCAACAACGCCAGCCAGTTCCCCCATCTGCCGGAAGACTTCGCCACTTCGCTGCCCGCCAACAAGCTGCTCAACAGCCTGACCAACCAGCTGTGCGCCCGACAGCCGGCCCTGCGGCTCACCAGCCTCCCCGCGATCGCCGCGGAACTGGGGCGGATCGCCATGATCTGCAAGGAAGGCGCGACGATCCGCGACCAACTCCACTACTGCTGCCTTTCCGGCAGGAGGCTGTTCAAATCGCTCTGCCTGCGACCGATCTTCGCCATGCGAAGCCATTGGCTGGCAACCGCCTTCGTCACAATATCCATGGGGTTTGCCATCGCTTCACTGGTCGGCCATGTGCAGGATGACGCCGACAGCACCACTGCGGAGCTGGCCGCCGCCATCCGCCTTTCCCGGAAAAACGCCCAGATGGACGCCGCCGGACAAAAGCGCTTCGCCTTCGGTGACGGCCGATCCTCGGTTGCCATTCCGCCGGGATGGCGGTCATTCGGACGCAACGAGATCTCCGGCGCCAGGATGCAGCCGCCAATGCCAATCCACGGTCTGCTCACCCCCGCCAATGCCGATTCCGCCAGCAGCGTCATTGCCCTGGCGATCATCCCATTGACCGCCAGGGCCTTCATCCACCGCCCGCCGGCGGGGATCGCGGGAATGCTCAAGCCCTATCTTGGCAAAGACCTCGACATCACCTCGGTGCGCCAATACCGTGATCCGCGGCATAATGCCCAAGTCGTCCAGATCCTCGGCAGACTTGCCACGAACCACCGGGCGCTATGCTATGTCTACCCCGACGCCAGCCACACCCTGGCCATCATGGCCATCATGACCCCGGCTCACGCTTCCCGTGACCTGGGAATCTTCCTGGCGGTGAATGACTCCCTGCAGCTCGCGCCGGCTGCGGATTGAAAAATAATATCTGCGACGATGTAATAAACCCCGGCATCGCCGGTAGCCTTATGTAAGACGCACAGGCCGTGGCCAATTTCCGCCATTTTCCATCACCACCTCCCCTCCGCCGCACATGTCCTACACCACCCGCAAATCCCTGCTGATGCGAATCAAATCCGGCGACCAGATCGCCTGGAGCGAGTTCTATGACACCTACCGGCCATTCATCTGCAAAATCGGCTGCAACCTCCGGCTGACCCCTGACGAATGCGATGACCTGGTGCAGCAGGTCATGCGGGAAATCTTCCAGAAGAGCATCATCGGCGGAAATTACAACCCGGAGGCCATTCCCGACGACGTCGGCTTTGTCTACGATCCCGAAAAAGGACGTTTCCGGCACTATCTGGCCGGGATTGTCAGGAATCAGGGGAGGAAAATGATGAACAAGAACCTGCGGAACGACAAGTTCAACCAGCCCCTGGACTCCACCCCCGACAGTGCGGTGACTGACGAGGAACACAGCTTCGACCAGATGCTCGAACACGAATTCCGCATGCACAACTTCTACATGGCCAACGACGAATTGCGCAACCGGGTCGAACCCCAGACCTACAATGCCTACGAAATGACCGTGATCCGCGGCCGTTCCCCCCGGGATGTGGCCAGATTCCTGGGAATCTCCGAGAACTCGGTCTACGTGTACAAACACCGCTGCCTGGCCATAATCCGCGATATCATCAAGCAATACGAGGACAAATAGGACCTATGAGCCACTACACCAAATCGGAACTCGAACTATACCGCAGCCGCAGCATGGGATTCTTCAGGCGCATTGTCTGCGCATGCCATCTGAAAAAATGCGGCCAATGCGCAAAATTGCTGGAGGAGCTCTCAAGCGATGACGCCTTTGCCTCCGAATTGTCGGACAGCGTCCACGAATACACCCGCTTTTCCTCCCAGCTTAGCGAATACGACCGGCGGCACAAGGCCGGACGCCGCCATCACGGCAATCCGACCCCGCCATCTCCCAGCCAGGCATGACCAGCTATTCCCATCGCAGATATTTGAACAGCATGGCGGCCGCCACGAAGATGATGGCCGCGACGACCGCGATCACCTCCCGGGCATCGCAATGGAATGCCACCTGGAGGATCCACAGGAAGAGGCTGCCGGTCAGCATTGAAACGCAGTCCAGGGCGTTGCTGGCGCCAATATAGCGCCCGCGGCATCCCTGCGGTGCGCGCTGCTGGATTGCGGTGCTCAACGGCAGCTGGTAGAATCCGGTGCAGAAGCCCAGCAGCACGGTAAGCGCGAATGCCGGCACGACCATGCCGCCCAACAGCGCCAGCAGCAAGGCGGTCGCGCCCATGGCCAGCGCCGCCGGCGTGACAAAGCCGTAGGCGATTCTTCCGCGCGACAGCAGCCCGGCACAGACGCACCCCAGGCCGATGCCCAGCGCCACTGCGCCCTGGAGATTCCCCACCATCGCGCTGTCGCCCTTGAGGGTGTTCTGCACCAGCACCATCAACGACAGCTGGAAGATAGTCCCGAGAAACCAGAAAAAGGTATTGCCCAGCACCGCCACCAGCAGCGTGCGGTCGCGGGCGATTTCCTTGATGGTCTGCCAGTGCGGCCGAATCGGATCCCCCAGGCGGAAGCGCGATGCGCGGTCGCCCCCGGGCGTCGGCGTGATCAGCACACTGGACAGCGTCCCGGCAATTGCAAAGCCGACGCACCACCCGAATCCGCCGGCGGGATTGCCGATATACGCGTCCGAAAGCATCCCTCCCAGCCACCCGCCGATGATGATGGCCAGGAAGGTGAACAGCTGGGTGAGGCCGTTGGCCCGCGAAAGCCTTTCCTCCGGGAAAGTCTCCGGCAGGAAGCCATATTTTGCCGGGGAAAAGAAGGCGCTCTGACTCCCCATCGCAAACAACACCAGCAGCAATCCGTATAGCGCATGATGATACGCCAGCACCAGGCCGGCAGCCATGATGGCGATCTCCGCCACTTTGGCCCAAATCATCACCCCGCGCTTGCTGAAACGGTCGGCCAGAAAACCCGCTGCCGAGGAAAACAGCAAATACGGCAGGATGAAGCCGGCCGCGGCCAGCATCATGAAGGTGGATGCGGCCGGGGAGCCCTTCCCCAGCGCCGCCGTGCCAAAGCAGATCACCAGCAACTTCGAGACGTTGTCGTTGAAGGCGCCCAGAAACAACGTCGCCAAATAGGCGGGAAAACCCCACCTCCTACATGCTCTTTGATACCAGGTCATGCCGGTAGGTTATCTTGGGATTCGGACGGGAAGCGGAAACTGCGCCGATGCGGACGCCATCCAGCCGCATCACCAGCCCTGCCTCGTCGGTCGGAATGGCCGATCCTCCATCCATGACGCCGCATTGTGCATACGCACGCGCCAAAACCGCGCTTCTGAACAGCTGCGGCGTCTCGGCCACCCGGAACGAACTGCGCGCGCCGGCGGCGGCAAGCAGCTCCGACCCGGCATCATAACGATGTATCGTCTCGGTCAGCTCGCGCGACATGATGCATCCATCCAGATGCCGGCCGTCCATCGCCTCCAGGCATGAAAGAACCATGCCGGCATCGGCGTACGGCCTGGCGGCATCATGCACGGCGACAACGCCGGGGCGGCGTGCCGGATCGGCGTCCATCAGGCAATTGAAGCCGTTGCGGACCGACTCCAGGCGGCTGCCGCCGCCTTCCACCCATTCCAGACGGCCGGACGCCGCCGGCAGATGGCACTCAACCGCATCCCGATACGCCGCCAGATGCGCGGGCGACACCACCACCACCATGCGCGGTCCCCCAGGCAATTGGACAAAGGCACGGATGCAGTGGCAGAACACCGGCAGGCCGTCCAGCAGCTCCAGCAATTTGTCGCCGCCAAAGCGCCGCGAGCTGCCGCCGGCCGCGATGATGATGCCCAGTTGCTTCAACGGCAAATCCATGGCATTGCATCCCCCCTCCGAAACCCCGCCGTCGGCTATTTTCCCGGCTCGATGACGTCGAATCCGGTGTATGGACGCAACACCTCCGGCACCACCACCGAGCCATCGGCACGCTGGTGGTTCTCGAGGATGGCGCACACCACGCGGTCGGTCAAGCCGGTGGCCGAAATGGTATGCACGAACCCCTTGGCGCCATCGGCGTCCTTGAAGCGGATATTCAGGCGGCGGCTCTGGAACTCCGTGAGATTGGAGTTGCTGGTGACCTCGCGGTAGCCGGGATGATCGTCATCCGGGACCCAGCATTTGGCGCCATCCTCGCGGACGGATTCGCGATAGCCGTTGTACCCGGGAAACCACGCCTCGGTGTCGTACTTCTTGAACGCGGGCGCGCCCAGGTCGCCGAGACACACATTGACGACGTGGTACGGAATCCCCAGCTGCTGCAGGAAATACTCCTCGTTGGCCAGGCACTCGTCCATCATCGCCGGCGACTCCGACGGATGGCAGAAGATGATCTGCTCGACCTTGTGGAATTGATGGACGCGGAAGATGCCGCGGGACTCCTTCCCGTAGGATCCGGCCTCGGTGCGGAAACAGGGCGTGAATGCAGTCAGACGCTCGGGCAGACGGTCGCCGTCGAGGGTCTCGTCGGCATGATAGCCCACCAGCGTCTGCTCGGCAGTGCCGATCAGGCACAGATCCTCGCCGGTGATCGGATAGATCTGATCCTTGAAGAACGGCAGGTAGCCCGTGCCGAAAAGCGTACGGGCCTTGGCGGCGCAGGGCGACATCATCACCTTGAAGCCGCGCTTCGCCAGCTCCTTCTGCGCCCAGAAGAACATCGACTGCGCCAAAATGGCGCCCTTGCCTACCCAGTAGTAGAATCCGGCCTGGGCCACCTTCGCGCCGCGCTGGGTGTCGATGATGCCCAGCAAATCCCCAAGCTCCTGGTGGTCGCGCGGCTTGAAATCGAACACCGGCCGCTGGCCGATGCGCTTGATCTCGACGTTGTCGGCGTCGCTCTCGCCCTCCGGGGCCTCCGGAGAAAGCATGTTCGGCAACCAGGTCATCGCCTCGTCGACCTTTGCCTTGAGCTCCTCCTGGAGCTTCTCCTTCTCGGCCAGCTCCTGCTTCAGCTCCTTGACCTTCTGGCGCGCCTCGGGGTTGCTCTGGCATTCCCTGGAAAGACGATTGCGCTCCGAACGCAGCGTCTCGGTCTCGTGCACCAGCTTCAGATACTGCTGGTCATTGGCATACAAGGCATCGACGTCGACCATTTCCTTGTTGCACTTGCGCTTGGCGGCAGTCGCCTTGACCAGCTCCGGATTCTCCCGCAGGATTTTAATGTCAATCATGGTTGTTTTCTTCCTAATTGTCCGGCGCCATCCTCCGGCGCCCCATCTGCTTCGCTGACTTGCAAATTACCGCTATGCGCCGGCGCGGGCGATCCGCGCCGCCACTTCCTGTTCGTAGGCATCCAGGTCATCAACGGCGACCTGGGCCACGCCCTCCTCCATCGCCGAGGCCACGACGCAGCGCGCCACATGCGGCACCACCCGCGGATCGAAGGGCTTGGGGATGACATAGCTGGTTTTCAGCGGATTTTCACCGTCGAAGACCCCCGCGGCGGCATCGCCGGGATAGGCGCGCTCCAGGACTTCCCGCACCCGGCCCGCAACCGGCAGCTGCGCCAGCTGCGCCAGGGCACGGGCGGCCGCCATCTGCATCCCGGTGGTGATGTCGCGGGCGCGGCAATCAAGCGCCCCGCGGAAGATCCCGGGGAATCCCAGCACGTTGTTGATCTGGTTCGGAAAATCGGTCCGGCCGGTACCGACCACGGCGGCGCCGGCCGCCAGCGCACGCTCCGGCATGATCTCCGGAGTGGGGTTGGCCATGGCAAAGACCACCGGAGACGGCGCCATGGATCGCACCATCTCCTCGCTAACCAGGTTGGCGGCGGAACAGCCCAGGAAGACATCGGCGCCGCGCATCGCATCCGCCAGGGAATGCACATCGGTGCGCGAGGTGGCCAGCTCCAGCTGCTCGGGACTGCGGGCGCTCTCCGCAGTGACCACGCCATTGATGTCGCATACCACGATATTTTCCCGGCGAACCCCCGCCGCCACATAGAATCGCAGGCAACTGAGCCCGGCGGCGCCGGCGCCGCTGGCCGCCACCTTGAGTTCATCCAGCCGGCGTCCGGTCAACCTGGCGGCATTGATCAGCGCCGCCAGCGAGATGATGGCGGTGCCATGCTGGTCGTCATGGAAAACCGGAATGCCCATGCGGCGCTTGAGCTCCTGCTCGACCCGGAAGCACGCCGGCGCGGCAATGTCCTCCAGGTTGATCCCGCCGAACGACGGCTCCAGGGTCTCCACCGCCGCAACCAGCCGGTCGACATCCGTGCGCCCGTCCGCCCCCAGTACCTTGCCCAGGCACAACGGCACCGCATCGATATCCGCAAAACGCTTGAACAGCACGCACTTGCCCTCCATCACCGGCAGACCGGCCTCCGGCCCGATGCCGCCCAGCCCCAGCACTGCGGTGCCATCCGAGACCACGGCGACATAGTTGCCCTTCACCGTGTATTTGTATACATCCGGCGGATTGTCCCGGATCTGCAGGCATGGCGCCGCCACGCCCGGCGTATAGGCCAGCGCCAAATCCTGCTGCGTCACGCAGGGCTTGGTCGGCATTGTGGAAATCTTGCCCGCCGTCGGCCGGGCATGATAATTGAGGGCTGCTGGATCTGACTGGCTCATGGATGGATGCCTTCACGAAAAATCGATGAACAGTGCAAGCCACATACTATAATCGCTGCGCACCCGTTTACGCCGGCAACGCCATCCGCCCTCTCCAGTGATTTTTACGGAGGGTATATTATCCGCATTCCTGGATCCGTGAAGCTGGTGATTCTGCCTCGGAATGGGGAATTTTCAGGATGCGCACCGGGAATGCATGACCGGAAAATGACGAGGTCATGGCGAATAAGGAACCAGCATCACGACATTCAGGGCGTTGCCATTTCAAGCCATACGCATCACCTTCAATGGACCGCTTCTACATCAACCCCCAGTGGTCGTCACGGCTGCACGACGCCGGGCTGGACAGCCTCGACCGGCTGCTCAGCTACCAGGGCGGGCAGGTCGTATCCCAGCACCCGCGGCGTGGCCGCACCTGCCGGACCCAGCTGCCGGACGGCAGCACGGTGTTTGTCAAGACCGACAACTTCACCTACTTCAAGCAAGTCTGCAAGGACCTGCTTGCCTGGAGATGGCCCGCACCCAATTCAGTGCGGGAGCGCGAGGCCTACGCACTGCTCGCCGCCCACTGTTTTCTCACCCCGGAGGTCATCGCCTGGTGGACCCGCTCGCATCTGGGCTATCCCGGCGCCGCCGGAATGATCTGCCTGCCAGTCCCCGGCGTGCCGCTTGACCGCTATTTGCACCGCCATCGCGGCGACCCCCAAAAATGCCAGGCGGCAATCGACTGCGTGGCCGCCGAATTCGACCGGATGCTGGGATGCGGATTCGACTGGCGAGACCACAAGCCGGAACACTTCTTCGTCAGCGATGGCGACCCGATGCTGGTATCGATCATCGACCTGGAACGGATGTCGCTTTCATCGCAAATCCTGCCATCGCAGCTGATCGCCAGACGCCTGGCGGATTTCCGCCGGCTCTGCGCCAAGGAGCTCCAACGCCATGAAGAAGAGTGATCCTGCCGGCGCCGGACGACTGATCTACGCGGCCTCGAACACCTGCGCGCCATTGCTGTATGAGTCCGGCTTCAACGCCGAAGACCCATTCCTGTGGTTCTCCTGCCCTAAAATGACCGCCACGGTGGTCTCGTCGCTGGAACTGGGACGCGCCCGCAAGCAGGGCCGCCGCACAGTCGCCGTCCTGGACCGCGAAAAATTGCGCCAGGAACTGGGACTGCCCCCCGCCAACGCCCAAAGAATGGGAACCATCCCGTTCCCGGTCCGTCAAATCCTGGATGTCTGCGAGGCCATGGGAACGACCTGCTGGCAGGTGCCCGGCGACTTCCCGCTGGCATTGGCCAACCGCCTGACGGCTCTGGGCATCACCCTGGCCACCGTCGATGACTTCTGCCCCGGACGCCGCGTCAAATCCGCCCATGAGGTCGATTGCATCCGCCACGCCCAGCGGCTGGCTGAAGCCGGCCTGGACCGTGCCGACCAGATCCTGCGCGAAAGCGCCGTTGGCGATGACGGATTCCTGCGGTGGCATGATGCCGTGCTCACCGCGGAAATCCTCCGCGGCGAACTCAATGCGGAAATTGTCCGCCGCGGCGGGATCCCCACCGGAACCATCACCGCGCCCGGCACGCAGGGCGCCGACCCCCACCAGGCCGGCACCGGCCCGATTGCCGCCAATGTCCCGATCGTGATGGACATCTTCCCCAGGGACGAACAAAGCGGATACTTCGGCGACCTCACCCGGACCCGCGTCAAGGGCCATGCCGCCGATGAGGTGCGCCGCGCCTACGAAACTGTCCTGGCCGCCCAGCTGCAGGTCCTGGAAGCGCTCCGGCCGGGACTGCCCGCCAGCCAATTCCACCAGATGGCGGCCGGATACTTCAAGGAATGCGGATACAATACCGCCTGGGATGCCTCGGCCAACGCCTACCACGGTTTCTTCCATGGACTGGGACACTCGGTGGGACTGGAAATCCACGAGGAGCCGTCGCTGCGCCCGCCAGACCACACCTTGCTGGAAGCCGGCCATGTGGTGACCGTTGAACCCGGATTGTACTACCCGTCATGGGGCGGCATCCGCATCGAGGACACCGTCGCCATCACCGGCGATGGCATCGACAACCTCACCGTCGCCGGGAAATTCCTCGAGATCGACTGACCCTGAATCCATACCCCCCCCCCCCCACCCATCATGAAATCTTGCCTTGCCTTCACCATGCTGCTGGCGTGCGCCGCCACGTCATTCGCCCAGGCCGGCGGCAATCCACAGTTGCAGCGAATGATGAACACGGTGGCCGGCATGCGCTCCGACCTCGACAGCGCCAACGACCGGATTGTCCAGCTCAACGCCCGGATCGAAAGTCTGGAGGACCAGCTGCAGGAGCGCGACCGGCGGCTGCGGCAGCTCGAAGAACAGCTGGCGGCCATGGCCACCGCCATGCAGGACGCCAGCCGCCAGGTCGACTCCAGATTCGCAAGGCTTCAAAAAGGCCTCGAGGCCGACCAGCGGCAACGCCAGGCGGAAATCGCCGGCCTCTCCCGGGATATCCGCAACACCATGCGGCAGCCGCAGCCACCGGCACCATCCGGCGAGTATATCGAACTGCCGGTGCAACCCGGAGACACCCTCGGCAAAATCGCCCGTGCCGCCGGCGTCTCCATGCAGTCGATCATGGACCTCAACGGCATGAAGGACGCCGACCACCTCCGGGTGGGCCAGAAACTCAAAATACCGGTCAAAAAATAGCCGCCGCCATGCAAGATTCCGCCAACCCCACGCAGGAAAGCCCGATGCGACGCGGCCATACCGGCTATGTCGCCCTGCTCGGCCGGCCAAACACCGGCAAATCGACCTTCCTGAACACCATCCTGGATTGCCATATCGCCGCCGTCTCCAGCAAACCCCAGACTACCCGGAGATCCATGCTGGGAATCTATAGCGATGACGACTCCCAGCTGGTGTTCCTCGACGCCCCCGGCGTCCATCCCGGCCATATCGCCATCGACGAAGCCATGGACGCCTCCGTGCGGCGAGTGCTGGAAGACGCCGATGTGGTGGTCTGCCTGGTCGATCCCACCCGCGCCCCCGGCGAAGAGGATGGCATGGCGGCACAAATGGCCGCCAAATGCGGCAAGCCCGTGGTCGTGGTCTTCAACAAAAGCGACCTGAGCACTCCGGAACAGCAGGACGCCAGCCGGGAATTCTATCGACAGTACCTGCCGGATTTCGAGCCGCTGCCCATGACGGCGACCAGCCCGGAAAGCGCGGCACGGCTGATTGAACGGCTCAAGCGGCTTCTGCCGGTCGATCTGTTCCTCTACGACCCCGAGGATGTCACCACCGCCTACGAACGCGACATCGCCGCCGAACTCATCCGCGAGACCCTGCTGGAAAAGCTGCGCAATGAAATCCCCCATGGCATCGCCGTAGTCGTCGACGCCTGGAACGCCGATGACCGCCGGGTCGCCATCCAGTCGACGCTCTGCCTCGAACGCGAGGCCCACAAGCCCATCCTGATTGGCCAGGGCGGCCGGATGATAAAGGCAATCCGCCACGCCGCCGCCCAGAAGATCGCCGGACTCTGCGATGGCCGGCGGATCGAGCTGGAGCTCTTCATCAAAGTCGTCCCCAACTGGCGCAAACGCCGGCAATTCCTCAAGGAACTGAAGCTGATCGATGAATGATGTTCGCCGCTGACGTGCTGCATGCCCTCGATGAGTTCCTGTCGCCGCCGCTTTGCCCCGCATGCCGGATGGCCCTGGCGGCCGACGACGGCAGGACGCTGTGTCCGCAATGCACCCGGCGGATCACGCCATTCCCGGCGAAAAGCCGCCGCTGCCAGATCTGCGGCGGCCTCAACGACACGATGGTGGAGTGCTGCCGCGACTGCGTTCGGTACCCCAAGCCATGGTTCCGCGGAGTGTCGGTATTCCCCTACGACGGCCCCGGCGGAATGCTGGTGCGCAATTTCAAATACAACCGCCGCATCGACCTGGCGCCATATCTGGGCACGGCAATGGCACGGGCCTGGATGGAATATGGCGCCCCCGCCCGTCCGCAGGTCGTGGTGCCCATCCCCCTGCACTGGACCCGCAGGATCACCCGCGGCTTCAATCAGGCCGAACTGCTCGGCAGCGAAATAGCCGCCGCACTGCATCTGGAATGCCAGGACGCCCTCCGGCGCACCCGCCGCACCGGCCACCAGGCACACCTTGACGCCAGCCAGCGGCTCAAAAACCTCCGCGGCGGCTTCACGGTAAAAAGCAGCCGTGCCATCCGGGGAAAGGCCGTGTTGCTGGTGGATGATGTCTATACCACCGGCTCCACCCTGACCGCCGCCGCGGATGCGCTGGCCGAGGGCGGAGCCGCCGAAATTTCCGTAATCACCGTGGCGCGGGCTTGACGGCCAGCACCGACGGCAGCGCCATCGCGGCCGTGCCGTGCCGCTGCGGTATATTAAGGCGTCCGCCCGGAGGGATGGCTGGAATCCCCAAATGCCGCGGTTGCACCGCGCCACGGATGATATCCCTCCCCCCCCGATGCGGGAGACGCCGGCGCCATCATCCGCGAAGCCACAAAAAAACGCCGACGCTTGCGGGACCTCGAGCCACCGGGACGCACCGGAGAAGCCGCGCACCCCCGCATTCCGCCCGGAACGCCCCGCCACCGCGCCCGCAGCCAGCTTTGGCTTTTTTTTCAAACCATCCTGGTTCCGTGAGGCTGGGTGGTTTTGCGTCAGAATGAGGAATTTTGAGGGAGCGTACCGGGAGTACGCGACCGGAAAATGACGAAATCATGGCGCAAAAGCGCCAACTCCACGAACCCCAGGAAACCAACTTTCAGGAGCAGCAACCCGTTATGGCAGGAGCCACAGAACCGCTTCCCGGCACCTCCGACCTCTGGGAACCAGAGGTCATCGAATGGCGTCAATTGGAAGAGAAGGCGCGAAATACCTTCAGCCGCTACGGATACTCGGAATTGCGCACGCCGATATTCGAGCGCACCGAAGTGTTCGTACGCAATCTGGGCACGGAGACCGACGTCGTGCAAAAGGAAATGTACACCTTCCAGGATCGCGGCGGCCGTTCGCTGACGCTGCGCCCCGAAGGCACGGCCGGAGTGATGCGCGCCATCGCCAACCACGGACTGAACACCGGCGAGGAATGCCGGGTCTTCTACATGGGGCCGATGTTCCGCGGCGAACGACCGGCGGCCGGACGACGACGCCAGTTCCACCAGGTCGGATGCGAGGCGGTCGGATGCAATTCGCCCTGGATGGATGCCGAAGTGATTGCCATGCTCACCCATTTCCTGGCGGAGCTGGGGCTGGAGGGCGCACATGTGATGATCAACTCCCGCGGACTGCCGGAAGACCGCCCGGCAGTCACTTCCGCACTGCGCGAGTACTTCCAGCCACGCCTGGACCAGATGTGCGAGGATTGCCGCCGGCGATTCGAAAGCAATGTCTGGAGAATGCTCGACTGCAAGCAGCCGTGCTGCCACGAAATCGCCGTCGGCGCACCGAAAATCGTCGACCTGATGGGCGATGACAGCAAGGAATTCTTCCGCAATGTCTGCCGGGGACTGGATGCCATGGGCATCGACTACGAACTGGCGCCGCGGCTGGTGCGCGGACTGGACTACTATGTCCACACCGTCTTCGAGGTGACCCACGGCGCACTGGGAGCCCAGGACGCACTGGCCGGCGGCGGACGATATCAGCTCACCCTGCCGGGCGCCGGACACCCGATCGAGGGCATCGGCTTCGCCGCCGGAATGGAACGGCTGCTCATCGCCTCGGAAGCCCTCGGCCATAAGGCGGAATTGCCGCCCGCCGCCGATACCTATATCGCCGCTTTTGGCGACGACGCCATCGCGGTCGCCCTCCATCTGGCCGCCGGCTTGCGCGCCAAGGCCATCGGCGGACGAGTCCATGTGGACTTCTCCGGACGCTCCATGAAGGGACAGCTGCGCAGCGCCAACCGCGCCGGAGCCCGGGCATTGCTGATCCTGGGCGAAAACGAATTGTCGCAAAACGCCGTCACCGTGAAAAACATGGCCAGCTGCGAACAACAACTCGTCGCCCAAAGCGAGGCGGCAAACTGGGTCGCCGCACAATTCTGACCTCAACCACCGCCAGCAAAAAAAACACCACCATGGACGAAAAACTCAACCGCCAAAGCTACCTCACCCAGAACAAGGGCGACTTCCCGACGCAGACCGACTTCTTCGGCGTCCAGTATGTCAAGGTCGATGACCTGCGCTACGGTACCAACCCCCACCAGCCGGCGGCATACTACAAGCCGGTCCGTGCGGCCGCCAGCGTGATCGGGGACATGCAGGTGATCAAGAACGGCAAGAACGGCCTGTCCCAGACCAACCTGGAAGACATCAGCTACTCGCTCAATATCGTGAAGTACTTCTCCGAGCCGGCTTGCGCATGCATGAAGCATGTCAATCCCTGCGGCGCGGCATATGCCGCCCCCGGCGAGCCGCTCAAGGCAGTGTACATCAAGGCCCGCGAATGCGATCCGCGCGCACACTTCGGATCGGTGATCGCATTCAATGTCCGGGTCGACAAGGATACCGCTGAAGAAATCATGAGCACCTTCGTCGAATGCGTGGTGGCGCCGGATTACGATGATGACGCCGTGGCGGTGTTCTGCAATCCTGAAGCCAAACTCAACCGGCATGTACGCATCCTTAAATGCGGCGACCTGTCATTGCTCCCCAAATTCACCGGAGACGATGTCAGCTCCTGCCATACCTTCAAGACACTGGCCGACGGAACGGTCGTGGTCTCCGAACCGCTGCTGACCAACCTGCGCAGCGTGGCCGACCTGAAGCCCGCGGCGGCCGACAGCAAGCTCAACGGCCATGTCGAAAGCACCGTAGAGGCCAGCGAAAGCCAGAAGCGCGACCTGCTCACCGCATGGTATATCAATATCAATGTGCGCTCCAATGGCGTGGTGATCGTCAAGAACGGCGGCACGCTGTGCGTGGGAACCGGCGAACAGGATCGCGTCGGAGCCGTCGAACAGGCAATTGAAAAATTCGCCCAGAAATACGAGGGCAAGGAAAACATCCAGGATGCGGTGATGGCCTCCGACGGATTCTTCCCCTTCCCCGATGGCGTCGAGGTCGCGGCCAAGGCCGGAATCACCGCAATTATCGCCCCGGCCGGCTCAATCAAGGACTACGAAGTCATTAAACGCGCCAACGAACTCGGGGTGGCCATGTTCTTCGCCCCCGAACGCGTCTTCTCACACCACTAACGCAGTGTGGTGGCCGCGGAGGGCCGCGAAGGGACGGTGAGGGACGGGGGAGGCGCCGGTCCCGCGGTTGCCTTCCCGGCCCGGCGGACATTGTTGCGCACAACGGCTTCCGCACGGCCAATGACGGATGCCCGCCACCGCTGCCGGATGGCTGCCCCCATGGCGTTTGCATGTCAAGGAGTACAATAGCCCGTATGGATGCGCCTTGTGTCGACAGGATCATTGTGCGGGGTGCACGGGTGCACAACCTCAAGAATGTGGATGTGGAGATCCCGCTGCACAGGATTGTGGGCATTGCCGGCGTATCAGGATCGGGAAAGTCGTCGCTGGCGCTGGGGGTGCTGTACGCCGAGGGATCGCGGCGGTACCTGGAGTCGCTTTCAACGTATACCCGGCGGCGCATGACGCAAACCGTCAAGGCGCAAGTCGATGAGGTGCTGTTTGTCCCAGCGGCGCTGGCGCTGCATCAGCGGCCGGGCGTGCCCGGCATCCGCAGCACCTTCGGCACTGGCACGGAATTGCTGAACTCGCTGCGGCTCATGTTCTCCAGGCTGGCGAGCCATCGCTGCCCCAATGGACATTACCACGCGCCAACTCTGGCGGTGGCCGCTGAACAGGAATTGACTTGTCCGGAATGCGGAGCAAGGTTCTACGCGCCAGGTGCGGAGGATCTCGCCTTCAACAGCCAGGGAGCCTGCCGGAAATGCGATGGCACCGGAATTGTCCGTACCGTGAACCGGGCGGCGCTGATCCCGGATGAATCCCTGTCCATTGAAAACGGCGCGGTGGCGCCGTGGAACTCGCTCATGTGGTCGCTGATGGTGGATGTCTGCCGGGCGATGGGCGTCCGCACGAATATCCCGTTCCGCGACCTCACACCCGGGGAAAAGGAGATCGTCTATGACGGCCCGGCAGTGAAGAAGCATATTCTCTACCGGTCGAAGAACTCGCAGGATGCCTGCGAGCTGGATTTCACCTACTACAGCGCCATTCACACGGTCGAAAATGCGCTTGCCAAGGTCAAAGACGAGGCCGGAATGAAGCGGATCGCGCGATTTCTGCGCGAGGAGGTTTGCCCCGATTGCGGTGGATCCAGGTTTTCCGAGGCGGCGCGCGCCCCGAAATTGCGCGGCATCTCGCTGGACGAGGTCTGTCGCCTGCCGCTGGCCGATTTGATCGGATGGGTGCGTGGCGTTCCCGATTCGCTTCCCGCGGAGATGCGCCCGATGGCGCAGAGTATTTGCGATTCCTTCTTTTCCGCGGCAAATCGGCTGATGGATCTGGGATTGGGATATCTTGCGCTGGACCGGGCGGCATCCACGCTCTCCTCCGGGGAACGCCAGCGGATGCAGCTTGCCCGGGCGATCCGCAACCGCACTACCGGCGTGCTGTATGTCCTGGATGAGCCAAGCATCGGACTGCATCCATCCAATATCGTCGGCTTGACAGGCGTTATACATGACCTGGTCGCAGACGGCAACTCCGTGATTCTGGTCGACCACGACACCATGATTCTGCGCGAAGCCGACTGCTTTGTCGAAATGGGTCCGAAAGCCGGAGCGGACGGCGGACGCGTCATCGCCGAAGGAACACTCGCTGAACTTGAGGCAAATGGCGCATCCTTGATTGCGCCGTTCCTGGCCGGAAAGGAATCTGTCAGAGTCCGGAAGAATGCCCCGAAGAATGAACTGTTTGACTTCGGGAGGATTCATCTTGCCGCCGGCGCGATCCACACGGTGAAACCCCTGGATGTTGATATCCCAAAGGGGCGCATGACCGTTGTGACCGGCGTTTCCGGCTCGGGCAAGACGACCCTCATTCTGGAAAGCCTGGTTCCGGGCCTGCTGGCGAAAATCAACGGCACGACGCCTCCTGGACATGTGCTGCGCGTCGAGGCTGAAGGGATACGGCAGGTGAAGCTCATCGATGCCACCCCCATCGGGATCAATGTGCGTTCCACGGTTGCCACCTACGCGAATGTCCACGATGAACTCCGCAAGGTCTTCGCCAAGACGCAGGACGCGAAGACGCGCGGCTGCAAGGCCGGCGATTTCTCCTACAATACCGGCAGCCTGCGCTGCGCGGTTTGCGATGGCACAGGCCAGATCAGCCTCGATGTGCAGTTCCTGCCGGACGTTGATATCCCATGCACCGAATGCCGCGGGGCACGCTACGCGAAGACGGCAAACCTCATCCGCTACGCCAATAAGGCAGGTGTCGCCCACTCGCTTCCTGAACTCATGGACATGGACGTCACCCACGCAATGGAGTTTTGCAAAGACCTGAAAACCGTTCATCAGCGCCTTAAGGTCCTCCACGATCTGGGACTCGGATACCTGACGCTGGGCGAGGAAACCCCCAGCCTGTCAGGCGGCGAAGCACAACGGCTGAAACTTTCCTGCGAAATGGGAAGGGCACAAGGCGATGCCGTGTTCGTCTTCGACGAGCCGACCATCGGATTGCACCCCCTGGACGTGCGCATATTGCTGGAGACGCTCCAAAAACTCATTGCCAATGGCGCGACAGTCATCATCATCGAACATGATCTTGACGTGATCCGCAACGCCGATTACATCATCGACATGGGCCCTGGCGGAGGGGAAGCAGGTGGCCGGGTCGTGGCCTCCGGCACCCTGGATGATGTGAAACACGCACCCGAAAGCACCACGGCAAAGTATTTGTGATTCCTGAATCCGTGAAGCCGGGCGTGATGTGTCGTAAATTCGCCCAATGCTCTGCCTTCGCATTCAAGACCTCCATGGCACGTTGAATCCTCTCGGGGATCTCCTGCCATACATATCGTCACGGCGTCCCACAGCCTCCCCCGGGGTAGCAAGGGCGAGACGGCCTTGGACAATTATGTTGTTACAACAAAGCACGTTTTTCAAACTACGCATGGACGCACGTCAAGCCCGACGCCAACCCCTCCGGCGCTGTCGCGCCACCTCCCCTTGCAGGGAAGGCTTCTCTTGTCGTAAAAACGTGAGCGCGGTCGTTTAACATACATGCACCACGGCACGTCAAGCCCGACGGTAACCCCTCCGGCGCGGTCGCGCCACCTCCCCTTGCAGGGAGAGGCTTCTCTTGTCGTAAAAACGTGAGCGCGGTCGTTTAACGGGCAGGCACGGACGCACGGGCAATTCGCCGGAATCCATCGCCTCCCACAATGCCCACATCTGTCCGGAAATCTTCAGCCACCTGGTTTGCAAAAAAACTGTTTAGAGGATATCTTATGATATACGTCGCCGTCTGGATACGGTCTTGCGGTTTTTCCGTATTGAGCCGTAATGCCAGCGGTGGCGTCTTTTTGTTTGTCCGCACCGCCGTCCCGTAAATTTATGATATACTCAATGTACCAATAGCCACCAAAGGAGGACATCTGTCATGAAGAAGAATTTTGGAGTGAAGAACTGGATGTTTCCGATGCCGGTGCTGATGATCGGCACATACAACGGGGACGGGACGCCGGACATGATGAGCGCCGCCTGGGGCGGAATCACGCTGGAGGACCAGATCACCATCTGCATCGCCACCGAACACCGTACCTGGGCGAACATTGCTGCCCGGAAGGCGTTCACGGTCGCCTTCGGGACGGCGGCAACTGTTGCCTCCTGCGACTATCTGGGCATTGTCAGCGGGAACGACGTGTCGGACAAGGTGGCGAAAAGCGGCTTTCACGCCATCAAAAGCCATTTCGTCGATGCGCCGGTGATGTCGGAGCTGCCGCTGGTGCTGGAATGCGAGCTGGTCTCGATGGACGAGACGGACTGCAAGGTGCTGGGGCGCATCGTCAATTGCGCCGTAGAGGAATCCGCGCTTACGGACGGCAAGCCCGATGCCGCGAAGATGAAGCCGATCTGCTTCGATCCATGCCAACACGTCTATCGCCTGATGGGCGAAGTCGTCGCCAAGGCCTTCTCCTGCGGCAATGATTTGCAGGGCTGAACCGGGATCAAAATCCGCGGCTTTTCGCACCTTTTCTGACCGGTTCTGACGCCAATGCTTCCCAGCGCAAGTCGGCATGCGCCCGCATTTTCACCAAGCTGTCACAAAAAAAAACTGCGATGCCCTTGACGGGCTTGCGACGCGCCACATCTGGAGGACCGTATGAAGCTACACACCGAAATCACGGAATTCTGCATTGGCGGCCTGGAGGGAACCCGGTGGGATTTCCGGAGCAATTGCCAGGCCATTGCGGAAGGTCTCTGGCAGCTTGACATTTCCCTGTCCGCCACGGAGGCAATCGCGCTGCCGGAGCTGACCATCGACTGGAATCTTCCGCTTCTTGACACGATCAACTGCTGGACCACCGCCCACAAGGGCGGCGCAGAGCTGCCTGCGGACTGGTGCAGCGGCCAGGTCTTCTCCATCGCGGACGAGATTCCGGAGATGGTGTTCCACAACCGCGAGGGACTGTGTACCGCCGCCGCCGCCTTTTCGGATGCGATGCGCGTCGTGGAATTCCACGGCGGGATCTGCGAGCCGGACTGTTCGCTGCATTTCATCCTGAAGCTATTTCGCCGGAAGGAGGCCGCACGACAGGGCTGGAGCGGCTCGATCCGCCTGGATCTCCGCAGGAAATTCTTTGCGGACACGGTGCGGGGCTTTGCCGCATGGTACGAGTCATTCCCGGAATACCGGGCAATGCCGGTTCCGGAAGCCGCCCGGGAGCCGCTCTATTCCACCTGGTACAGCTATCATCATGACGTCCACGACTTTTCGGTCCGGGCGGAATGCGAGGAGGCCGCGCGGCTCGGCATGAAGACCGTAATCGTCGACTCCGGCTGGGACAACGACGACAACACGCTTGGCCCCATCGCCTGCGGCAGGTGGCGCCCGTCCGCCAGGCGCTTCCCGGACTTTGCCGCCCATGTGCGTGAAGTCCAGGCACTTGGACTCAAATACATGCTTTGGTTCGCGGTCCCGTTCATCGGACGACAGTCCGGCATGTACGAGCAGTTCCGCGGCTGTTTCCTGTTTGAGCAATCCAATGCCGGAGTGCTCGATCCGCGCTTCCCCGGCGTACGGGAATATGTCATTGGATGTTGCCGGCGCCTGATTTGCGATTACGGGATCGACGGCCTGAAGCTGGATTTCATCAACACCTTCACTGAATGCACCGAGGATCCCGCGCTTGCGGATGGCATGGGCAGCCGGGACATCCCGACCATTCCTGAGGCGGTGGATCGGCTGATGATGGACGTCAGCGCCGCCATCCGGGCGTGCCGTCCCGACGCGCTGATCGAATTCCGCCAATGCTACGTCGGTCCCGCGATCCGGAAATACGGCAACATGCTCCGGGCGGCAGACTGCCCTGCGGATCAGGAGGGGAACCGCCGGCGGACCATCAATTTGCGCCTGACTTCGGGATCGACGGCGGTGCACTCCGACATGCTTGAATGGCGCACCGACTACCAGGTCCAGAATGCCGCGCTGCAGCTTTTGTGCGTGATGTTCAGCGTTCCCCAGATTTCAGTCCGTCTGCGGGAGCTTCCGGACGACCACCGCCGGATGCTTGATTTCCTGCTGAAATTCTTCATCCGACACCGACGGCTGCTGCTGGAATCCAGCTTGACGCCCTGCTATCCCGACCACAACTACCCGGTCGTCTATGCATTTTCGGAGCGGGAGCGCATCGCGGCGGCATACGGCGGCGGCTTCATGGTGCGGTTCGCGCCGGGGAATTTCAGCGGTACCACCTATGTGGTCAATGCAACGGGGCGGGATGAGGTAATCGCGGACTTGCAGCTTGCCCCCGGCACCACGGCATGGCTGAGAAACTGCCAAGGCGAGACGCTTCCATTTGCCCTCCCCCAATCCGGACTGTCGCGCCTCGCCATGCCATCGGCGTCAATTCTGAAGTTGTCGCCTCCGCAGAACTGAATGCACGTCGGGGCGGCCGGGCCGCCTCCCCTCCACGGGCGCGGCTGCCACACGTCCGTGGAGAGCTTTTATCAAGCCGTCATCGGGATTCCGGCGGCCTGGCGATCAGCTCGAAGAATGGCGTGGGCCCATGCGAGAGCGTGGCGGTATTGATGGACACCTCGATGCGTCCATCCCGGATGACGACGGGTATTTCCTCCTTTCGTTCGCCATTTAGCGCCAGCGCGTGGCATTTCCACTGCAATTGGCCGTCGTGCTCCAGCGAGATGTCGGCCTGGCCAGTCTCCAGCAGGATCGGGTTGCCGCCGAAATTGCGCATGATGCGCTCATCTCCGGAGACCAGCATGCCGGAATTCGCCTCGCGGGTGATGAACAGCATCAGGATATGCCGGCTTCCCCCCAGCGGCCGTCCGTCCAGCGAGCTGGCGGAGACCGTGGACGGCACGCTGCTGGTGAAGGCCAGGCGCCCCAGTTCCCGCCTGACGCCGCCCGGACCGGCGGCGGCCTCGGTATTGGGCGTCGTCACGGTCATGACCTCTTCCTGCCCATAGGCAGTGATTTCGCCGGTCTCGCTTTGATAGACCCCGTTGTCAGGGTCGGTGAGATTGTCCGGAGGCAGGATCTGCCGTTCCTTCAGTTCCTGGACAAATTTTGCCAGGCTGAATTTTCCGCCGACGGACTGCCCGGCGGTGGAGAACAGCTGCCCGGAATTGACCCGTGAAGTGGCATCCGGTTCAATGCGCATGGTGGGTTCGAAGCCGGGGACACCGGGATGTGGCGGCAATTCCGTGAATGCCGTGCCATAGCGGGTGATCAGCGAGATGCGGCTTTGGATCGAGCTGGTGGCCCGGGAGGCATTTTCATCCAGATACCGGTTGGGGATGGCCAGCTCGATGCTGTGCGGCGCCATTTTCACATCGCCCCGCCGGAAGAGGAAGAACGACAGCGCCGCCGATGCGCGGCAGATTGGCGAGCGGGTCATTTCGAATGCATCCAGCCCGCGCTGGTAGTTCGCTTGGCTTTTCTGGCTGACGCCGTATGCGAACCAGACAATCCCGGAATAGCCGTTCAATGCGGCATACGCCGGAGTGAGCAGGCCGCACTCGTAGCGGGTGCGATTCCAGAACGCCTGGCTGTATTCGGAGAGGATCATCGGCCGGTCAAGCGCACGGGCGCGGTTGGAGTAGCAGAAGGCGGAGCCCTCGGTGGATTCCCGGATCGAGCTGGTCTGGGGGACCGATGGCGTGGGCGACGACTCATAGCCGACCGGATGGCCGATATGCATATTGTTGGAGATCACCTCCGAGTGCTGCCAGCGGGCGGCCATCGCCCCCATGGTGATGCACGAATTGTACGCGGAGACCAGCGCCCTGCTCCCGGTGCCGCGGATGATTTCGTTGCACCACGCCTCGTGCGCGGTGCATGCCGCCATGAAGAAACGGCTGAACTCGGCGCCGAGCTTCCCGGATTGGAAGGACGGGATGCCGAGGTTGGAAAAATCCCCGCGGACTTCGCTGCCCAGCCCCCATCCGGCAAGCGCCGATGGCGAGCCGTAGTGGTCGCGCATCCATTGGCGCCACCGGTCAAGAAGCGCCTGGCGGATGCGCTCCGGCAGCTGGCCGGCGTGCTCGATCTGGATGATGGCGTTGGTGGCCTGTTCATTGAATTGGTGGGTGCACAGGACCATCGGGTCATCCTTCCAGGCAATTCCGGTATATGGATTGACGTGGTTCAGGATGGCCTCGGCATTGTCCTTCCAATGTTCCAGGCACTCCTGCTCGCCGAGCAACGCGCCGGCCTTGACCTGCGATATCGGGGGCGCATTGTTCCACCGCAGTCCGTCGCATCCCAGATCCAGATAGAGATAGACGCCATTTTTCTTCATGGCGTAGGCGAGGTAGTCCAGGAAATCAATCTGCTCCTCGCTCATCGGCACGATCTTCATGTACTCGGTGTTGCTGTGGAAGGTCCCCAGATCCATGAGCGCGCCCATCCGGAACAGGTTATAGCCATGCATGCGATGCTGCCGCGCAAAATCGTCGATCATCCGCCGCCGCTGTTCCCAAGGCAGATCTGAATTGCGCAGCTGGTATACCGCCACGACTCCGCCGAAGTTGCCAAGAAAGCGCACCGGAACCTCCGGGGCATCCTCAAACACCAGGGTGCCGTTGGGACCGATCATCGGCCGCCCGTAGTGGCCGGCGGGGAGGTCGGGGACCAGCTGCGAGAAGTCCAGCGCGGAATTTTCCCGGATCCATAAATCCGAGAGATCAACTGCCTTCCATTCGGCATCGGCGGTGAACCTGCGGTCGACGGGAAGGGAAAAATCGACTTCCTGCCATGAAATTGACGCCCCGAGCAGAATCCAAATGCACCTGCCGGTGGAAGAGAACTGGACGCTTTTGACTTTTCCGCCGACATTTCCCAGCGGCACCGCGCTCAGATACAGCACCGCGGCAGACCCGCCGGCCTGGCGGCCACGCCAGACGATCTTGCCATTGGGGAGGGAAAGCGTGGAGGTCCAGTCGGCAATTTCCCGCTTTCCGGTGAAGTCGCGGGTGATGACTTCGCCGGTGTCAAGGGTGACGCTCACGGTGGCGCCGGCTTCGCCCTCCGGCAGATCCCCCCAGGCCGCGGTATGCAGTACATAGAGATACTTCCCGGAGGGGTACGGCGCGCCAAAATCGCGCCGGAGCTGCGCCAGGCCAGTCGGACAATGGCTTGAGTCGAAGACCGCGACGGCATTGCGGCTGCCGGGCGGGGCAAGCCGGAAGCTGACGCCATCGTACCGGCTCTCGGCGGGGAAATTGCGCAGATCCTGCTCCGGCCCCTGGTCTGTCCAGCCGCCGGCGTTGTCCCCGGCCACCTCGTCGGCATAGGCACGATTGAGGAACCCGTCCAAATCCACCGGGATGTCCTCGAGCCTGCCGGGGGTCCTGGCCTTCAGCGAAAAAAGATATCTCCTGCCGGAGTCAAGGCGGATTTTCCGGGAAAGCCGGGCATTGCCGAAGAGCCGCGCGCACAGCCTGCCGTCAGAGGCATCGGCGCTGGTGACAATGCCGCCATGATACTTTTCCTCGCACCACCAGCGGGCGGGCCCATGCGCGCCCGTTTCCTCAAATGAGCCATTTTCCACGCCGACGCCATTGATTTTCACGTCATCGACCAGCACCTGTTCTCCGGGGCGCGCCGTCATCAGGATCAGCTCCATCACGGCCTCCTGCCGCGGAATGACCGTGAAGGTGATTTCCCGCCATTGGCCCGTGGTTTCCTTGTTGAAGGTCAGGCAATGTTCGGGCTGAGGCAGCCATTCGCAATGCCGGATGGAGATCCCGGGGCCGTTTTCGAAATCCAGGGGGGCATTGGCGCCCATGTCAATGCGCAGCATTTGGGCGCAAACCGCCATGGCGGCAGCTGCAATCAGCGCGGGGATCAGTTTATGGCACATGGGCGTTCCTGTGATGATTGTTCGCGGGATTGACAATTTCATGGGAAATGAGGGTGGAGGAGGAAGAATGAGCCAGCCGTCTACTCGAAGTCGCGCAATCCGCCGAAGTCGACCGTCGTGGCCATGTGGCTCAACGCCTCCTTGATGACCTCAAGCTCCGCCAAATCCTGGCATCTGACAATCGGGATGACCTGGAACGACTGCGCCTGCCGCAGATAAAGCAGCAGCAGCGCAGTCAGGGAAAGGCCGGTCTGTTCCGACAGCCTTTTCAGCTGACGGGCCCGGCGGAGGTTTTCCGGAGTGTTGTAAAAGGGGTTGGCGTCCTGCGGGGCGACGCCGCCGCAGACCTGGTGGAAGAATCCCCCCGCCTGGCCGGAAAACGCCATCACCGCGCATCGGGCGTCGCGGATGACCTCGGGATACTGGCGGTCCCAGACCCTCATGCTGGGATCGGCGAGGCGATTGTGGCTCATGCAACCGAAATTGACCATCTCCTGGTCAATCCGGAGGCCCCGGCAGCCGCTTTGACGGGCAAGGCGGACAAGCTCCCCGATGCGCTCCGCAGACCAATTGGAGACGCCATACTCGCGGATCTTACCGGCCAGGCGCGCATGCTCGAAAGCCGCCAGCAGCACCTCCACCGGCACCGACGGGTCGTCCCGATGAAGCAGATAGCAGTCGATGCAGTCGGTGCCCAGAGCCTTCAGCGTGGCGTCCAAGTCCTCCTCGAACGCCTGCGGCGAAACCCGCGGCACATCCATGGACTCGATGCGCGGATGGCAGCCCTTGGAACACAGCACGAAGCGATCGCGGTTGCCGCGGAGCCGGAAGTAGTCGCCGAGGATGCGCTCGCTGCGCCCATGCTCGCCTGGCTCCCAGTCAGAATAGATCCTGGCGCTGTCCAGGAAATTGCCGCCGGCGTCAAGGAATGCATCCAGGAGGTCAAATGCCCCGGATACGGAGTTGTCCAGGCCGATCTGGCTCAATCCCAGGCAGACCTCCGAGACCTGCAGCGAAGTGCCTTGCAATTGGATATGGTTCATGGGTTGTGGCTGTCCTTCTCATTGAGTTCCTTTTCGATGGCCTCGAACCGCGCCTTGTCGCCCAGGGCCACCTGCCCTTCCACCCGCCCGTCATCAAGCGGATTGGCGATGCGGACGGCCAGGTCCCGGAACAGCGCGCGCAAATCAACGATGCCGCCGATGAAGAACCAGACGGTCGAGACGCTGCCGATGACCAGCGGGATGCACACGGTGGTGATGAAGAAGTAGACCGCCCATGAATGATTGCTGAAGGGCGAGATGAGATTCCAGACCAGCACGCCGCAGAAGAGGATTCCGAAGGAGATGATCAGCGTGTAGATGAACACGCTCCAGGCGATGGCCTTGTCGCCCTTGGTGTATTCCGGGGTGATGCCGATCAGGCGGGTGTAGATCCAGCCGGGGATCGACAGACGGGGCCTGGCCGAGACGCGTTCGCCATCGTCGTCGCTGTAGATCCCGGTATGGAACAGCCGGTCCAGATTGTAGGGCTTCCTGTAGGTGGCCAGCGATCCGATGACGTATGCAGCGACGCCGGCAAGCATGGAGAGGAAGAAGATCTCCATCGAGTTGATCGGGAATTTGATGGCGTTCATCTCCCAGACGACATATTGCCCGAATGGCGCCGAGGCCGTTTTCAGGAATGCCGCCACCGGCTCGACGTATCCGCATTCCTCCAGCCACGGGTAGATCAGGTCGGCCCACTTGCGCTGGCAGAACAGTCCGAACAGCGACGAGCCGGAGCCAAACAGCAGCGCACACCACGCGCCACAGGTGGTCCCCCATCTGGTGTACAGCCCCCCGACCATGATCGGCCCGGCGGCACCCAGCCAGACCGCGCACATGATGGTTATGAACATGTTGATGTAGTCCAGCTGGGAGAAGAACAGCGACACCACCAGGAAGAATACAGTGACGCCCAACGAGCACAGCTTCAGGCATTTGAGATGCCCCGCCATGCTCATCGGCGCCTTGAGGAACGGCAGGATCACATCCTGGATCAGGGTGCTGGAGGCGTTGAAAATCCGGCTGTCGTCGGTGGACAGCAGCAGCATGATCATCAGCAGGGTGAAAAGCGCCACCAGGACTGGCGGGAGGATCCTCCGCAACATTGCCGGCATCATCATCTGATAGTATAGCGAGCGGAATTCCTGGAATTTGGCGTTGCCGTTTTCGGCTTCGGACTGCTGGATGGTCTTCAAGGCAGTGTCCAGGAACGGCGTATCCGGGTTGCTGACGCGCGAATACGGCGCATCCACGCCGATGGTGTGGCGGGCGACCGGCAATTCGCCGAGATTGGCGTTGATCGTGCCGCGCAGCTGCGCATCCTTCGGAAAGACCTCCTGGCCGACCTGTTCGGACAGGCTGAGACGGACCTCATGGGCCGTCGTCGCAAAGCGCCCGCAGAGCATGAAGGTGATCACAAAGATCCCCAGCAGGGTCATCATCGACATGGAGAAGCCGTTTCGCCAGGTCCCGAGGATATTGGCCATCTTTTGCTCATGCGCAGTCCGTCCCGCGCTGGAGGTGTCATTCCCGATCCAGGCGGCCCGGTTCAGGATGGTGCTGGTGAGCGTGACAAACAGCGCGAAGAGGTTGAAGTCGCGCAGTCCCTTGAGATCCATCGGGTTGAGGAAGCTCTCATGGGGTGCGCGGTCGAGCATCACCGGCGCCACGTCGTTGAACCAGGAGATGTTGGTCAGGATAAAGACGATGAAGATCACAAAGATCGGATAGCTGATAACCCCCTGGAGGCAGTCGGTCACCAGCAGCGAGATGCGGCCGGCCGGCCAGACGATTGCCAGCGCCATGACCAGCAGCAGCGCCACCAGGATGCCGTAGGTCGGGATCTGGTAGCCGAACAATGGCACCCGGTGGGGAATTCCGAGGAAGTAGATGAAGAAGCGCACCGCGACCGCCGGACCAATTGCGTTGGTCACCATCTCGGAAATCGTCCGGATGAATGCGGCGACGATCCGGAAGGACCGGCTGTACCGCTGCTCCAGGAACTGCCCGGCGGAGAGGCATCGTGTCTGGCGGAAGCGGTAGACGCAATAGCCGCTCAAGGCGATGAACAGGCCGATCGGCACGCCGATGCAGTTCCAGAAATTCATTGCCATTCCGCATTGGTAGTACTGCTCGCAGAAGCCGACGAACGAAATGACGGAGAGGGCGGCGCTCATGTCACCGACGCTGATGACATAGCGTCCGGCGACACGTCCGCAGGCCAGATAGTCCGCGACGTCCCTGACGTATTTGCGTGAATGGAACGCGGTTCCGAATACCGCCGCCAGCGGAACCAGCACGATGAGCCAATTGATGAAAGCCATGATTCCTTCCTGAAGCCGCGAGGCTGGCTCTTCTGAGCCATGATTTCGCCTTTTTTCGGTCACGTACTCCCTGTACGCTCCCTCAAGATTCCTCATTATGGCGCAAAAACGCCAGCCTCACAAATCCAGACTCCCTTTTTCAATTGCCCTCGCCATTGCCGGCGCACCACGTCTTCATGATCTGCGCCGCCGGCTTGCCGTCGATGGAAAAGTGCAGCTTACTGTCACTGACACCCTCATCCCAATCCCACCAGAACATCCCGTGCCACCATGGCTCCGCCGAGAAGGCCTGGATGACCGCCGACATGTAGTTGGCCTGCTCCTCGCCGTCGTATATGGTCTTGCCCTTCGGCGACCACGGCAACTGGGCGCCATCCTTCACCGAACAGCAGCCGCACTCCCCGAAATAGTAGTTGCCGCCCTTGTAGGCATTGGCGAAGGCGCGGTTCTCCTCTACGGCATACGAGAGCATTTTTGCCATTTCCCTGGCGTCGCGGGTGCGGCCATGCGGCGGCGAGTACATGCTGGATCCCACGGAATCCAATGCATAGAACCAGTGGTTTGGCTCCGCCGCCACCAGCCCGGCATACTGGTGGCAGCCGACGAACGAGCTGGTCAGATGGCCGCTGAAATGCTTCCGGGCGGTCTCGATTACCGGCATCCAGTACTCCGTATAGGGGACCAGCTGGTTCAGCTCGCTGTCCATCCCGTAGGCCTCGCAACCGCAGCGCGTGGCGATGCGGCAGTAGTGCCGCGTGAGCTCCGCGTAGCTCTCAAACCATAGCTTCCGGTAATCGACCGTATTCGGATAGATCGAACACTCCGGAAGATTGATGTGGACGCGCTGCATGCCGTCATGGCACTCGATCATCGGACGCAGCATGACCTGAATCCCAAGCTGATGCAGATAGCCGATGATGTCGCAAAGCTCGTCATCTCCCGGCGTACGCGAAAAATCGCGGTACTGCCGGACGCTGGCGAAGGTGTCCTGCATGACAATGCAGTTCCGGCATACCCACTGGATCCCCAGTCCGGCGATTTTCCGCGCCTCCTCCCGTGCGGCCTCGGATGAAAAATAGCCATTGACACTGGTCAGTCTGAATCCCCAGTTGACGCCCTTGAAAAATGGACAGCTCATTTTTATCTATTCCCTGCTTTTTTGCTTCTGCCTTCCGGCTGCTGATGACGCAAATGGAAAGGCTATTTTCCGTCGATGATCAGCCACGGCGACTTCCTGTCGACAAAGCGCCCCACCAGCGGCCCGCCGGCGGAGGTGATTTGGAGGATTCCGGCCGCCCCCGGCGATCTGGCCGAAAGCGTGGTGGCGTGTCCGTCCAGCCATGCGATGTTCACCTGGCTGTTGCCGCCATGACGCAATTCGAGGGTGTTGTCCGCACTGTTGTTGCCCTCGCAATAGTAGCATCCGCGGCGGGAATCATCCCAGTGCTTCGAATCGGAATATTCCACCACCGCGCTGAACGAGCGCTTCACCGAGGTCAGCTTGACATAGCGGTTCTTGCCGAATGCGCCCACTCCCCACCATGGAATATCGTTGGTGAACGCACCCTCCATCGATGCATTGATCGCATAGGTGAATTGCCAGTTGAAGTCATTGGAGGGCATGTCCAGACTCGTGTTGATCGCCTTGGTCATCGGACAGCGCAGGATATTGGTGGTGTTGAGGTATTTGCCATGGGCAAGCTGCCAGCCCCAGACGCGGTCGTCACGGCCATCCTTGATACCGTAGTTGCGGCAGACATGATAGTCGTCGCTGTCGTCGCTGTACATCCTTGAGAACAGCGAGACCTGCTTGAGGTTGTTGATGCAGCTGATGGTCCGGGCCTTGTCACGCGCTTTGCCCAGCGCCGGCAGCAGCATCGAGGCCAGGATGGCAATAATCGCGATCACCACCAACAGCTCGATGAGCGTGAAATTCTTAGCAGTCTTCATTCTCTCCTCCTTTTTTCTGTTTTCAATTAGATGATGCACCTGGTATTTCACATGTTGAAGACAAAAATGCCGTTTGCCAAAGCAGCGTGAAGGGCGATGCCCTTGCGCCATCAAGACGCAAAACCTCCCGGCACCGCGGATTCAGAGGCTGGTTATTTTAGATAATATACGTTAAAATCTAAAAATTCAAAGCATCGGACAAAAAAAATATGCTGCGCTTCCTTACGGATGGCATCGCATCCGCTCCCCCCCCACTGACTTGCATCCGCCAACGGCTTTCTCTGGCGGCGGCGCCAGCCGAGACCGCACGCACTTTTTTGTA
Organism: uncultured Lentisphaeria bacterium; assembly: GCA_934661755.1. Classification (GTDB taxonomy): domain Bacteria; phylum Verrucomicrobiota; class Lentisphaeria; order Oligosphaerales; family Oligosphaeraceae; genus CAKUJM01. The sequence continues at coordinate 16,954 of CAKUJM010000016.1, read as the reverse complement.
AAGTGTCTGCCAATCGCACACTTTTGGGGATTATGGCGATCCCGGCTGGCAATGTCGTTTCGGGTGCTTAACTTAACGATGGGTGGTCGGGCGGGGGAGCATTGGCCCACCTATAAGGTCGCGCGCGCGAGGGGGGGGGGAGGGGTTATCAGCGTGAGTGGACTTGACAAGGGGGTAGCAAGGCCGTCTCGGCCTTGGACAATTATGTTGTTACAACAAAGCGCGTTCTTCAAACTACGCATGGACGCACGTCAAGCCCGACGCCAACCCCTCCGGCGCTGGCGCGCCACCTCCCCTTGCAGGGGAGGCTTTTCTTGTCGGAGAACGTGAGCGCGGTCGTTTTACGGCCATGCACGGCGGCACGTCAAGCCCGGCGCCAACCCCTCCGGCCCCCCAGCCTCCCCCGGGGTAGCAAGGGCGTCCCGCCCTTGACAATTATGTTATTACGACATGGCGCGTTCTTCAAACTACGCATGGACGCACGTCATGACCGGCGCCAAGCCCTCCGGCGCTGCCGCGCCACCTCCCCTTGCAGGGAGGCTTTTCCTGTCGGAGAACGTGAGCGCGGTCGTTTTACGGCCATGCACGGCGGTTCGTCATACGATGGCGGGGTGCAAAACTACCCCCGCCGTTTTACACGCCGTTTGTAAAGTGTCTGCCAATCGCGCACTTTTGGGGATTTTCGTTTTTCCGTCATTTGCGGCATTGCCGCAAGCTGTATATTTTGTCCATGGAACGACGGGAGGCCCTCATCATCATCAATGCGCTGCCGGAGATTGGCCCGGTGCGGCTGCGGTCGCTGCTGGAATGCTGGCCGGATCCGGTCCAGATTCTCGGTGCGCCGGTCTCCAGTCTGCTGGCGGTGCCGCGCCTGGGGGAGCGCTGTGCGCAGACGCTGCATGACTGGCCGCGCTTTTTCAACCTGCGCGAGGAGGAGCTCCGGGTGCGTCAGGCGGGAGTACGGATCATCACCATCGAGGATGCGTGCTATCCGGCGGCGCTTCGCGAGATTCACGACCCGCCGATCTGCTTGTACGTCCACGGCAGCATCGAGGCGCTTTGCGAATGCAACCGGATGATCGCAATGGTCGGCTCGCGGGTGACAACTGGCTATGGCGAGACCATGGCGCGTCAATTTGCCACCGATGCGGTCCGCAGCGGCTGGGTCGTCGTCTCCGGGCTGGCGCGCGGGATCGACACCATCTGCCACGAATCCACAGTCTCGGCGGGAGGGAGGACCATTGCAGTCCTGGGCAGCGGCTTTCTCCATGTCTACCCGGAGGAGAACATCGACTTGGCCAGGCGGATTGCGGAAGGCGGCGGCGCGGTTGTCAGCGAATTTCCCATGGGGCAGAAGCCGGACCGCCGTCATTTTCCGATGCGCAACCGCATCATCTCCGGGCTATGCCGCGGGACCCTGGTGGTCGAGGCGGGCCTGCGTTCCGGCAGCCTGATCACCGCCGCCCAGGCGATGGAGCAGGGACGGGCGGTATTCGCCATACCCGGACGGGTGGACGGGCCGTTCGCGCACGGCTGCAACGCATTGATCCGGGATGGCGCGAGGCTGGTGGAGTCCTTCGGCGACATCATGGAGGAGTTTTCGCTTCTGCCCTCACTGGACGAACGGCGGCGGGACCGCGAACGGCAGCAGTCGCAGACTACAGTCCTGTCAATCCCGGTGTCGCCGCATGAGTTCCGGGTGTGGCAGCAGATCGGACACAGTGGCTGCGGGGTGGACGACCTGGTGGCGCGTCTTGACGAGCCGGCATCGACGGTGCTGGGGATTCTGCTGATGCTGGAAATCAAGCAGCTCATCGAGCAGCTGCCGGGCAAGCGGCTGCGGCAGCTGCCCAACCGGGTGGCGGTGGACGACTCCGTTCCGAAGCCAGGATAGGCGCGCATCGCCCGCCTGCCGCAGGTTATATTTAGCGCCTGCACTGAAAACCTGGGTGGCATGGAGGGCGGCTCTCCCGCGCCACATCTGTCCAGTTTTCCGCCCGCAAGCCGCGAAATCCGAGATGCCGCGGCCGGCCGGGCGGATGCCACGAATTTTGAAACCATTACGGAATTATATGTCAAACAAAAGCTTGATGATTGTGGAGTCGCCTGCCAAGGCGCATACGATTGGCCAGTTGCTGGGGGGCGGGACCATTGTGCGGGCGTCATATGGCCATGTGCGCGACCTGCCGGAAGGCGGCGGGCTGCATGTCGATCTTGCCCATGGCTTCACGCCGGATTATGTCCTCACCCCGTCCGGCAGGAAGGTGATTGCGGATCTGCGCAAGGTCGCCAAGGATGTCGCCGACATCTATCTGGCGACGGACCCGGACCGCGAAGGCGAGGCCATCTCGTGGCATCTTTCCGAGTTGCTGCGCGGTTCCACCAAGGCCAGCTTCCACCGCATCTCCTATCATGAGATCACCAAGTCCGCCATCGACAGCGCCTTTGCCAATCCCGGGGAGATCGACATGAAGCTGGTGGATGCCCAGCAGGCGCGGCGGGTGCTGGACCGGATTGTCGGCTTCATGGTAAGTCCGCTGGCATGCCGCAATGTCGCCCAGAAGACCAGCGCCGGGCGGGTGCAGTCGGTCGCGCTGCGGCTGGTGGTGGAGCGCGAACGCGAGATCCAGGCCTTCAAGCCGGAGGAGTACTGGAATCTCGATGCTTTTTTCACGCCGTCGGGGGCCCAATGCGAGCTGAAGACCCGCCTCTCCCGGATCGGCGGGCACAAGGCCGAAGTACGTGACGCCGCCGGCGCCAACGCGCTGGCGGACGCCGTCGAGCATGCGGACACCACCCACCGGGTGCTGTCGATCGCCGACAAGCCGCGCAAGCAGGGGGCCGCGCCGCCATTCACCACCAGCACCCTGCAGCAGGCCGCCGGTGGAAGCCTGCATTTCAGCACCACCATGACCATGAGGATGGCACAGGAGCTCTACGAGGGAGTCAGCGAAGGCGGAGGAACCACCGGGGGCCTGATCACCTATATGCGTACCGACTCGGTCAACGTCGCCAAGGAAGCGCAAGACAGCGCCCGCAGCTATATCGCCTCGGCCTACGGACCGCAGTATGTACCGGACAAGCCCAACCGCTACCGTTCCGGCAAAAGCGCCCAGGAGGCCCATGAGGCGATCCGGCCCACCAATGTCGAGCGTACTCCGGAGAGCCTGGCGGGGATTCTCACCCCCCAGCAACTCAAGCTCTACCGGCTGATCTGGAACCGCTTTGTCGCCAGCCAGATGACTCCGGCGCAGCAGATCGACCACTCAATCGAGATCGAGTCCACCGGCCCGGCGCTGTCCCCGGTGGCCACGGGGTGGATTTTCTCCGAGGATGGCCGCCGCGTCATCGGCAAATCGGACTCTCCTGAAGGCTGTGTCTTCCGGGTCGCCGCCCGCGAAACCGTCTTCCCCGGCTACCAGATCGTGTACAGCATGAAGGACCTCGGGCAGGAGGACGAGATGGACAACCTCACCGGTCGTCTGCCCAGGTTGTCGGCCGGAGTCCCCTGCCAGCTGTCCCGGCGGCCGCTTGCCCGCGAACAGTGCTTCACCCAGCCGCCGAACCGCTACTCGGAGGCGGCGCTGGTCAAGGCGATGGAGAGCAACGGCGTCGGGCGACCATCGACTTACGCGGCCACCGTCAGCGCCATCCAGCTCAAGAAATACGTCGAGAAGAAGAGCTCCGCCCTTTATCCCACCGATCTGGGGATGAGACTATGCGACTATCTGGTGGCGAAATTCCCGGAGCTGTTCAATGTCGGCTTCACCGCCAAAATGGAGGAGCAGCTGGACGAAATTGCGGACGGCGGCATCAACTGGGTGGACATGCTCGGCAACTTCTACCACAGCTTCCAGCAGTGGCTGGCCGGATGCGGCGCCAATCCATCAGTCGCGCCGCTGCCTGACGACCAGGCGGAAAAAATCCTCTCGCTTTTCCCGGAGGAGTTCGACTTTGCGCCCAAGGGCGAAGACAGCCGCTATGATGACGCCAGCTTTGTCGGCAGGCTCCGCAGGCAGCTTGCCGGCGGCCGCGGGATTTCCGAGCGCCAATCCGCCGCGCTGCTCCATGTCGCCGGCAAATACGCCGCGCAATCCCCACAGCTCATGGCGAAGGCTGAAGAGCTGGGGGTCGCCCAGATGCTGCTCCAGCAGCAGGAGCATGCCGCCGCCACTGCGCGCACTTCCAATGCGAAGGAAATTCCCGCCGAAATCGCCGAGCTGATTGAGAAGATGAAGGACACCGAGTGGGAAAAGCCCGCCACCCGCGGACGCCGCACCTATGACGACGGCAAATTCTTCCGCTCGATATGCACCCAGGCCAAGCGGACCGGCAAGCTCACGCCGGCCCAGATCAGCGCGCTACGCAAGCTGGCCGCCAAATATGCCGTCGCGGTCCCGGGGATGGCGGATTCGTCCTCTGGCGGCGGCGCGGAGGAAGGCGGCACCGCGGCGGCGCCATTGTCCCCGGAGGCCAAGGCGGCAATCGAGGCGCTGTTCAAGTTCTGCGAGGGCATCACCGACTGGAAGGCGCCTGCCAAGCGCGGCAGCCGCACTTACGACGACCGGGCATTCTACACCTCGCTGGCGGATCAATACCGCCGCCGCGGAATCCTGAGCGACCGGCAGATCGCGGCATTGCAGAAGATGTGCGCCAAATACGCCGGGAAGGATTCCCCGGCGCCATCCGCCGGCGCCGCAATCCCCCCGGCCGCACGTCCGGCGGCCGACGAGATCCTCGACGAGAAGTGCCCGCAATGCGGCGCCCCGCTGGTGCGCAAGGCCTACCGCGGCCGCACCTTCGTCGGTTGCACCGCCTATCCGGCATGCCGCTACACCCGCAAGGACCAGCCCCGGCAATGACGCATCCACCGTACCGCACGGCGGCGCAAACCAGATTCCGATGGACGGCCTCTTCAATCTCCAATCGCAATTCTCGCCCTCCGGCGACCAGCCGGAGGCCATCGGCGCACTGCTGGACGGCCTGAAGCGCAATTGCCGATACCAGACCCTGCAAGGGGTCACCGGATCCGGCAAGACCTTCACCATGGCCAACGTAATCGCCGGCGCCGGCAAACCGACGCTGGTCATTTCCCACAACAAGACCCTGGCCGCCCAGCTCTATAGCGAGCTGAAGGCCTTCTTCCCCCATAACGCCGTCGAATACTTCGTAAGCTACTACGACTACTACCAGCCGGAGGCGTACATCCCCGCCACCGACACCTACATCGCCAAGGACTCCGCAATCAACGACGAGCTGGAACGGCTGCGGCTGTCCGCCGCCGGGGCGTTGCTGGAACGCAAGGACGTGATCGTCGTCAGCTCGGTATCCTGCCTGTACAACATGGGCGACCCGCAGGATTTCGCCTCGATGGAACAGCAGGTGGTCATCGACCAGGACATGAACCGCGACGACCTCCTGCGCAAATTGATCGAGCTGCAATACACCCGCAACGACCTGTCGCCGGAGCGGGGGCAATTCCGGGCCACCGGCGACACTGTCGACGTCTATCTATCCCACCGCGAGGACTTCCTGCGCATCGAATTCTGGGGCGACCGCATCGACAGCATGGTGCGCTACAACGCCGTCAGCCACACTGAAATCGAGCGCACAGCCCAGGCGACGATCTTCCCCTGCAAGCTGTTTGTCACCGCCCGCGACCGCATTCTGCGCGCCGTGCCGGAGATCCGGGGCGAGCTGGCCGCGCAGGTGGAAAAATTCGAGCGGGCCGGCCGCCTGGTGGAAGCCCAGCGCATCCATGAGCGGACCACCTATGATTTGGAGATGCTCATGGAGGTCGGGTACTGCCAGGGCATTGAGAACTACTCGCGATTCCTCTCCGGCCGTCCGGCGGGGAGCCGCCCCTTCAGCCTGATCGACTACTTTCCGGATGACTTCCTGACCATCATCGACGAGTCGCATGTCACCTTGCCGCAGATCCATGCCATGCAGAATGCCGACCGCAACCGCAAGCAGGTGCTCATCGACAACGGCTTCCGGCTGCCGTCCGCCCTTGACAACCGACCGCTGTCCTATGACGAATTCTCATCATTGCAGCGCAATATGGTCTTTGTCTCCGCCACCCCGGGGCCATTTGAGCGCGACCACACCACACCTGTCCAGCAGGTGATCCGCCCCACCGGGCTGCTGGATCCGGAAGTGCAGATCCGCCCGATCGCCAACCAGGTGGATGACGCCATCGAGGAGATCCGCACCATGGCCCAGAAGCATGAGCGGGTTTTGGTGACGACCCTCACCAAGCGCATGGCCGAAGACCTCTCGGAGTACCTGCGCAAAGTGGGATTGCGCAGCCGCTACCTCCACTCCGAACTGGATGCCCTCGAGCGGGTCGACATCATCCGCAGCCTCCGTGCCGGCGATTTCGACTGCCTGGTCGGCATCAACTTGCTGCGCGAGGGGCTGGACATTCCGGAAGTGGCGCTGGTGTTGGTGATGGACGCCGACAAGGAGGGCTTCCTGCGTTCCGAGACCAGCCTGATCCAGACTGCGGGACGCGCCGCCCGCAACGCCCACGGCCGGGTAATACTCTACGCCGACAGGATGACGGACTCCATAAACGGCATGATCAGGACGACGCAGCAGCGCCGGGCGCGCCAAATGGAGTACAACCGCGAGCACAACATCACGCCACAGACCATCAGGCGCGCCATCCAGTCCAGCCTGCGGGTCCACGACCCGGGCAAGGCGCCGGCGGCGGCGGCGCTCCTGCAGAAAAGCGCCGACGAATATGACGTCATCGAGGTGCAGCGACAGCTGGAAGAGGAGATGCAGGCCGCGGCCCAGGCACTGGAGTTCGAGCGCGCCGCCATGCTCCGCGACCAGCTCTTCAAGCTCCGTCAGGACGCATCCGGAGGCACTGCGGCAGACACGGGTGGCCGGGGCGGCAGGCGCAGGAGCGCCACGCAACGCAAGTGAGCAGCCGTGCGCACATCGCGTCATCTTCCGGCAGCGGCGGGCTGCTGCCGCCGGAATTGCTGCGGCAGCTTTCGTCCTGCCGGATCATCGCCGAGCGGGTGCTGGAGACGATGCAGCACAGCGGCATCCACGCCAGCCGCATCCACGGCCCCGGCCGCGACTTCGCCCAATACCGGCCCTATTCGCCCGGCGACGACCTGCGGCAGTTGGACTGGCATCTCATGGCCCGCAACGACGGCCTTTTCTGCCGGATCCAGACGCCGGAGAATGCATGCCGGGTCCTTTTCCTGATCGATGACTCGGCTTCCATGGACTACTGCGGCATGGGGGCCGGGATCTCCAAATTCCGCTTTGCGTCAATCATCGCGGCTGTCCTGGCGGCCATCGCCAAAAGCCAGGGCGATCATATTGCCCTGGCCTTCACCGCCAGCGGCAGAAGCTACGGCGGCAATGAGGAGCCATCACTCGATGCCTTCTGCCATCTGCTGGACCACGCCAGATGCGTCCCGTCCGGCAGGGACGGGACGCCGGAAATCCCCGCCGCCGACGCCCCGCCGTCGTCGGCAAGCTTCTGGCTATCGGATTTCATCGGCATCACGCCGGACTGCCTGGCACGAAGCCTACGGACGATGCGCCTCGGCGGCAATCGCTGCCATGCCATCCAAATCGCCGATCACGACGAGCTGACATTGCCATTCGTGGAGGCTGCGGCCTTTGAGGATCCCGAAGACGGGCGACAGACCATCGCTGAACCCTCACGGGTGCGAAACGAATATCTCGACAACCTCGGGGACTTCCTGCGGGAAATTCGCCAATGCTGCCTTGACTGCCAGGCGACATACACCCTGCTGGACACCTCGGAATCCCCGGCAGGCGCCATCGAGGCCCTGCTCCGCCCCGGCTGAGGGCGGAGGACCTCCGCGGCTAATCCTTCGGGATGTCGTCGCTTCCGACCTCTTCCGCCCGCGCGTCAAAGCGGGTATACTGCGGAAAGAAGGTGAGCATCTGCCGGCAGTTCCGGCCGGCGCGGTTCTTGGCGATCAGCAATTCCGCCTCCAGGCCATTGGTCGCGGCATCGCTTTGCCCGAACTGCTCCTGCCGGTCGCGGTGGAGCAGCGCCACGACGTCGGCGTCCTGCTCGATGGCTCCGGACTCGCGCAGATTGCTCAATTTCGGCTCGCCGCCGCCCTGCTCCGCCGCACGGTTGAGCTGGGCCAGCACCACCACCGGAATCGACAGCTCCTTGGCCAGGGCCTTAAGGGATCCGGACACCCGGGCGACGTCATTCTCGCGGGACGAATTGCGGTTCGAGCTGACCGTCACCAGCTGGAGGTAGTCGATGAAGATCACCTTCACGCCATGTTGCTCCACCATCCGGCGCGCCTTCGACCGCAATTCCAGAATATCGATCCCGCCGGTGTCGTCGATCACTATCGACGAGTTGCTCAGGATATTGCAGGTCTCCTGGACGATCCGCAGGTCGCTGTCCGGCTGGTCGCTGGTATAGGCCCAGCGGTTGATATTTACGCGGGACTCGGAGGAGATCAGCCTCATCACCAGCTGCGGCGCGGACATTTCCAGCGAGAAGATCCCCACCGGCGTCGGCTCATGGCTTCGCAGCGCGATGTTGGCGGCCATGTTCAGCGCCAGCGCAGTCTTGCCGATTGCGGGGCGGGCGGCCAGGACAAAGAGCATCCCCGGCTTCAATCCGCCGGTCATGGCCTGGTCGAGGGTCTCGTATCCGGTCGGAAGCCCCATCGTCTTGAGGTCATGGTTGAGGATGTCCATGATATGCTGGAGGGTGTCCCTCACCAGCGGCCCGATGAACTGGAAATCACGGGTCTGGTTCATCTGGCTGACTTCCAGCACCTGCTGTTCGATCTGGTCCAGAAGCTCGCCGACCCGCTCATTGGCATCGTAGCTTTTGAGGATGGCTTCCGAACAGGTGGCGATCACCCGCCGCAGCACGGCGTTGTTCTTGACGATGTTGATATAGCTTTGGACATTGGCGGCGGACGGGACCTTGTCCATCAGGGTCTGGATATATTCCACGCCGCCGATCTTCTCCATCAGGCCATTGGTTTCCAGATAATTGGCCAGCACCACCAGATCGACGGCGGCATTGTCGCCGCCGGTGCTCTGGGTCGCAATGGCATTGAACAGGATCTGGTTGGCGGCGCGATAGAATGCGCCGTCGAAATTTAGCTGGGTGAGCGCCAGCGCCGCGGCATCCGCATCCAGCAGCATCGCGCCGATCACCGCGATTTCCGCGGCCTCGCTATGCGGCTTCTCGCGGTTCTGTCCCAGGAGGATGACTTCTTCAGCGGCGCTTCCGCCGCCATTGGCAGGATGTCCATTCGGGTCGGCCATGTGACTTGTGCTCTCGGTCTTCAGTTGCGGGATAGCTTCCGCCGGAACAGGTTGAGGATTTCGCGGGGTTCGGGGCGGCGCAGCAGCAGGCATGCGGCCAAATATGCCGACGCGCAGGCGGAAAAGGACGCGCCGGCAATGAGCAGATTGCGAGCGAAGCCGCCCTCTCCGGGAATGCCGGCACGGCAGAACAGCAGCACCCCGCGTGCCGCAATTCCCGCCAGCAGCGCGGCCACTCCCAGGGCAAGCGCCGTGCGCAGCACCCGCAGCGGCGACCACGATGGCAGCTGCCGGCGGTTGAAGTACATCAGCAACGCCAGGTTCAGCCATGAGCTGGCACTGGTGGCCAGCGCCAGCCCGCCCTGCCGCAGCGGCCGCATCAGCGCCAGATTCAACACCAGGTTGACGGCCATGCACAGCATCGCGATCTTCACCGGCGTGCGGGTGTCCAACCGGGCATGAAATGGGGTGACGGCGATTTTCACGCAGCAGAATGCCGGCACGCCGATGGTGTAGAACGCCAAGGCATAGCTGCTTTCGATCACCGCCGACTGCTGGAACGCCCCGCGCTGGAAGAACAGCGCGATCACCTCGCGGCCGCATGGCGCCAGAAACGCCACGCAGGGCAGCGACATGAAAAGCACGATCCGGAAGGCGTAATCGAGCGATTCGGCGATTTCGCGGCCGTCATGGCGGGCGGTGGCGCGGGAGAGCGCCGGCAGACAGACCATCCCCATGGCCACCCCGAAGAGTCCGACCGGCAGGTAGACCAGCCGTTGGCTGTAGGTCAAGGCGCCGATGGCGCCAGCCCCCAAAATGGCCGCCATTAGCTTGTCGAGCAGCCCGTTGAGCTGATTGACTCCGGAACCCGCCAGCCCGGGGAGGATATTGCGCACCAGCTGCCGGACCGCGCCGTCACGCCAGCCGAAATCGAAATGGAATGCATACCCCCGGCGGCGGCAGGCGATCAGCAACATCAGGATCTCCAGCAGTCCGGCCAGCGAGGTGCTCAGGCAGAATATCACCAGCGCGGCCAATTCGCCATTGGACCAGAAGCATGCCAGATAGAGCACCGCCGCCACCTGGGTGAAATTGAACACCATCTGGATGATGTTGGGAAGGAAGAAGCTCTTCAGGCTGTTGAGCACCGCGTTGAGGGCGGCGGCCGCGCAGATCAGCACCGCATACGGCAGCAGCAGCGGCAGGATCAGCAGGATGGTGCTTGCCAGCCCCGCGTCATCATGGAAGAGCCCGGAATGCCGCAGCAGTGCCGCCGCCGCGGATCCCAGCACGGTCATCGCCAACAGGATCGCCACCTGCATTGAGATGGCGCGATTTGCCAGCCGCCAGGCCTCTTCGGTGCGCTTTTCCTCCAGGCAGCGCGAGAACAGCGGCACGAATGCGGCGGCGAAGGCGCCCTCGCCCAGCAGCGCCCGCACGGAATTGGGGATGCTGAAGGCGGTGCTGTAAGCCGCCTGGGCGATGTCGGTGGCGCCCCAATAGCCCGCGGCGGCAATGTCGCGGACCAGTCCGGAAACACGGCTGAGCAGAATCCCGGCGCTGCCGCGCAACATGGACTGTCCGATGGACTGCCGACGCTGGACGCCATCGGCCGTGCCACCTGCGGCATCTTCCACCACGGGGGAATTCCGGCTAGCCGCGTTCATCAAACTCGGCAATCAGCCGCTGGATTTCGGCATAGTCACCGACCACCGGGAATTGCGGGAATTGCGCGCGGGCCTTCTCCGACGGCCGGAAGAAGATCCCCAGCCCGGCCTCGGAGAGCATCGCGGTGTCATTGAACGAGTCGCCCATGGCCACCACCCGGAAATTGAGCTGTTTGAAGGCCAATGCGGCATGGCGCTTGCCGTCAAGCATCCGCTGGCGATAGCCGGTGACAGTGCCGTCTGGCGCCACTTCCAGCGAATTGCAGAAGAGAGTCGGGTTGTTGAGCTGGCGCATCAGTGGCGCCGCAAATTCATAGAAGGTGTCGGAGATGATGACGGCGGGATAGCGTTCGACGAGCCACTTCATGTATTCGACGGCGCCGGGCAGCGGCTCCATCCGGGCAATCACCGCCTGGATGTCCTGCAGCTTGAGGCCGTGCTTCTTCAGGATGTCCAGCCGGTAGGTCATCAGCTTGTGGTAGTCCGGCTCGTCACGGGTGGTGATGCGCAGCTGCTCGATGCCGGTCTTTTCGGCAAAGGCGATCCAGATCTCGGGGACCAGGACCCCTTCCAGGTCCATGGCGACAATAAGCGGTGATTTCATATCGGTATGCAGGGGATGCGCGGTCTTCCTGAAAATCGCGGGCGTGTATGGTGGTGTTAGGGGAGGGATCTTATCTTGGCACAAAAATCGTCGGGTAGCGCGACTGGATCTGCGCGATCTGCCGGTCCAAGGCGGCAATTTCCGCCGGGTTGTCAGTGGAATTGCGGCGGGCATGCAGATAGAGCAGCTTCTGGGCGGCCCAGTGCAGGCTGAGCTGCTCGTCGCCGACAGGGCATTCCGACAGCTTCCGCCGGAACAGCAGATCGCGCAGCTGCCCGGAGGCGTCACGCCCCTTGACCAGCAGCACAATCTCGTCATTGAGATCGCGGAAGCGCCCATAGAGCAGCAGCCGTTCGCCGCGATAGAGATTTGGCAGCCAGCGAGGGAAGATCTCCGCGGCGGGCGCGCCGCTGATCACCTGGCACTGCAACGAGGTCACCAGCATCCGGTTGTTGGCGGCGAAGAATCCCGCCATGCTGTCGCGGATCTCCTCCAGGCGGTCGGCATGGCGGTTGCGGCCGCGGTTGAGGTAGCCGAGATAGTCCAGCAGGAACCGGTTGGCCTTGCTGCCGGCGCTGAAGGGAAAGACCGAGACATTGCCCGGATTGAGGGTGACGATCTGCTTGAGGAAGACATTGGGCTCATAGACATTGACTGTGGAACGTCCGTCGGTGAGCAGGAAGATGTTGAGCGGACGGCGCTGGTCGTCCCCACCGCCGCTGATGAATGGCGCCAGCCCCTTGAAGACATCGGTCAGGCCGCCATGCGGAATCTTCCGCACATGCTCGATCGCGGTGCGGCAATTGGCCTCGCTGGCAGGCACCAGGCCGCGGAATATCGGCTGATTGCGGTCGGAAAAGGAAATGACATTGAAGCGGTCCTGAGGGCCAAGCAGCGGGATCGCCCGGGCGACGGCATCCTTGAACTCGTTCAGCTTTGGCAGCGAAATTGATCCCGACCGGTCGATGATGAAGATGACGTCCTTGGGAATGTCAGGCATCGACTCGCTGTTGGCGTTGGGGCGGATCGCGACCTGGAAGCAACCGCCGGCGCCAGCCTGGTCGCGCCTGACGGTGACCACCACCTCGACAAATTCGTCCAGCGGCACCGCGGCATCCAGCGCCTTCGGACGCATATCCGCCGCGGCGCCATCGGCCACAGGCAGATTGCCCGGCAACAGCGTCGACATCGCCCCATCACCGTCTTCACGGCCGATCACGGCGCCGGGCAGCGCCAGCGACGGATCATCAATGGCGGGCAGCGCGAATTGCGGCGCGTGGCTGCGAAATGCCAGCGCCGACACCTCCGATGGCGGATACTGCTGCATCAGCGGCCCCTCCATCGCCAGGCTGGGCAGGCTGACGGCAGAATCGACCATCTGGCGGTCCAGTTGGGGGATGACCTGGCGATTGGGGAGCTCCTGCCGCGCTTCCGGCAATGCGCTCCTGGGGATCTCCAATATCTCCGGCGGCGGCGCGGTGATCACCGTCTCCAATTTCGGTGGCTCCGGCGCCGGCAATGGCGGCATTGCGCTTTCCAGCGCGGTCTTGTACAGCGTTTCCGGGATTTCCGCCAAATCCGAATCCTTGAGGATCTGCGCGACCTGGCTGGTCTTCATGTCCATCGGCGGCGGCAACGGCGCATCCGGGCCGCCATCGGGCATCTGCAGCTCCGCGATATCGTCCGCCGGCAACTCCGCCAGCGGCGGCAGCTCCTCTTCCGCCGGCGGCTTCGGCGAATCGGCCACGCGCTCCGGCGGCGTCAAATTCAGCCTCACCGGTGGGATTTTATCCGGCGGCGGCGGCGAAGCCGTCACCTTCGGCAATCCGCCAAGCTCCAGCCCTGCGGTAACCTCGAAGACCACAAGGTGCAGGATGACGGACAGCACCACCGCTATGATGAGAAAATTCCTCGTCGACATCTGGCTCTCAGGATGCAGTCGGGCGGCTGGAACGCACCAGCGCCACACTGCCGGTGCGCGCCAGCTCGATCACCCCGTAGGTCTTCATCAGGTTGACAAACTCCTCCAGCTTGTCGGTCACGTCGGTGATCTGGATGATGAGCGAATCCGGCTGAATCCCCACCACCCGCGCATCATAGGCCGAGGCGATCTGCATGAGCTCGCGCCGGGCATCCTCGCTGGCCGACACCTTGATCAGCATCAGCTCGCGGGCGACAAAGCCGCCCGCGGTCAGCCGGGTCACCTTGACCACCTCGACCAGCTTGTTGAGTTGCTTCTCGATCTGCTCCAGGATGTCGCTGTCGCCATGGGTGACGATCGTCATCCGGGAATAGGCCGGATTCATGGTCGGGCTGACCGTGAGGCTGTCGATGTTGTATCCGCGGCCGGAGAAGAGCCCGGAAACCCGGGCCAGCACTCCGAAGCGGTTCTCCACCAGGACTGAGAAGGTCTCGCTTGACACGGCAATGCAACCGCTATTCGACGCGTTCGACCACAATGTCCTGGCTGACCTGCTCGCGCAGCACCCGCTGGATGCCGTCCTTGAGGGTCATGAGGGCATACGGGCAGCTGCCGCAATGCCCCAGCAGCTTAAGATAGACGGTGTCGCCCTCGATCCTCTGCAGTTCGAGATCCCCGCCGTCGTTTTGCAGATTGACCCGCAAAGCCTCCAGCAGTTCCTTGATTTGGGTATTCTGGTCGTCAGTCATGGCAGTAAAGCAACGGGCATGTTCCGTGAAGCCGCTTGAAGTCATCGTTCTGCGCAAAAGAGCCAAATTTCACGGATCCCAAAGGTGTTGAAGTGTCGCGTGGTTGCACGGCCTGGTTGTCTCTTGCGGCATGGCACGGCTGGCGGCCGCGCGGCGCATTACGGAATATAAACGCGAAAGAGGACGCCGCGACGCCACGGCGGCATTTTATCGTAAATCGCCATGCCGTCACCGAATAAGCGCGTGCTTGGCGGCTATATTATGTCATTTACGGAAAAACTATGTCATTTTTGTACAATGGACAATACTGAGAACACCACTACCGCCGTACCGGCCGCGCCCGCCGGCACCTTCGATGATTTTGCGCTGTGTGACGAGCTCAAGCAGGCCGTCTCGGAGGCCGGCTTTGTCGAGCCCACTCCGATTCAGCTCAAGGCGATTCCGCCGGCGCTGTCGGGGCGGGACATCCTCGGCCAGGCGCTCACCGGCACCGGCAAGACCGCCGCCTTCGGCCTGGCGGGAATGCAGCGCATCATGGGCCTTGACGGCCTGCAGATGCTGGTCCTCACCCCGACCCGCGAACTTGCGGCCCAGGTATCCAGCGAACTCTACCGCCTGGGCAAGCACACCGGTCTGCGACCGGCCGCCTTCACCGGCGGGCAGTCCTACTCGCGCCAGGAGGAGATCCTCCGACGCGGCGTCAATATCCTGGTGGCCACCCCCGGACGGCTGATCGACCTCATGGACTCCGGACATTTCGACGGCGTGAACCCCGCGGTGATCGTGGTCGACGAGGCCGACGAGATGCTGGACATGGGCTTCATCGACGACGTGCGGACCATCTTCGAGCATTTTCCCGGCCCGCATCAGACCATGCTGTTTTCGGCGACCATGCCCCGGCAGGTGGTGCATCTGGCGGAGAGCATCCTCGACAACCCGCTCAACATCGAAACCGACTGCGGCGCCGCCATCGCCAACAACGAGAATATCGAGCAGCACTTCTTTGTCATTGAGGAATACGAACGCACCAACGCGGTCATCCGCCTGATCGACTGCGAGGAAGTCGGCAAGGCGATCATCTTCTGCCGCACCCGCGAGGAGGCCGACCATCTCAACATCCTCCTGGGCGGCCGCGGATACAACGTGAATTGCCTGCATGGCGACATGGAGCAAAGCCAGCGTTCGCGGGTGATGGCGGCCTTTCGCCGCGGCGACTTCGACATCCTGGTGGCCACCGATGTGGCGGCGCGCGGACTGGACGTCGAGGATGTCACCCATGTCTTCAACTACCACCTGCCCTTTGACAGCCGGTCGTATGTCCACCGCATCGGCCGCACCGGCCGTGCCGGCAAGACCGGCAAGGCGATCACCCTGGTGACCCCGCGCGAAATGCGGCAATTGGAGAACATCCGCCGCAATGTCGGCGCCAAGATCTCCCCCGCGATGATCCCCACCCGCAGCGAAGTCAACCGCCAGCGGCTGGAGAAGCTGTTGGCGCAGCTTTTTGCCAGCGAGCTGGATCCGGATCTCTACAACACCATCCAGGAAATGATCGAGAAGCAGGACCAGGATCCGGCGGTGCTGTTCACCAAGATGATTTCACGGCAGCTGGCAATGACCGCCGACCAGGGTCCGGAGAATATCGGCCTGCCGCAGGAGAAGGTCGAATGGCTGATGAATGGACGCCGTCGCACCGCGCCGCGCAGTGGCGGTGAACGCCGCCGCGCCCCCCGGCCGGAGCGCGAAAAACGCCAGAGGCCGCCGCGCGACCACGAGGACGCCGGCGAACCGAGCCGGGGCGGCGTTCGCCACGAACGCCCGCAGCCGCCGAGGGCGGAAAGGGCAGAGCCTCGCGACGACCACGCCTACGGCGCACCCCGCCGCTTCGGCAGGAAACCGCACGGTGACAAGGCCGGCCAGGGATACACTGTCAAGCAGCAGTACAACCCGGATGGGTCGCCGAAGCTCAACCGCAAGCAGCGGCGGCTGCTGAAGTTCGGACCGCCGACTGGTCAGCGGCCTGCCGACAACCCGCCACAGGAGTAGCGCCAGCGCAGGCAAGGCAAGACCGGGAAGCAGCTCCCACGTCCTCACCATTTTGTAAAGTGTCTGCCAATCGCACACTTTTGGGGATTATGGCGCATCCGGCTGGCAATGCCGCGCGGGACGGTTAGCTTAACGCTGGGTGGTCGGGCGGGGGAGCATTGGCCCACCTATATGGCTGACGCGCGCGCGCGAGGGAGGCGATCGACATGCACGCCGGCACGTCAAGCCCGACGCCCCCCCCTCGGGCCTATAGCCTCCCTCGGGGTAGCAAGGGCGTCTCGCCATTGGACAATTATGTTGTTACAAACAAAGCGCGTTCTTCAAACTACGCATGGACGCACGTCAACCCCGGCGCCAACCCCTCCGGCGCTGTCGCGCCACCTCCCCTTGCAGAGGAGGCTTTTCTTGTCGTGAAAACGTGAGCGCGTTTTTTAAACGGCCATGCACTGCGGCACATCATGACCGGCGCCAACCCCTCCGGCGCGGTCGCGTCACCTCCCCTTGCCGGGGAGGCTTTATCTGTCGTGAAAACGTGAGCGCGGTCGTTTAACGCACATGCATGGACGCACGTCATGACCGACGCCACCCCTCCGGCGCGGTCGCGCCACCTCCCCTTGCAGGGGAGGCTTTTCTTGTCGTGAAAACGTGAGCGCGGTCGTTT